>CANFXV010000006.1 GCA_947451115.1 Bacteroidota bacterium
AACTCCGTAAATTCGGCGAACCCTTTAAAATGGGAATACCGAGCGAAGCCCGAAAGGGAACGTGTAGAGACTAGACACGGAGCACCTAAATCGAAAGATATGGTGAAGGCATAGTCCAGACTACAAACCAGAGTAGGGTGGTGAAAACCATAGTAGTAAGAAAATCCTGTGGGCCGCAACGCCCGTGCGGGTTCGATTCCCGCCTGAGGCACAATCCCTCTCGATTATTTCGAGAGGGATTTTTTTTGTACATCAGTCAAGTGTAACTTAGCGCCAAGCATTCTATCCCTATGTCTCATTTAAAAGAAAGAAAAGAAAAAAACTGCCTAAACTGCGGTGAAACGGTAACTGGAAGGTTCTGCCATCAATGTGGGCAAGAGAATGTGGAGGTGAAGGAAAGCTTTGGGCATTTAATCATGCATTTTATTGAAGACTTAACCCATTTTGATGGTAAGCTTTGGAAAACGTTGAAGCTACTTTTGTTTAAACCAGCAAAGCTTACCCAATTGTATATGGATGGCCAAAGAGCCAATTACATTCATCCCATTAGAATGTATTTATTTATTTCCGCGATATTCTTTTTCTTTATTTTTTCTGGAGAACAAGTCAAAGGGCCAGAGGTGGCAAAGCCGCTTCCTGTTATAGCTTTACCAAATCCTCCATTGCCAAAACCTGCTTTACTAAATACAGTGGCCTCAAAAAAGACAGATCTTAAAAAAACGGATGCTAAGAATGTAGAAGTTAAAAAAGAAGGGGGTTTAAATTTTCAAATTGGAAATGATGCTATACCCTATAAGACAATCGGGGCTTATGATTCCGCGCAGTCTAAGCTACCCGATACAAAAAAAGATAGTTGGTTTGAGTCATCCTTGGTTAAAAAAACAATTGAGTTGAATGATAAATTCAAAGACGATAAATTTAAATTCGGAGAGGCTTTAATGGAGCAGTTTCAACATTATTTCTCTCGTATGTTGTATATATCCTTGCCCATGTTTGCATTGTTTTTATGGGTATTGTATCGTAGAAATAAAAATCATTATTTTGTCGACCATTTAATTTTCAGCATTCATATTTACTGTGCATTTTTTATTATTTTATTTGCCTTTAAGCTTGTGAATATTTCTACAGAGTTTATTTTTAAAAGACCCCCATTTGGAGCAGCAGCAATTATTACATCCATCTTAATGTTCTATTATTTATATAAAGCATTGCGCAATCATTTTAATCAATCAAGGTTTAAAACGGTCCTAAAATTTATTATTTTAAATTTTTTAACTGCCATTTTAATGGCCGGATTAATGCTAGTGTTTATTTTGCTTTCTTTATTTAATTTATAATATGTCTCAAGAAAATATTTCCAAAAACTTTTTAGAACTCGTCGCCATCATGGATCGTTTAAGAGCGGAATGCCCTTGGGATAAAAAGCAAACCATTCATAGTTTAAGAAGTAATACCATTGAAGAATTATATGAATTGGTAGATGCTATCATTGAAGAAGATTGGCAAGGCATTAAAGAAGAGCTTGGCGATTTATTATTACATATTTTATTTTATACCAAAATTGCATCTGAGAAAAATGAATTCAATTTAGAAGAAGTGATTGCAGGGATATCTAAAAAATTAATTCACAGGCATCCACATATATATGGCGATGTAAAAGCAGAGACGGAAGAACAAGTGAAATTAAACTGGGAGCAGTTAAAATTAAAGGAGGGGGATGGTAAAAAAACTATATTAAGCGGCGTGCCCAATAGTTTGCCTTCCATGGTGAAGGCTTTAAGAATTCAGGAAAAAGTAAAACAAGTAGGATTTGAGTGGGAAAACAAAGAACAGGTTTGGGATAAAGTAAATGAGGAGATAGGGGAACTACAACATGAGGTTGCCCAAAATGACCAAGAGAAAATGGAGGACGAATTGGGGGATGTATTTTTTAGCCTAATCAATTATGCCCGCTTTTTAAAGATAGACCCAGAAACCGCCCTAGAAAAGACCAACAAGAAGTTTAAGAAGCGTTTCGAACTGATGGAAACCTATGCCAAAAGCCATGGTTTAGACTTAACTATGTTGAGTTTAACCGAGAAAGAGGAGATTTGGCAAAAGATGAAGAAAGAGGCTTAAAAAGCATTATTACTGGTACTTAGTTTATTTTTTCATAGTAATTATACTAATTTCTAAAAATCAAACATATTATAATTAATTAATTTATAATATATTGTATAACAATGATTCAAGAATAGTATCCCCATTAATTATTGATTTTCTTGCATTTTTTTGAATCTAATAGAGATAAATCTATATTACAATGATTTTACATCCGTAAGTAAAATTCTATCTAAATAATCCACCTATGAAACCAGATGTCGTAAAGACCAAAAAATTAGACATTTTCAACCTTTTTTATAGCGGTGCAGCCGTTGTAATTTTAATTGGGGTTATTGCCAAGTTATTGGAGTGGCCTGCCCAAGATCTGCTCATCACTGGCGGTTTAGCCATTGAGGCAATCGTGTTTGGGGTATCTGCTGTTAAATTTGTAGATGTCGAAGTGAAGCAGGAAGTGGCCACAGAAGCAACCTTATCCAAAGTAGCAGAAGGATTGGGGACAATTGCAGCTAATGCTAAAGCCGCAGCTGGCGAAACCTACATCAATATCCAAACCGGGGATGGATCTGGGTCTGATACGGACATTGCATTAGATGGAACGGAAGGTGTAAATGCGGTGGTAAGAATTAACAATCAGGAGTTAATCAATGGTACTGAAGAAAATAATTTAAAAATTGATATCAATGGCGATATTGCGAATGCGTCTCTAGCTCAGAAAAATGCAGCACATTCCTTGTGGCAATTGGAGCAAATGGATATCCTTAGTCTTGCAAAGGACTTGTTCTTCCAACCTGCTTGGGATAAATTAAGTACCGACGATTACACACAAGTCAGTCAAATTTTTAAAAGAATTTTCGATAAGAAATTACCGAATAAAGAAGCCTTGCCTTTCTTAATACAGTTCCCAGTGAAATTACCAATTCCAGAAATGAGCAAATTGGTTTTAGACAAGGCGCATACGATGCAAGCAATAGAAGTAGAATTGTTATGTAAAGCTTTTTCCATCATAAAGTTCAATACTTTTTTTGAAAATTTTATATTATCTGGTCAAGGAGAATCTATTGAAATTAGGCCAAGAAAATCTAAAGAGCAGCAAGTATTTGGCGGTGAAGAGGAAGTGGTATTAAGTCATGTACAAAACTATTTCACTAAGGAGCTTATAATTAGCCCTAATATAGAATGCTTAAAGAGTTTGGTTAAGTTGAAGGATCAAAATTTGCTTGAATACTTTATACAAAAAATTGATATTAAGCAAGAGGCTGAATTATTTTCATTGACCAATATTTTAAATTCAGAGTCTGACGAATTGAAGAAAAAACTATTGTCTAAATTTAAGAAGGTAAGATATAATGTTGATACTGCTGCTGGGTATGCTTATTTGAAAAACTTAGTACAAACCACTTTGTCCTTCTCAGATTCATCCCTTGGGCAACAATATTTCAATAAAATCATTGAATTTCAAATTGCAGAAAATAAGACTATTGTGTTAGACGATGTGGTTAATTGCTATGCAGATACCATCTACTTCGGGTCTAAAAATGAGTACAGTGTTGCATTGAATGAATTATTTGTCAACGGAGAATTGACTTATTTAAATTATATCAATACCATCATTGAAAAGTTAGTTACAGACAACGTAAGTAAAAAATCTAAGTTATTAGAGTTGTTTAATTTGAATGAACAAGATACGAAGAAAGATGTGTTCACTAAATTGAATTACCATTTAGCTAAAACAAATACAGTGCCTGCAGGTTCACAGTTGGCGTTTATATTATTATACAAACAATACAGCTAATAAATTAAAATCTAGGATATGGCCGAAGGTCACGTAGATGTCAAAAGATACCAGATTATTAGTCTTTTGTATATCGTGTTTATTTGTTTTTCTGTGATCAATATCAAATTATCGGTATTGGACTCTAATATTTTTACTATTAAGTCATTCCAATCATTGATTGTGGAGGAAGTAAAAAAAGTAGAAATTAGCAACAATATTATTCAAGACAATATAGACTTATTAAGCAGAAGTGAAAAGGCCAATAGTTATTTAAAGATTAGAACCAGACTTGCTAAAAGTTATGTGGTCATTAGCGGCGTAATAAATTATGTAGACAGTGAATTTGCTGCAAAAAAAACAACCTTACTTAAGCAGTTTAATGGTAGAAATTTAATTGAAGAAATATTAAAGAGTGATAGAGGGGTAAAGCAATTAAGTGTTGATTTATTTGACCTTTCTGATTTTATTAAAAAGGCGCCATTTAAATTGCAAACTTCATTGGATTCTTTAATTCCTATACAAAAACAGGTAACTACCATCAAAGGAAAAGTGGATGAGTGGGATTATTACATGTTTATGCATAAACCTTCTGCCATTAGTTATATGCAATTGCAGCGTATTAAGTTATTGGTAGCAAAGGCGCAATTATTATATCAAGAAGCCGCGTTGGCAGAAATTGGGTATCAACCTACCTATTTCTCTAAGTTCAATCCTAAATTGTATGTTTTAAAATCTACTGTTAAAGAATACAAGCCAGAGGAGATTATTCAACCTGATCAAAAAGTAATCAAAAAAACAGACGAGGTTTTTGATGATTTGTTTAGAAATGTTATTAATTCTTTACATACAGAAAATATTTTTACTGGCTTAACTACTTCTTTTATTTCGGACTTTAAATTTGATTTTGACAAAGACTTTACTTTTGAAGTAATCCCTAAAACAAAAATCACCCAAGTAGGAAAAGATTTCAAAATTACATTTTCAAAAAATGGAGAGTATTTATTAAAATTTTATGATTTAAGAAAGCAAGAGAAAAAATTACTGTTTGATAAGAAGATTATGGTGAACCCATTGCCTGATCCATTGGTGCGAGTAAAAGGGGATAATTTGAATACTTATAACATTAGTGTGAAAGATTTATTAGCGGCTGAAAGATTAGAAGCAAATTTGGAAATTAATAATTTAAAATATTTTCCAGGAAGAATTAACAGTTATAAAGTAGTAAAAATCCACAATGGGAAAGAGGAAGAATCGGTGTCCAACTATGGCGAGTTGTTCCAATCCACTACCCAAAAAATATTAGGCAGTCTTAAGAAAAACGATTTAGTAATATTTGATAACATCAACATGTCATTGGTAGACGGATCAACTAGAACCTCTCCACCAATTATATATAAAATAATAGATTAATGAGAAAGTTGGCCCCCTTATTCCTATTCATTTTTCTTTTTATTTCAAACTATGCTCATGCACAGGATACTTTAGCGGGTAATTATCCTAACTTAAATATTCCTTCAGGTAATCATGTGATTAAGGATGTGGTTCGTGTTACAGGTGCTTTGGAAGTGGCTGCGGGGGCAAAGATAGAGATGATAGAGGCTGGGCTTATTGTCTGCGAGGGGAGTGTAACAATGACAGGGGTATCCAATAATATTGAATTTTTCGGGAAGAAAAATTTAGAAGGGGTGGGGCTACTTATAAAAAATAATGATTCTAGTAAAGTAGTAATAAGCAATACAGTTTTTAGAGGTTTACAGTTGCCATTAATGTTTGATTTTGGATGGAATAGATTGGAAGTTAATATTTCTGATAACGTTTTTATAAATAATGTGGGAAAGATTTCTGTATTGCAAGTGTTAAATCCACCATTTAATTTTAATACGGATTCTATTTTCACACATTTCAAAGTAAACAACAACCTTTTTACAGGCAACAATGCTGGTATTTATTTTGAGGATTTGAAAAGCGACCATGTAGATATTGAAATTATAAATAACACATTTGCTAATAATTTTGTGTATGGGTTCAAAAATTACAATATTTCAACTAATTATATTTATGGAAGAACAGATCAGATTAATACTATTTACAGTGCTAAAATTGAAAAAAATAGTTTTGTAAAAAACTTTTTAATAGACAATATCTCTGATACCGTAGTTCATGCTGCGAATTTTGGTATTTACGGCACAGAGAAAACCTACAAAATTAATAACAATTACTGGGGATCAGTGGTGAAAGATGATATTGAAAAAGGAATTTATGATCAAAATTTAAATTATAGCTCCCCTAAGCTAGAATACAATCCATTTTTACAAACACCTGCCGAATCAAATCCATTGCATGTGTACTCCATAAAAAATGGGGAAACAAATACCGAGTTTCAGGACACATTGACAGTTAAAAGTCAATTAAAAAGTATTGTTTTAGAAGCAAACAAAAAAGCAAATTATAGTAATGCTAAATTAATATACAGTTACTTTAAATCAGATAGTTCTTTAAAAATTACAGATACGATTTTGACCTTTAATCCACAAGACATTAGTGGTAATACCACAAAATTAGACATTACTAAAACTATTGCTGTTCCAAAGCAAAGAATTGGTTATTACAATATCAAAGGGATTACAGGGGGGAATAATGAATATGTTCCTGATGTTAAAATTGGGTATCAAGCTTATTTATTGCAATTTAGAAAACAAAAAATATTTGTAGATTCTTTAAAATCAAAAAAAGATACGGTGGCACCCAAGCCTAAAGAGCTTGATTCTGTGAAAAATCAGTTTCAGAAATTAGAAACACCTCAAAAAAGTAGAATTGAAATTTCATTATTGGCAGGAGAGACTATTTTCCAGGGAACAATTAGTAATCCTAATTTGTTCAGTAATGAAATGAATATATTGTTTGGAGCTAATATAGGCTATACCTTGTATTCCAATTTGAGTGCTAGTTTAGCCATCACTAGTTCAAAACTAAGTAACTCTGATTTTAATTCTACCAACAATGAACAAATTTCAAGAGGAATGAGTTTTAGTACTTCCATTCTTGGTATTTCTCCAGGTTTGAATTACGATTTTGTAGACAATAGGTTGTATACAAAGGCCAAAAGATTTAGACCTTCTATTGGAATTGGTTTTGATTTTGTTTCATTTAATCCAACTGGTTTATACAAGAGTAAAGTTTATAATTTACAACCATTGGGTACAGGCGGTCAATTTATAGATAGTTTAAAAAAACCTTATTCATTAATGGCAATGGGTTATTTTTTCAATTTTAAATTAAAATATCAAATTAATAGATTCAACGGTGTAGGTGTATTTCTAACATTGCATCAAAGCTTTTCTGACTATTTAGATGATGTTGGACCAGATGAATATCCTAATGTAGCTAAAATGATTTCAAAAATTAAAACAGATCCGGAGGCGGCAGTTTATTTTTCTAATCCTTCTGGCAAATCTTTTAGTATTGGACAATTAAGAAGTAGTCCGAATAAGTCTAAAGATAGTTTCGTTAATTTTGGATTCTTTTATTCAAGAAAATTATTTAAATAATTATACTGATGCTTAGTATTAATAATTATAAGAAAAATTTTATTTCATTTATTATTTTTTCGCTGATTGCATTTTCATTCATTTCATGTGTGAAAACACAAGCAGTATCGCCATTAGATTTTCAAAAAAATTTATTAGCAGGCACTGGTGCTTACCAAAATACTAAACATACTTGGAAAATTGATTCCTTGTCGGTGAATGGCACAGTGTATAAATTGAATGCAGCTCAAAAAAAATATACCAAAACCTTTAGTAGGGATGGTTCCTATACAGATAGTGATGGGGTAATTGGTACTTGGTCAATGCCTACCATTACTGATTTAATTCTAAATTTTCAGGCTGGATTGGCTGGAATAAAAATTACCAACAAGTTTCAGGTGGTTGATATCAATGCTGTTCAACTTCATTTAAAGTATGATAGTGCCAATGTTAAACAAGATATTATATTTATTTTTAATAATTAATATAATTAATATAACCATAGATTATACTAGATTTTTGTCTATTTTCGTTATTAAGAAATATAGCTGAATAAATGACCCCCTTATTAGAAAAAGTTTTTTTTGCAATCTTTGCTTTATCCATATTGGTCTTTTTTGACGTACTTATTAAATTCAAACGTCCATTTATTTTAAAATACAATTTTTTATTAATTGTTACAGGAATTGGTTTTGCTTCTTATGTACATAGTTTGGATTTGTATTCTACTCAATATGCATTATATATTATATTATGTAAAGCATTTGTTTCTTCCGCTTTTTTAAATGTTTTTAGTATTTTATATTTCCCTAAGTTTAGAAAATGGGTAATAGGTATATCTATATTATTGATATCTTTTTCTATCTATTCCTTTTATTATAATGAGACTTTTAACCCTGGATATAATTCCTCTTTAAAAGCGCAAACCATTGTGGTTGTTAGAGCTGAGAACTTAAAACTACCACTATTGTTTATGATTTTAAGGGTGATGTTAATTGCCTCTTTTGCTTCCACCTTTATTTATTTTTTATATAAAATAATCAATAAATTCGGGATGAATAATATTTACTTTGATAAAATAAAAGCATGGACTATTACGATATTTATCATGATGGTTTTACTCATTTTAATGTATTTGCCTATTCCAATTATACAAAATAATTATACAGTAGGTTATTCTATTTCTGTATTGTATTATGTTTATATTTTATTTGTCATTTTATATAGACCTGCCTTTCTAAATAAATCATCCATGAAAATTGCATTCGGGGATAGTTTTAAAAAGAATGCAGACCTTTTGATCAAGGACATAGATTTCATCAATCATTTCTTTACCTACTTTTATTTTACAAAACCTGACGCTTCCTTAGATAATTTTGCTGCTGTTTTAAATGTGGGCAGTAATGATCTTTATAAGTATGTATATTACAAGTACAATCTAACTTTCAACGATTTAGTGAATAAACAAAGGGTAGAGTATTTCATTGATATTATACACAATCCTAAGTATTTAAACTATACCATTGATGCTCTAGCAAAGGAGGCGGGTTTCTCCTCCAGACAGCATCTATATAAGCCCTTTAAGAAATTTCATGGAGGCAACCCCTCAGACCTAATAGATTCGATTGTGGTCTAAGAATTATACTGTTTTTTAGCCTAATTCGTCATTTTTTTGGTATGGAGGAAGGGTACTTAGACTGCCATTGTCTCACTCATTTTATCCTAGATTATTTATAATTTCTCCTCCATTTTTTTATTATTGATTTTAATAGCCAAATTTTGGTTATAGTATTAATTATATTCATATATATATTATTGTTTTACAATGATTCATATCTGTTTTCTAAGATTTTTTTCTAGTATCACGCTGAATTTGTTAAATATAGAAGAAAATCGAAAATTGTATATTAGAAGTAATCCGTTTTTTATGAAATTTTTCAAAGCATTAAAATTATTTTATATACGTAATTTGATTAAAAATGAGAATAAAATCAAGGTTTTATTTGATCATCATTTTTTCACTAATCAATACTATTTACATAAATCTGCCACAGAAACACATATGGCAAATATTTTAAATATAAAAACTACCTTTTTAAACGAGATCACCCAAAAGAACTACAATCTAGAATTTAATGAATTATGTGAAAAATACAGGTTTGCACATTTTTGGAATGAATTTACGAATCCATTAAATGCTGAATTACCAATTAATTCTTTAATCAATGCCTCTGGTTTCAAATCGGAAGAAGACTTCTCCAATTTAATTTCAAGCCATAAAGAGGAAAGTAAAAAAATCATATCTGGACAATTCCTTTGAGAAATATAATAACCATATTATTCTTATTCATTACGATGAATGTTCATTCCCAAATTGGGTTAAGCTATTCTATTGGCTCTATTGGCGGTATGTCCAATGCCTCAGCATCCAGTGGGTCGATTTCGATTTATAAAAAAAATTGTTTCATCGTTGCAAATAATGTCTCAAAATTTTGGCCTACTAAAAAAGGTGAATTTTTTGCTTCTTGCTTGGTGGATTTAGATTACATAAAATTGAGTATTAAAATCACCCCCAATCCTGTAAACACTTACGCCAATATTAAATTTTTAAACATGATTCAAAGTGATAATCAGTTTAAATTGATTGTCTATAACAATACTGGCCAGCCTTCCATTTCGAAAGAAGTAACGCAGGATGCATTTTTGGCTGGTTATAAATTGGATATGTCAACATTGTCTTCTGGGTATTATTTTATTCAAATAGCCTCTAATTCAATTTTGCAAACTTTTAAAATTTTGAAGAATTAATAATACAATGAATAAAATAACTAAAATATTATTATTTATAGTTTTATTATTTTCTTTTGAGAATTTGATAGCACAGACGCAGCCTAGTGGAATTTTATTTCAGGCAGTTGCTAGGGATGTGAGTGGAAATGCCGCTGCAGCAAGAACCATTTATGCGATCGTTGATATTCACGAAGCAACGGCCACAGGATCGACTGTTTATTCTGAAAGTCATCAAGTAACTTCTAATGATGATGGTATTTTCAATTTAATTATAGGCAATGGAGTTCGTTTGGCCGGCGTAACAAAATTTGATAATCTAAATTGGAGATCACAAATTTATTTTATTAGTTTAAAAATAGCCATTGCGCCTTCTATTCCCACACCAGGTTGGGACCTTACAAAAGAATATGTGGATATGGGTACCTCTCAGATTTGGGCGGTGCCTTATGCATTCAGTGCTTTTAAAGCAGTAATCGCAGATTCTGCTACAAAATTTGGTGGGGTATTGGCAGGTGAAAGTGGAGGTACTGGAATTAATAACACTGGCAAAACGATTACTTTAGGTAAGAATTTTGAAATTCAAGGATTGGGGAATTTAAAGTTCAATACGATTGGAACGACTAGCCTTAATTTACCAATGACAGGAACCCTGGTGACCAGAGAGAATTTAGATACTCTAAGTAATAAGTATTTGGTTTCACCTGTTTTTATTGGCAAGCCTAAAACACCCAATCCTGATAGTTTAAGCAATGACAGCACTGTAGCCAATACTTATTTTGTAAAATCTAATCTTAAGAATCAAATAGCAAATTTAAAGAATGAACTTACAAGCAATATTGATTCTTCCTCAGGTTTAAATTTAAGAATTGCAGATACTGCAGCCATGTTAACCAAAAGAATAAAAAAGGATACCTCCTTTTTATTACAGAAAAAAGATACGATTACTTTGTCTAATAGGATTGATAATCTGGCTTCAGCCACAGCCACCGGTACTAATTTAAAAGTTAATATTTCAGACACATCGGTCATGTTGTCCAAAAGGTTTGAAAGAGATACGGTGTCTTTGTCTAATAGAATTAATTTAAAAGTAAATACTTTAAATGCTACAATAGATTCAAGTTTATATGTAAATGGAAAAGTCAGAATTGATTCTGTGCTAACATTGAATGATTCGTTGAGGGTCGTTGGTAATACTTTGATTGATTCTAATTTAACAATTGGCCAAGATTTATTTGTGGGAGGGAAGTTGACTGTTGCCTCTGGTTTTGATTTTAAAGATTCATTGACAGTTAGTCGAGGAGCTAGAATAGATTCAAGTTTGTTGTTGAAGGGAAAGCTTTTATTGAATGATTCCTTATTGGCAAAAGGTAACGTGAAGGTTGATTCAAATTTGTATGTCAATCAAATAGCAATTATTAATGATTCTTTATTAGCGAAAAGTGCTGTGAAAGTTGATGGTAATTTGCAAGTAAATCAAAAGACCAGATTAATTGACTCGTTAACTGTAATGGGAGCAACAATATTAAATAATGGCTTGACTGTAATAGGTAATACAAATACAGGAACCTTATCATCCACAAGAACTGATGCAGGAATATTAGCTGCAGGCAACACTACAATCACTGGAACCTTAAGCACAACTGGTGTTGCTACAATCGGCAATAATTTAGTAGTTACGGGCAATACGAAAACAGGAACTTTGTCAGTGACTGGAGCTACAGATTTAAAAAATACGAATATTACAGGGGCCTTAGGTGTAACAACTACAGTTACAGCGAATGCGTTATCAGCAAACAGTGCGAGTGTAAGTAGTAATTTAGTAGTTGCGGGTAATACGAAGTCAGGAACATTGTCAGTGACGGGAGCTACAGATTTAAAAAATACGAATATTACAGGGGCCTTAGGTGTAACAGCTACAGTTACAGCGAATGCCTTATCAGCAAACAGTGCAAGTGTAACAAACGATTTAGTAATTGCAGGTAATACGAAGACTGGGACTTTGTCAGTAACAGGAACTACTGATTTAAATAATACGAATGTTGCAGGGGATTTAGTTGTTACCAATACAGCTAAGGCGAATACCTTATCAGCTACAACTACGAATGCAGGAACCTTAACGGCAAACAGTGCGAGCGTAACAAACGATTTAGTAGTTACAGGCAATACAAATACAGGAACCTTAAGTACAACAGGTGTTGCTACAATCGGGGATAATTTAGTAGTCACCAACAACACAAATACAGGAACTTTAAGTATAACAGGTGTTGCTACAATCGGAGATAATTTAGTAGTCACCAACAACACGAATACAGGAACTTTAAGTACAACAAGTGATGCGAGTGTTGGTGGTAATTTAGTAGTTACAGGCAATACAAATACAGGCACTTTATCATCCACAAGAACTGATGCAGGAATATTAGCTGCAGGCAATACCACAATCACTGGAACCTTAAGCACAACTGGTGTTGCTACAATCGGGAATAATTTAGTAGTTACGGGCAATACGAAAACAGGAACTTTGTCAGTGACAGGAACTACAGATTTAAAGAATACGAATATCACAGGGGCCTTAGGTGTAACAACTACAGTGACGGCGAATACCTTATCAGCAACCACTGCGAGTGTAAGTGGTAATTTAGTAGTTGCGGGTAATACGAAGACAGGAACATTGTCAGTGACGGGAGTTACGGATTTAAAAAATACGAATATTACAGGGGCCTTAGGTGTAACCACTACAGTTACAGCGAATGCCTTATCTACAAACAGTGCAAGTGTAACAAACAATTTAGTAGTTGCTGGTAATACGAGAACAGGAACTTTGTCAGTAACAGGAACAACTGATTTAAATAATACGAATGTTGCAGGTGACTTAGTTGTTACCAATACAGCTACAGCGAATACCTTATCAGCTACAACTACAAATGCAGGAACCTTAACAGCAAACAGTGCGAGCGTAACAAACGATTTAGTAGTTACAGGCAATACAACTACAGGAACCTTAATTACAGTAGGTGTTGCTACGATCGGAGATAATTTAGTAGTCACCAACAACACGAATACAGGAACTTTAAGTACAACAAGTGATGCAAGTGTTGGTGGTAATTTAGTAGTTACAGGCAATACAAATACAGGTACATTGTCATCCACAAGAACTGATGCAGGAATATTAGCAGCAGGCAATACCACGATCACAGGAACCTTTAGTACAACAGGTGTTGCTACAATCGGGAATAACTTAGTAGTTACAGGTAATACGAAAACAGGGACTTTGTCAGTGACAGGAACTACAGATTTAAAAAATACGAATATCACAGGGGCCTTAGGTGTAACCACTACAGTTACAGCGAATACCTTATCAGCTACAACTACAAATGCAGGAACCTTATCAGCAACCAGTGCAAGTGTAAGTAGTAATTTAGTAGTTGCGGGTAATACGAAGACAGGAACATTGTCAGTGACGGGAGTTACGGATTTAAAAAATACGAATATTACAGGGGCCTTAGGTGTAACAACTACAGTTACAGCGAATGCCTTATCTACAAACAGTGCAAGTGTAACAAACGATTTAGTAGTTGCAGGTAATACGAGAACAGGAACTTTGTCAGTAACAGGAACAACTGATTTAAATAATACGAATGTTGCAGGGGACTTAGTTGTTACCAATACAGCTACAGCGAATACCTTATCAGCTACAACTACAAATGCAGGAACCTTAACAGCAAACAGTGCGAGCGTAACAAACGATTTAGTAGTTACAGGCAATACGAAAACAGGAACCTTAAGTACAACAGGTGTTGCTACAATCGGGGATAATTTAGTAGTCACCAACAACACGAATACAGGAACCTTAAGTACAACAGGTGTTGCTACAATCGGAGATAATTTAGTAGTCACCAACAACACGAATACAGGAACCTTAAGTACAACAGGCGTTGCTACAATCGGAGATAATTTAGTAGTCACCAACAACACGAATACAGGAACCTTAAGTACAACAGGTGTTGCTACAATCGGAGATAATTTAGTAGTCACCAACAACACGAATACAGGAACCTTAAGTACAACAGGTGTTGCTACAATCGGAGATAATTTAGTAGTCACCAACAACACGAATACAGGCACTTTGTCAGTTACTGGAGCGACAATATTAACAGGAGCTGCAACAATAAGTAGTACATTATCAGTGGCAGACGCTACCACATTAAATAATGGATTGACTGTTACAGGTAATACTAAAACAGGAACCTTAAGTACAACAGGTGTTGCTACAATCGGAGATAATTTAGTAGTCACCAACAACACGAATACAGGAACTTTAAGTACAACAAGCGATGCGAGTGTGGGAGGAAATTTAGTAGTTACAGGTAATACTAAAACTGGAACTTTATCGGTAACGGGTGCAGTGAAAGTAGACGGAAATATTTTAGTAAAAGGCTTAAATGTTTCAGATAGTCTTACAAAATTTTCTACTAAAAAATTAAATGCAACAGATACTGCATCTTTATCTACAAGAATTGATGCTTTGTCTTCAGGTTCTAATAAATTCACTGCCGACTTAAAAGTAAATTTTGGTGGTGGTAGTTTTGGTAAATATACCGATAGGCAAATCATTCCTGCTGCAGGCAAAACAATTGATGAGGTATTTGCCGATATCTTAACCACCATCATTCATCCTTCTTATCAGGCCCCAACTGCAAGTTTATCTATCACCTCAAGTAATAGCATCGCTAGTGGTTACGTAGAAATTGGAGCTAATTTAGGTACCCTTACTTTAGTTCCTACATTTACTCAAAATAGAGGAGGAGCTTCTACCGGTATTGTATACAAGAAAGATGGTGTAACCATAGCTTCTACAAATGTGCCTGCAGCTTTAACTTCGGCAATTAGTTATTCAGTTACTTATACTTATGCAGCTGGAACAACCGTGCAACAGAATAACATTGGTCAGGACGATGTGGTCAATCAAGTAACAGCGGGCTCTGTTACAACCAACACTGTAACTTATACCCCAGCATCCTATAAATATTGGGGAGTATCAACCAATCCTTCGGCAAGTATCACTGATGCTGATATTCGTGCCATGTCAGGGGGTGGCCAAGAATTTGCAAATTCAAAATCAAAATCATCCTTTACTATTACTGGATCTGGAGGTGCAGGCCCTGTGAAATATGCATTTTATGCATTTCCAACATCAACACCAGGTGCTACCATTACAAGTATTTTGGCTGGAGGATTTGAAAGTATTGCAGCCTTTGATCATATAACTAGAACATTTAGAAATGCATCAGGATATGATTTAAGTTATGAGATCTATGTTCAAAAAAATAGCGGAACAGATAATGTAACACTAATAATAAATTAATGAAAAAAATAATTTTACTATATGTGTTTTTTCAATTGATTTATTCTGTGACCAATGCACAGATTAAGTTATTGGATTTTATTTCTCCTGCCAACGGAGCTACCAACCCTACGCATATAGATAGCTTGGGTAAGGGGGGATATATGGTAGTTCCTTCAATTAGTAATCGTAATGCCATTCCTATCACAAGAAGAAAATATGGAATGTTGGTTTATGTTCAGGCTGTTGATTCATTGTATAAATTAAATTCAGTAAATTTAGATGATTTAAATTGGGTGGCACTGGGTTTATATTCAGCAGAAAAAGTAAAAGCCGATGCGGCTGCAGCCAATGGTTCTTTAGCTGATACAGCAAGAGTTTTAAGGGCAAAAATATTAACAGATTCCACAAATATTACTACTGCAACACAAACTGCATTAGACTTAAAAGCAAATCTAGCATCACCAACTTTAACAGGAATACCTACAGCACCTACACCTGCTGATGGCACTAGTACAACACAAATAGCAACTACAGCTTTTGTTAAATCAAGCATAACGGCTTCATCAAATAGTATTGGAGGAGTAAGTTCGTCAACAATTGCGTCAATAGCGCAAGATATTGCTGCTGCTACTCCAAACAATACACCTAATACTTTAGTTAAAAGAGATGGTAGTGGAAATTTTAGTGCGGGAATAATTACAGCTAATTTAGCAGGTAATGCAAGTACTACCACACAATTAGCGACTACAAGATCTATCTATGGCAATTCATTTAATGGGGGTGCTGATTTAGCACAAGCTATTGCTGGTACTTATGGAGGTACAGGCGTAGATAATGGAACCAAAACAATCACCTTAGGTGGTAATATATCCACTGCAAATAGTTTTACAACAGTTGGAAATTTCAATACCACTTTAACAAGTACCGGAGCAACCAATATTACCTTACCCACCACGGGTACAATTGCAACTTTAGCAGGAACGGAAACTTTGACTAATAAGACTATAACCTCACCAACTATTTCATCCCCTTCATTAACTGGAAGCCCTACTGCACCTACACCAGTGGCTAATGCAAATAGTACAGAGGTAGCAACAGCAGCCTTTGTTAAATCTCAAATATCAAGTGCAGCTACACCAGCAACATTAACAGCGAAGGGAATCATAATGTTAGCGAACGATTTAGGAGGCACAGCGGACTTGCCCACTGTAAATAGTGTAGGAGGTGTAAGTTCTGCAACAGTAGGTACAATTAATACTACGATCAATGCAGCCACCTCAAATAATACTCCTAATACCTTAGTTAAAAGAGATGGTAGTGGAAATTTTAGTGCAGGTAATGTAACAGCCTCCTTAACGGGTAATGTTACAGGTAATGTAGTAGGTAATGTGACGGGAAATTTAGCAGGTAATGCAAGTACTACCACACAATTAGCGACCGCTAGATCTATCTATGGCAATTCATTTAATGGGGGTGCTGATTTAGCGCAAGCTATTGCAGGTACTTATGGAGGTACAGGCGTAGATAATGGAACCAAAACAATCACCTTAGGTGGTAATATATCCACTGCAAATAGTTTTACAACAGTTGGAAATTTCAATACCACTTTAACAAGTACCGGAGCAACCAACATTACTTTGCCAACCACAGGTACAGTTGCGACATTAACAGGTTCGGAAACTTTTACTAATAAAACTATCGTATCACCAACTATTTCATCACCTTCTTTAACAGGAAGCCCTACAGCACCTACACCAGCTGTTAATGCAAATAGTACAGAGGTAGCGACAGCAGCCTTTGTTAAATCTCAGATATCATCTGCAGCAACAGATGCAACAACTACAGCAAAGGGCATCCTACAACTAGCTAATGATTTAGGCGGTACTGCAGCCTTGCCTACAGTAAATAGTGTAGGGGGTGTAAGTTCTGCAACAGTAGGTACTATTAATACTACGATCAATGCAGCAACATCCACTAATACTGCTAGTACCTTAGTTAAAAGAGATGCGAGCGGTAATTTTATAGCAGGGAATGTAACAGCATCATTAACAGGTAATGTAACAGGTAATTTAACAGGTAATGTGGTAGGTAATGTGACTGGAAATTTAGCAGGTAATGCAAGTACTACTACACAATTAGCAACACCAAGAACAATCTACGGTAATTCATTTGATGGTACGGCTAATTTAGCGCAAGCTATTGCAGGTACCTATGGAGGTACAGGCGTAGATAATGGAAATAAAACAATCACCTTAGGTGGAAATATAACCACCGCAAGTGCTTTTATAACAGCTGGTAATTTCAGTACCACTTTAACAAGTACCGGCGCAACCAATATTACACTTCCAACAACAGGCACCATTGCAACTTTAGCAGGTACAGAAACTTTAACCAATAAAACGCTTGTTTCTGCCAATTTAACTGGAAGTCCAACAGCTTCAACTCCCTCAGATGCTGCAACCAATACTGAGGTAGCTACAGCCTCCTTTGTTCTTTCAAAGATTACTGCATCATCCAATAGTATAGGTGGGGTAAGTTCGTCAACAATAGCTTCCATTGCTTCTGATATAGCTGCTGCTACTTCAAGTAATACAGCTAATACTTTGGTGAAGAGAGATGGAAGTGGAAATTTTTATGCAGGAACTGTTATTGCCAACTTATCGGGTAATGCAAGTACAGCTACAAAATTAGCAGCAACTAAAACTATTTATGGAAATGCATTTGATGGTAGTGTAGATTTAGGACAAGCTATAGCAGGTACTTATGGAGGTACCGGTGTTGATAATGGATCTAAGACAATTACCTTAGGCGGCAATGTTTTAACTGCAAGTGATTTCACCACTTCTGGTAATTTTAGTACAACTTTAGTAAGTACAGCACCAACCAATATCACTTTGCCAACCACCGGTACGATTGCAACTTTAGCAGGTACAGAAACGTTGACCAATAAAACTATTGTATCACCAACCATTTCCTCACCTTCCTTAACTGGAAGCCCAACAGCCCCTACACCGGTTGCTAATGCAAATGGAACAGAGGTGGCTACAGCAGCATTTGTTAAAGCGCAAATATCAAGTGCAGCAACAGATGCTACAAACACTGCGAAGGGGATTATAAAATTAGCCAATGATTTAGGGGGTACAGCAGACTTGCCAACAGTGAATATAGTAGGAGGTGTTAGTTCTTCTACCATCGCTAATATTAATACAACAATTAATGCAGCTACATCAACTAATACAGTCAGCACCTTAGTTAAAAGAGATGCAAGTGGTAATTTTAATGCTGGGATTGTAAAAGCCTCATTGATTGGAAGTGTGACTGGAGATGTAACAGGAAACTTAACTGGTAATGCAAGTACAGCTACAAAATTAGCTGCAACAAAAAATATTTACGGTAATCCTTTTGATGGCAGTGCCGATTTAGGTCAAGCCATTGGAGGCACCTATGGAGGAACAGGCATAGATAATGGAAACAAAACAATAAGATTGGGCGGCAATATTTTAACAGCAAGTGATTTCACCACTTCGGGTAATTTTAGTACAACTTTAGTAAGTACAGGACCTACTAATATTACTTTACCAACTACCGGTACCATTGCTACGTTATCAGGCACAGAAACTTTAACTAGTAAAACGATTGTATCCCCATCGATTCTAACGCCAACTATTTCATCACCTTCTTTAACAGGGACACCAACTGCACCAACACCTGCTTCAGAAGCTAATAATACACAAGTAGCAACTACAGCATTTGTTAAAGCTCAGATATCAAGTTCAGCAACAGGTGCAACAGCAACTGAAAGAGGGATCATTAAATTAACAAATGACTTAGGGGGCACTGCAGATTTACCAACTGTGAATAGTGTAGGTGGAGTAAATTCTTCAACAATTGGGTCTATCAACACAACTATAAATGCAGCTACTTCTAGTAATACAGTTAATACATTAGTTAAAAGAGATGCGAGTGGTAATTTTAGTGCAGGAACTGTAACAGCAGCATTAACAGGAAATGTAACTGGTAATGTGGTAGGTAATTTAACAGGTAATGTAGTAGGAAATTTAACTGGTAATGTGTTAGGTAATGTAACAGGTAACTTAGCAGGAAATGCTAGTACAACTACGCAATTACAAACACCAAGAACGATATATGGTAACTCTTTTGACGGCACCACTAACTTAGCACAAGCTATTGGAGGTGCTTATGGAGGAACTGGTATAGACAATGGATCTAAGACGATCACCTTAGGCGGAAATATTTTAACCGCAAGTGATTTCACCACTTCGGGTAATTTTAGTACAACTTTAGTAAGTACAGGACCTACTAATATTACTTTACCAACCACTGGTACAATTGCTACTTTAGCAGGAACAGAAACTTTGACAAATAAAACAATTATATCCCCTGATATTTTAACGCCAACTATTTCATCACCTTCTTTAACAGGGACACCAACGGCCCCAACTCCTGCTTCAGATGCGAATAGCACACAAGTTGCTACTACCGCTTTTGTTCGTTCTCAAATATCAAGTTCAGCCACAGGTGCAACATCTACTGAAAAAGGTATTATATTATTAGCAGGTGATTTAGGTGGTACAGCAGATGTACCAAGAGTAAATACTGTAGGTGGAGTTAGTTCTTCAACAATTACTACCATTGCAAGCACTACCGCGTCTGCAACTTCAACTAATTCGGCGAATACCTTAGTTAAAAGAGATGGTAGTGGAAATTTTAGTGCAGGCACCATTACTGCAAGTTTAGCAGGTAATGCAAGTACTACTACTCAATTAGCTACAGCAAGAACTATCTATGGAAATTCTTTCGATGGTACTGCCGATTTAGGTCAAGCTATTGCAGGAACTTATGGTGGTACTGGTGTAAGTAATGTGGGTAAAACAATCACTTTAGGAGGAAATATTACAACTGCTAATAATTTTACCACTGCAGGTAATTATAGTACAACCTTAACTAGTATAGGTGCAACAAATGTCACCTTACCAACTACTGGTACCATTGCAACTTTAGCAGGTAATGAAACTTTGACCAATAAAACCATTGAAAATGTAACGCTTACTGGAGTACCAAATGCACCTACTGCACTTAATAGTAGTAATGATTCACAGATTGCAACCACCAAGTTCGTAAATAATTTACTTACATCCTCATCAATATCTGGTGATAAAATAGTGGGTGTTATACCAGTAATTAATGGCGGTACAGGTCAGTCTACCTATACTGATGGACAAGTATTAATTGGAACTACATCTGGCACATTAAGTAAGACCACTTTGACAGCAGGTAGTGGTGTTACTATCACTAATGGGAATGGTTCAATCACTGTTTCAGCAACAGGTAGTGGCGGAACTGTTACAAGTGTAAATCCAATTACTGTAAATGCGAGTGGAAGTTCATTTACCTCAACTGTAGCTAATGCTAATTCAGTTCCAGCCATTTCATTAACGATACCACTTGCTTCTGTTTCAGGAACAAATGCAGGCTTGTTAAGTAATACAGACTATGATATTTTTAATGCTAAGCAAGTAGCCTTAACTGCAGGTTCG
Source organism: Bacteroidota bacterium (assembly GCA_947451115.1). Classification (GTDB taxonomy): domain Bacteria; phylum Bacteroidota; class Bacteroidia; order Chitinophagales; family Chitinophagaceae; genus Sediminibacterium. The sequence continues at coordinate 21,097 of CANFXV010000006.1, forward strand.
GGAATTTCATTAGTAGCAGGTACGATTTCTGCCACTGGCTTAACTACTAGTAATTTATCAAGTTCTGCTGGTATCACCAATGGACAATTGGCCTATAGTAAAACAACCTTAGGGTCCACAGATTTAATTTTAGGAGGAACAGTTAATTCAGTAACAGGATTGACTGCACTCGCTGCTACAAATATTACAGGGGCATTAACTGGAGATGTTACAGGTAATTTAACTGGTAATGTAACTGGAAATTTAGCAGGGAATGCAAGTACCACTACACAATTGGCTACAGCAAGAACAATCTATGGTAATTCATTTGATGGTACGGCTAATTTAGCACAAGTGATTGGAGGTACTTATGGAGGTACAGGAGTAGATAATGGAAATAAAACAATAAGATTGGGCGGTAATATTTTAACAGCAAGTGATTTCACCACTGCTGGTAATTTCAGTACTACTTTAACAAGTACAGGAGCTACCAATATTACTTTGCCAACAACTGGTACCATAGCAACTTTAGCTGGTACAGAAACATTAACGAATAAAACAATTGTTAATGCTACCCTAACTGGAAATCCAACAGCGACTACACCTGCTGATGTTGCCAATAGTACACAGATTGCAACCGCAGCCTTTGTACTATCTAGAATTGCAGCTGCATCTAATACAGTGGGAGGAGTAAGCTCTGCAACAATTGGAACAGTAGCAGATGTCGTAAATGCGGCAACATCAAGTAATACCGCTAATACTTTAGTGAAGAGAGATGGCAGTGGTAATTTTAGTGCAGGTAATATTACAGCATCTTTAACAGGCGATGTGGTGGGTAATGTAACCGGTAATGTGACTGGTAATTTAGCAGGTAATGCAAGTACCACTTCACAATTGGCTACAGCAAGAACTATCTATGGTAATTCATTTGATGGTACTGCAGATTTAGGTCAAGCCATTGGAGGTACTTATGGAGGTACTGGAATAAATAATGGAAGTAAAACAATTACTTTAGGTGGAAATATTTTAACGGCAAGCGATTTCGCCACAGCAGGAAATTATAGTACTACTTTAACAAGTACAGGTGCCACTAATATTACTTTACCAACCACCGGTACGATTGCAACATTAGCTGGTACAGAGACATTGACGAATAAAACGATTCTATCGCCAACTATTTCTTCGCCTTCTTTAACTGGAACACCTACCGCACCAACAGCTGCGTCTGATGCCAATAGCACTCAAGTAGCAACCACCGCCTTTGTTGTTTCTAAAATAACATCTTCCTCTAATAGTATTGGAGGAGTAAGTTCATCCACCATTACCACTATTGCTGCTGATATTGCTGCAGCTACATCTAGTAATACCGCAAATACTTTAGTGAAAAGAGATGGCAGTGGTAATTTTAGTGCAGGTATAATTACAGCTAGTTTAGCGGGTAATGCAAGTACAACAACACAATTAGCAACCGCTAGAAATATCTATGGTAATTCATTTAATGGTGGTGCAGATTTAACCCAAGCGATTACAGGTGCTTATGGAGGTACAGGAGTAGATAATGGAAGTAATACAATTACTTTAGGTGGAAATATTTTAACTGCGAGTGACTTCACTACCTCCGGTAGTTTTAGTACCACTTTAGTAAGTACAGGAGTAACTAATATTACTTTACCAACCACCGGTACGATTGCAACATTAGCAGGTACGGAGACATTGACTAATAAAACGATTTCATCACCAACTATTTCATCTCCTTCTTTAACAGGAACACCTACCGCACCAACAGCTGTCACTAGTGATAAAAGCACACAAATAGCCACTACGGCGTATGTTAATAATTTATTTGCAACTACTAGCATAAATAGTAGTCAAATCTCAGGTACCATTGCTACTGATATTGCTGCAGCTACATCTAGTAATACCGCAAATACTTTAGTGAAAAGAGATGGTAGTGGTAATTTTAGCGCAGGTACTATTACAGCTAGTTTAGCGGGTAATGCAAGTACATCAACACAATTAGCAACAGCAAGAAGCATTTACGGTAATAATTTTGATGGCAGTGCACCATTAACCTCTGCTATCTTAGGCACTTATGGTGGAACAGGGGTTAATAATGGAACTAAAACTATAAGCTTAGGAGGTAATATTTCCACCACAGCCGATTTTATTACTGCGGGAAATTATAGTACTACATTAACAAGTACAGGTGCTACTAATATTACTTTACCAACCACCGGTACGATTGCAACATTAGCAGGTACGGAAACATTGACGAATAAAACAATTGTTGATGCATCGCTTACTGGGGTACCAACTGCACCAACAGCTGCCCTTACTATTAAGAATTCACAAATAGCTACGACAGAATATGTAAATAATTTATTTGCCACAACCAGTGTAAATAGTAGTCAAATTTCAGGTACCATTGCTACTGATATTGCTGCAGCTACATCTAGTAATACAGCAAATACTTTAGTGAAAAGAGATGGCAGTGGTAATTTTAGCGCAGGTACTATTACAGCTAGCTTAGCGGGTAATGCAAGTACAACAACGCAATTAGCAACCGCTAGAAATATCTATGGAAATTCATTTAATGGTGGTGCAGATTTAACCCAAGCGATTGCAGGACAGTTTGGAGGTACAGGTATAAATAATTCAGGTAAAACAATCACCTTGGGGGGTAATATTACAACTGCTAGTGATTTTATCACATCAGGCAATTATAGCACTACCTTAGTTAGTACAGATGTAACTAACATTACCTTGCCAACATCAGGAACTATTGCCACTTTAGCTGGTACAGAGTCTTTGACCAATAAAACTATTGTAACCCCAACCATTACTTCACCTTCTTTAACAGGCACTCCAACATCCACTACGGCGGATGTTAATGCGAATAGTACACAAGTTGCTACGACAGCCTTTGTAAGATCAAGAATATCGATTGATACCTCCTACTTATTTCAGAAGACGGATTTGGGCGCAATTACTACTTCTATTGCTACCTCTTTATCTTCAAGTAAAACATATTTAAAAATTGTAGATACTGCTAAATGGATGAATGATCGATTTGAAAAAGATACTGCAGCTTTATCTCGAAGAATAGATGCCATTAATACGAATCTAACTAGTAGCCAAATTACATTAGGTGCTACTTCTATGGCATTAGGAGGAACCTTCACTTCAGTTACTGGCTTAAGCTCATTAACTTCAACCAATTTGGTGGGTACATTATCTGGTACGGCAAGTACTGCAAATAAACTTACTAGTTCAAAAAATATTAATGGAGTTGCTTTTGATGGCAGCGCTGATATTACAGTGGCAGCAGCAGCTGGTACATTAACTGGAACAACTTTGGCAAGCAATATTACTGCCTCTAGTTTAACAAGTGTTGGAACTATCACCAGCGGTATTTGGAGTGGAACTGCCATCGCAGTCGCCAATGGCGGAACAGGTTTAACAGTTACTCCATCCAATGGGCAAATAGATATTGGCAATGGTACAGGTTTTACCAGAGCTGCTTTAACTCCAAGCTCAGGAATTTCCATAACCAATGGATCTGGCAGCATTACAATTGCTGCTTCCGGAATAACATCAGCGAATTTATCTAGTACGGCAGGTATTACCAATGCTCAATTGGCTAATAGTAAAACAACCTTAGGTCTGACAGATTTGATTTTAGGAGGAACAGTTACTTCTGTGACAGGATTAAGTTCTTTGACCTCTACCAATTTAATTGGTGCTTTAACAGGAAATGCGAGCACAGCAACAAAATTAGCGGCGACAAAAAATATTAATGGAGTTGCTTTTGATGGCAGTGCAGATATAACAGTAGCTGCTGCAGCCAATACATTAACTGGAACAACTTTAGCAAGCAATATTACTGCCTCAAGTTTAACAAGTGTTGGAACAATCACCAGTGGGGTATGGAGTGGGACAACCATCGCAGTAGCCAATGGGGGAACAGGGTTAACCGCAACGCCAACCAATGGTCAATTAGATATTGGTAATGGTACAGGTTTTACAAGGGCTGCTTTAACACAAGGCTCAGGTATTACTATTACAAATGCATCAGGTGGTATTACAGTTGCTGCTTCCGGAATAACATCCTCAAATTTATCAAGTACAGCAGGTATCACCAATGCTCAATTGGCCAATAGTAAAACAACATTAGGTACTACTGATTTGATTTTAGGTGGAACTATTACTACTGTCACTGGATTAAGTTCAATCACTTCTACCAATTTAATTGGGGCATTAACAGGAAATGCTAGCACAGCAACAAAATTGGCGGCGACAAAAAATATTAATGGAGTTGCTTTTGATGGCAGTGCTGATATTACTATAACTGCTGCATCAAATACATTAACTGGAACCACTTTAGCAAGTAATGTGGTAAGTTCCAGCTTAACAAGTGTTGGAACTATTACTAGTGGGGTATGGAGTGGAACCACTGTTGCTGTAGCCAATGGTGGAACAGGTGCAACAACCTTATCTGGGGTATTATTAGGTAATGGGACTAGTGCAATTTCTACAGCAACAGAAGGCACCAATTATAGTTTAGTAAGAGAAATGAATGAAGAATTTACAGTGGACGCTACACAGGCAACAACTTCTGCTGCATCATCTGGGGCAGATGGAGTTGTTTCTGCATTATTTACACTCACTCAAGTTCCCAATACTAAGAGCTTAGTAAAAATTTATATTAACGGTGTTAGAATAAGTACAACTGCATTCAGATTTAACACCAATGCAGTTCCGGGTACAGCTAATGGATCTCCTTCGAAATATATTGGCTATATACCTTTTAAAAATGGTACTTATAAGTTAACAACAGGGGATAGAGTACAGATAGATTATTATTACTAATAAAAAATGGTGCTTAAAAGTAAATGAAGTATAAAGGGCTTTATAATTTTTGTCGACTTTATTTAAGTAACGATTTTTTAGTAAAAAATCGTAGGGTAGATTTATTGCAAAAATTTAGTATCCCTAAAAAATATTTTGTTTTAATATTCCTACTATTGGGTGCTGCAGTTCCTTCTTTTTCAAACACTCTTTTACCAAAAGCAACCATAACCAACCCTTCACTTCCTCCTTTTTTTGTTGCAGGTGCTAATGTTAATATCGTAGTTTCTATAGCAGCGACATCAGGTGGTACTTGGTCTGGTACAGGAACTATTGGAGATCCTAGAACTTTTATCCCTACTAATGGCACGCTCACTGCAAACATCAATAGGACAGAATTAGGGACAGCCATTAGTACTTATCCCTATGTGCAATTAAGTACTACTATAGCAGGTACTTCTTCTGGAACGGGTACGGTAATTTTTCAAGATACAGTTTATTCAAGAAGTGCTTCAACTGCTACAAGAAAGTTTACCATCAATGCCAATAGCACTATTACAATTGCAAAGGAATTAAAATTAACCACTGATTTCCTTACTAATAATCAAAATTTTACATCTGTTGCTATTGAATTAAATAGCACTACAGGAAATATTCTTGTACAGGATTCAATTACTACTTCACCTACATTTACTTATTTAACTAATGTTCAAAGAGGGGCAAAGGGTGGAGATATAACCATCAATGCTAATGCAGGAACTATTTCAATAACCGGTGTTTTACATTCATTAGGACAACTCAACAGGTCTACCAATAGCCAGGTTGCGGCAGCTAGCAATGGTACAGATGCTTATGGTGGTGATGGTGGGAATATTGTTTTAAATGGCTCAACTGGTATTTCAATTTCAGGGCAAATAAATTCAGGGGCCAACCAAAGTGGTAACAATACATTAGCTGGTGCTATTCCTGGATCATTAACAGTGAATACAAGTGCAACTAGTATAACTTCTAATGGCCTTAATGATGGGCAAACAGGAACGGCTCAATTTAATATTGGAAGTTTTACAAAGTTGGGTACAGGCATATTTGCACTAAAGAGTTCAACTTGGGGAGGTTATGTTACCGATGGATATAGCAATAATAATCCTGTTTTTACAATTTCAGGTGGTACTTTAAGCTTAGCTGGAGCTTCAAGTATTTATAAAAATGGGGAACTTGACTTAAGTGCAGGTACAACCTTGGATTTAAATGGCAATTCTGTAACAATTAGTACCTTAACTGGAGCCTCTTCTAGTATAATAAAAGGTACGGGAACAATCACATTAATCTACAATAATCCAACTAAACTTTTAACCAGTTTTGATGGTCAAATTACCGGTGCAGTTTCATTAATTAAATCATCCAATGCAGAAGTTGCGCATGGGGTTTTGGTCTTATCCAATTCGGGAACGGCAAGTGATTACACAGGAACAACTACGATCAATTCAGGTTCCATAAGAATTAATAAAGCGAGTGCATTAGGCGCTTCGGGTGCAACTAATAATACAATCATAAAAAATGGGGGTAGTTTGCAAGTCTTGGGTGCAATTTCAGTTCCAGAACCTATTTCAATCAGAGGAATTGGAGATAATAATTTAACCAATGGTAATACTGACCCTGTTAATTTAAATTATATCGGCGCCATCTTTGATTCTACTGGAAATAACTCCTTTACTGGGACAATTACTTTAGATAGTGCTGCAACTATTTCCACCTTACTTACAACATCTTCAGCTTCTCATACTTTAACTTTAACTACAATTAGCTTATCGGGTTATGAATTAACGATTAACAATAACAAGTCAGCAGTGAATGTGTCAGGGATTATTTCTGGAACAGGGGGGATGCTTACAAAAACCGGAACTGATACGCTAACATTGTCGGGTGTGAATACTTTTACAGGAAGAACAAAAATTTCAAAGGGTACATTGAAGATAGGAATAGCTAACGCTATAAATAGTGCAAGTGATATCTATTTTGACGGTGGTAATTTAAGTACTGGAGGATTTTCGGACCTTGTAGGTAATGCCTATGTGACCAATAGTGGATCTAATTTAATCTTAGGAACAGGGCTTCATACTTTTCAATTTTCTGGTTCAGATAATTCTTTTGCTAGTAATACACTATTAATCAAGGGTTGGGCAGGAACTTATGCCACACCCGGATCTACTGGAACAGGAGCTAAGCTACAGTTTACCAATAAACAGTTAAGCACACAAATTGATCGATTTAAATTTTACAATTACGGTACTTCAGCTACACACAATGCCATCCAAATTAATGCAAGTACTCCTTTTGAATTAGTGCCTGGTAATGTGCCAACAGTTAGTGGCTTTAGTAATTTAAATATTTCTTCCTCTGCGACCAGTGGAGGTGCTTGGACAGGAGACGGATCTACTGGCACACCATTTACATTTACCATTAGTGCTGAAAATGCCAACGTCAATATTAATGAAGTATTGACTAAAGTGGTGGCCTCCAATGGTAATGTTAGTTTAAATACAACCTATGCTGCAGGTACACAAAATGGGGCAGTGTTTTTTAGTAGTGCAGGAACTGCTACTACTACTTCTTCCAATGCAAATACTTTTCAAGTAACAGCAAGCAATTCAATTGTTGTCAATCAGCCTTTTAGTTTATCTACAGATGGTACTAGCACTAGTGCACTGGTTCCATCCATTAGTTTAACTGCAGACTCAATTTATATCAACGCAGCAGTAAAATTAAATGCTGCTGCCAATAGTTTTTCGGGTGGTACAGCTGCTAAAGGAGGAAACATCACACTTACAGCCAATAGCATTGTAAGTATTGCATCCACAGGATCATTAGAATCTAAAGGAGCAAACAATACCGCAACAGGAGCAACAAGTTTGGGGGGTAATGGGGGTTTGGTTTCCATAACAGGGCCTAATGGTATTTCAATACTTGGAAATATCAATACAAGTAATGGGTACAGTAGTGCTTCAGCATCAACCTTAAATTTATCAAGACCAGGCAAGCTAATCGTAAGTACCAATAATTCCACCGTCAGTTCTAGTGGATACAATGATGGACAAACCACCAATACTTTAACCATTGGAGATTTGGATAAGAATGGAACTGGTAGTTTTAAAATCACTTCTAGTGTTTGGGGTGGTAGTGTATCAGGTACCACCAGTTCAACAACACCTATTATCACCGTGAATACAGGTTCCCTTAAATTAGGATCAAGTACAAGTATCAGTGATGTGGCCAATTTAGTGGTGGCTTCCGGAGCAAGTTTTGATTTGAATGGAAACAATGAAACAATTTCAACCATCTCAGGTGCAGGTACTATAACAAGTACATCAAGTGCCAATACTTTAACACTTTTAAGTGCTAATACAGATGTTACCTCTAGTACATTTTCTGGAACACTTGGTTCAGTATCAATCACCAAAAATGGTACAGGTACTTTATTATTAAGTTCAGATAATTCTAATACCTATTCAGGACTAACAACTATTGGACAAGGGGTATTACAAATTTCAAATGCAGGGGCGCTCGGAACTGCCGCTAGTACTACATCAGTGAGTTCAACAGGAACACTACAGCTAGTAGGAAACAATTTAATAGTTGTTGAACCAATTACAATTAATGGAGATGGATACAATTCTATAGGTGCTATAAGTAATTTGACAGGATCAAATACATGGTCAGGTACAATCACACTAGGTGCTTCAAGTAAAATTACAAGTGGAACTTTGTCGGGCACAGCATCTGATGCGCTAACAATTTCAGGAGGCATTAATATTGCTTCAGCCACTTATACTTTAACCACCGAAGCCATTAAGGCAATGAAAATAGATGGAGTCATAAGTGGAACTGGAGGATTAACAAAAACAGGCAATGACACTTTGGCTTTAACTGCGGCGAATACCTATACAGGTGTTACCACCGTTAGTACTGGTGCCATAAGCGTAAGAAATGCTGCGGCCTTAGGAGGTAGTACTACTGCGCAAAATACCATTGTAAGTGCAGGGGCCGCTGTGAATATTGTGGGTGATGGGTTTACTATTGCAGAACCTTTTACATTAAATGGCACTGGAATAAGTTCCAATGGTGCAATTTGGATACCAAGTACTAGTGGAGCTAGTACATTAACTGGTTTAATTACTACAGCAACTGCATCAAGAATTAACAATGATGGAGCTAGTTTATTGACGATAAGCACAGGAGGAATTACCAATACTGGTGGATTAAGTTTAGGCGTTAAAGGGGCAGGTAATGTGACAGTTTCCTCTGCAATTTCTGGAGCAGGAGCTATTACTAAAGATGGAACAGGTACGGGTAAATTAATTTTAAATGCGACCAATTTATATACAGGTGCAACTAATATTACAGAAGGTATTTTGCAAATACAAAACAAAGATGCCTTAGGTAGCTCTCCTGCTGGAACAAGTGCATCATCCACAATAGTAAGTAACAATGCGGCTTTGGAAATTAATGGTTCACTTTTAATTCCAGAACCCATTACTATTACTGGTACTGGGTTAACTAGCACAGGAGCCATTAGAAATATTTTAGGAACCAGTTCTATTAGTGGTACCATTTCATTAACAGGCAATGCAAGAATAAATGTGGATGCGGGTACATTGTCTATGACCAATGCGGCCATGACCTTAGGCACTTATAATTTAAATGCAGGAGTATTCACGGCTACAAATATGTCTATAAGCAGTGCCATTACAGGTAGTGGTACTCTAACAAAAGATAGTTTAGGTAGTTTATACTTAAGTGGAACAAGTAGTTCCTACACTGGAGCTATTTCCGTGTACAATGGTGTTTTGAATGTTCAAAATGCAAGTGCATTAGGGGCCACTACCGGAATAACCACAGTAAATAGTGGTGCAAGTTTACAAATACAAAATAACATTAGCGCTGCAGAGCCAATTTCCATTGCTGGTAATGGTATTGCTAGTCAGGGGGCTATTAGAAGTATATCAGGTACAAATATTTTAAGTGGAACCATTAGTTTAACAGCAGACGCAAGAATCAATATAGACGCAGGTACCTTGTCCATGACAAGTACTGGAACAGCTTTGGCGCTAGATGTAAACAATTTAAATATTGGTGTGTACACATCAACAAGTATCTATGTGACTGGTGCGATAACAGGATCGGGAACATTAACAAAAGACAGTACTGGTATTTTATATTTAAGTGGTAATAGTGCTACCTATGCTGGTGCCGTAAATATTTACAATGGTGCTATTAATATTCAAACGCAGGCCAATGTATTAGGAACAGTAGCTGGAGCAACCAATGTTTACAATGGGGCTGCTTTACAAATCCAAGGTAATTTAACTACCGCAGAACCAGTCAATATTATAGGAACTGGTATTAGTGGTTTAGGCGCCATAAGAAGTATTTCAGGTACCAATACCTTTAGTGGTGCCATCAGTTTAAATGGAGCAGCAAGAATAAATGTGGATGCAGGTACTTTATCCACTACTGGGATTACCATGGGTAGTTATGCTTTAAATACGGGCGTGTATTCAGGAACAACCATGGCGGTCAATGGATTAATGACAAGTGATGCAGGAAGTATTTTGACAAAAGATAGTACAGGAACTTTAATTTTAGCAGGAGCCAATACAGGACTTTTAGGAACGATAAATGTTTACAATGGAGTTTTAAGAACGCAGCATGCTGATGCATTAGGAGCAGCATCTTCATCAACAAATATCATTTCAAGTGGAGCAGCTCTAGAAATTAGTGGAGCAACTGCCTTAACCATTGCCGAGCCTATTAATATCAATGGAACGGGTGTAAGTAGTGGAGGTGCCATTAGATTAATTGGAACATCTGCTGCAGCCACCTTAACAGGAGGTTTGACTGCACAAACAGCTTCAAGGATAAATACAGATGCAACAACTGGAACTAGTACTTTAACTATTAGTACAACAGGCATTAGCAATACGCCGGGATTAACCTTTGGTGTAACAAGTGCTGGATCAATTAATATTACAAGTGCCATTAGTGGTGCAAGTGCTTCTACTAGTAATATAATTAAAGATGGAACGGGTGCAGGTAAATTAGTTTTAAGTTCGGCCAATACTTATGCAGGTACAACAACAGTTACTGCAGGAACCTTGCAAATAACTAATAATGATGCATTGGCAGGGTCGCTTGCTACTACAGTAAGCAACGGAGCAACCTTAGAATTGAATGGGCCCACTGCAGTGACTGAAGCTTTAAATTTAAATGGTGTAGGGGTAAATAGTTTAGGTGCCTTAAGAATAGTAAGTGGAAATCCTTCTGCTACTTTATCTGGAATAATTACAGCACAAACAGCAACTAGAATTAATACAGATGTTACATCAGGGACAAATACTATAACTATTAGTGGAGGTATTACGAATACTAGTGGGGTAACATTTGGTGGAGTAGGAGATGTTGCCATTACAAATACGATTAGTGGAACTGATGTATCTAATAGTAATTTAAATAAAGACGGCGCAGGTAGATTAACATTAAGCACCACTAATACGTATGCTGGTACAACATCTATCACTGCAGGTATTGTTCAAATAACCAATGCAGATGCATTAGGTAGTGCTTCATCAGGTGGTTCAGGTTTATCTACCACCACCATTGGTAATAATGCAGCCTTAGAAATTAATGGAGCAACAGCTTTAACTATACCAGAAGTAATAACCATTAATGGATTGGGTTATAGTGGAGCAAATGGTGCCATTAGATTATTAGGTAGTTCAGCTGCGGCTACTTTATCTGGAGCAATCACAGTGCCAACTGCATCAAGAATTAATACCGACAATACAACAGCCGCCAATACCTTAACCTTTTCTGGTGGCATTACAGACAATGCTAGTTTAACCTTTGGAACTGCAAGTGACGGAGGTATTACTGTTTCAAGTTTATTAACTGGAACAGGAGGAATTGCGAAAGATGGATCAGGCGCTGGTAAATTAATATTAACCACAGCCAATACTTATGCTGGAACCACAAGTATTACTGCAGGGGTTATACAAATACAAAATGCTACTGCATTAGGTGCTTCAGGATCTGCAGGAACCACCATATCGGCTACAGGGGCTGCATTAGAAATCTATGGTACAAGCGCATTAAGTATTCCAGAAACATTTACCATTAATGGAACAGGATTAAGTAGTGGTGGTGCGATAAAATTGGTGGGTGCTTCCTCGGCGGCCACTTTAACTGGGGCTATTACGGTAGCTTCAGCATCAAGAATAAATACAGATGTTACTGCTGGTACCAATACATTAACTATCAGCAGCGCTATAACTAATACAGGTGGATTAACATTTGGAATTACAAGTGCAGGAGCAATAACTGTATCTGGCGCCATTGGTGGTACAGATGCAACCAATAGTTATATCACCAAGGATGGAACAGGAACAGGTAAATTAATTTTAAGTTCGGCCAATACTTTTGCAGGACCAGCCACTGTTTCAGCAGGAGTGGTACAAATACAAAACAATACTGCATTAGGTGCGTCAGGATCAGTGGGAACAACAGTAAGTACAGGTGCAGCTTTAGAAATTAGTGGCGCATCACTTTCTATTCCAGAAGGAATTACCATAAACGGAACTGGTTTAAGCAGTACCGGTGCGATCCGAAATATTTTAGGAACCAATATTTTAAGTGGGACTGTTAGTTTAACAGCAGATGCAAGAATCAATGTGGATGCAGGTACTTTGTCCATGACCAATACAAGTACGGCCATTTCATTAAGTAGTAATGCTTTAAATGTTGGTGTGTATACTAGTACAAGCATGTATATCAGTGGTCCATTAACAGGTACTGGTACATTTACTAAAGACAGTACAGGTAGTTTATATCTAAGTGGTAATAGCTCGGCTTATACTGGGGCTATCTCTGTTTTCAATGGAGTAATGAATGTTCAAAATGCCAATGCATTAGGTGCTATCACAGGATCAACAGCTGTTTATACTGGTGCTGCCTTGCAATTACAAGGAGGTATCGCATTCGCAGCAGAACCTATCTCAATTAATGGAAATGGTGTAAGCAATGATGGTGCCTTAAGAAATATTTCAGGTGCTAATACTTTAGCAGGTGCTATATCATTAACTGGTGCTGCCAGAATAAATGTAGATGCAGGCACATTGTCTACCACTGCTATTGCTTTAGGTGCCAATAATTTAAATACTGGGGTTTATAGTGGAACAAGTATGTATGCCACTGGAGAAATTACGGGATCGGGTATTTTAACAAAAGATAGTACAGGTACATTATATGTTAGTGGAAATAGTTCCACTTATTCAGGCGCTGTTAATATTTACAATGGCGTATTGAATCTTCAAAATAATAATGGTTTAGGAACTAATGCAGGAAATACCACGGTGTATAATAATGCTTCCTTACAAGTGCAGAATAATATTACAAGTCCAGAGCCCATTATTATTACAGGTGCGGGATTTGGTAGTTTAGGTGCTATTAGAAGTATCTCAGGAGCGAATGCACTTACTGGAAATATAAGCTTAACCAATAATGCAAGAATAAATATTGATGCAGGTACTTTATCCATAACTACAGGCACATTGGCGCTAAGTACATATGCCTTAAATACAGGAGTTTATTCTGGAACAAGTATGAGTATTACTAGTTTATTAACGGGTGATGCAAGTAGTACCTTAACAAAAGATAGTACAGGAACTTTAAACTTAAGTGGAAACAATACTGGATATGCAGGAGCTATTAGTGTGTACAATGGAATTTTAAATGCGCAAAGTAGTAATGCCTTAGGAGCAAATACTGGATCAACTACTGTAAGAGCAGGCGCTACAGTTCAAGTGCTTGGTAATAGTTTAAACATTCCCGAGCCTATTACTATTAATGGGGATGGTGTAGCCACCAATCAAGGAGCCATCAGAAATCCTAGTGGAAACAATAGTTGGTCGGGTCTTATCACTTTAGGGGCGGATGCAAGAATTGTAACTACTGGTTCTGCATCAACCGATTCATTAATCATTATCACAGGCGGTATTAATACAGGTAATTATACTTTAACTGCAGATGCGACAAAAGGAATGCGAATTGATGGAGTCGTTACAGGTAATGGAGGAATTACAAAAATTGGAAATGATACTTTAGCCATTACTGGTACAAATAATTATACAGGCGCAACCATCGTAAACAATGGAGCCATAAGCGTAAGAAATATTGCGGCATTTGGTGGAACCGGCGGGGCTACAACAGTCAACACAGGTGCTGCAGTTTATATTGTGGGAGCAGGATTTAATATAGCAGAGCCATTTGTGTTAAATAGTTTAGGTGTTAGTAATGCCAATGGAGCCATTTGGATTCCAAGTTCAAGTGGGGCCACAACTTTATCTGGATTAATTACCACTAGTGCAGCTTCTAGAATTAACAATGATGGTGCTAGTTTATTAACTATCGGAACAGCGGGTATCACAAATACTGGTGGATTAACTTTAGGGGTGAATGGCACAGGAGGGATGACCGTAACAGGTATTATCGCTGGAACCAATGCTTCTACAAGTAATTTAACTAAAGACGGAACAGGAGCAGGTAAATTAATTTTAACTACGGCCAATACTTATGCAGGAACCACTTCTATTACTACTGGTATTGTTCAAATTACCAATCAAGATGCATTAGGAAGTTCAAGTCCAGGCGTGACAGGCTATTCAACCACCACAATAAGTAATGGAGCAGCCTTAGAAATTAATGGAGCAAGTAGCTTTACTATACCTGAGGTCATCTATACCAATGGATATGGTGTAAGTAGTACAGGAGCAATTAGATTAATAAGTGGTGCAGCTGCTGCCAATTTAATCGGAGGTATTACTGCTCAAACAGATTCAAGAATCAATACAGATGTTTCCGTTGGAACCAATACATTAACCATTAGCACCGCTAGTGTGACCAATACGGGCGGATTAAGTTTTGGTATAGCAAGCAATGCAGGTATTACCATTTCAAGTGCGATTGCTGGAGCAGGTGGTATCACTAGAGATGGATCAGGAACTGGTAAATTAATTTTAGCTACGGCTAACAGCTATACAGGAACCACCACTATAACTTCAGGTATTATTCAAATACAAAATGGGGCTGCCTTAGGAAATGCTTCTGCCAATACGGTAGTAGCTGCTGGTGCAGCCTTAGAAATTAATGGAGCAACACTTGCCATTGCAGAGCCATTTGCATTAAGTGGCAATGGAATTAGCAATGATGGAGCTATAAGAAACTTAACTGGTACAAATAGTATCAGCGGTACGGTAACATTAAATGCCAATGCAAGAATAAATGTAGATGCAGGAAGTTTATCTGCTACAAGTAGCACTTCCTTGGCTACAAATACTTTTTCATTAAACGCTGGGGTAAACACAGCAACAAGCATTGGCATTACGGGTGCCATAACTGGAAGTGGTACTTTAATTAAAGACAGTCTAGGTACCTTAGTATTAAGTGGAACCAGTACTTCTTATACTGGAGCAATAACAATATATAAAGGTGTTGTAAATATCCAAAGCGCTGATGCCTTGGGAGGAACTGGAGCAGGAACCACGGTCTATTCAGGCGCTGCATTGCAAGTACAAACTTCATCCACCACAGTTTTTGCTGCAGAGCCCATTACTATTTCAGGAACAGGTATTAGCAATGATGGTGTTATTAG
Organism: Bacteroidota bacterium; assembly: GCA_947451115.1. Taxonomy (GTDB): domain Bacteria; phylum Bacteroidota; class Bacteroidia; order Chitinophagales; family Chitinophagaceae; genus Sediminibacterium. Next base: position 36,626 of record CANFXV010000006.1, read on the forward strand.
AAATATTACAGGAACCAATACTTTGGCAGGCCCAATTACCTTGGCAGCCATTTCAAGAATTAATTCAGATGCAGGTACATTGGCATTTAGTAATACCAATTCTATCGCATTAGCTACTTATGGTTTAACCATGGGAGGAAATGGAAACAATACGGTGACTGGTGTATTAGCAAGTACTGCTTCTTCTGCCACAGCAACATTAACTAAAGAGGGCTCAGGAACTTTAATATTAAATGGAGCCAATACATACACAGGGGCAACTAATATTACAGCTGGTATTGTACAAGTACAAAACAATGATGCATTGGGAAGTCAAACAGCAGGCACAGGTTCAAGCAATACAATTGTGTCCGATGGCGCTGCTATACAAATTTATGGAACTAGTTTAACCATCCCAGAAGCCATTAGTATTTATGGAACGGGAATAAGTAGTGGAGGCGCAATAAGAAACTTCACAGGATCTGGTGGAACAAATATTTTATCCAATACCATTACTTTAAATAGCAATGCAAGAATCAATGTAGATGCTTCTACATTAACCATGAATAATGCCACTGCGGCTATTGCACTAGGAGGCTATACCTTAAATACTGGTGTAAATACAGCTACCAATTTTAATATCAGTGGACTATTAACAGGTAGCGGCGCATTCACAAAAGATAGTTTAGGTACTATTACTTTAAGCGGAACCAATACAGGTTATACTGGACCTATAACAGTTGCAAAGGGTGTAATGAATATACAAAATGCTAGTGCCTTAGGAAGCACAGATGTTTCAACTACGGTTGTAGCTGGCGCTGCCTTACAATTACAAAATAATATTACAGTAGCAGAACAAAATATTTACATCAATGGGACAGGAGTAGCATCGGATGGTGCCATCAGAAATATCTCTGGTGCGAATGCATTATCTGGAACTGTAAACTTAAGTACGAGTGCCAGGATCAATGTGGATGCAGGAACTTTATCCATGACCAATGCAACAGCAGCGATTGCCATGGGTTCAAGTAATATCAACACAGGTATCGCAGCCTCCACAAGTTTGAGTGTAAGTGGTTTAATTACAGGAACTGGAAACTTTACAAAGGACAGTACAGGAACAATCTATTTAAGTGGTGCCAATACAGGTTATTCAGGGGCCATTGGTATTTACAAAGGGGTGATGAATATTCAAAACAATGATGCCTTAGGAACTACCACAACAGGAACTACAGTTAGCACTGGTGCGGCATTGCAATTACAAAATGGCATTACAGTAGCAGAAGCCCTTATCAATATTAATGGAGGAGGATTTAGCACGGATGGAGCCATTAGAAGTATTACTGGCACCAACACAATTAGTGGAAACATTAATTTACAATCAGACGCAAGAATAAATGTAGATGCGAATTATTTAATATTAAACAATGGAACAAGTGCAGTAAGCAACAATGCTTTTGCATTAACATTTGGAGGACTAGGTACGGATACTTTATCTGGTAAAATAACTGGAAGTGGAACTGTGACCAAGGATGGCACCGGCACATTAGTATTGAATGCAGACAATGGAACAAGTTATACAGGAGCTGCAACTATTAGTGCAGGTTTGGTAAATCTAATGAATAATAATTCATTAGGTAGTACCTCTGGGGCTACTTCAGTAACAGCAGGCGCTACGGTTCAAATAGTAAGTGCAACTAGTTTAACTATTCCAGAACCCATTACCATTAATGGATCTGGTATTGCTACTAACCAAGGGGTCATCAGAAATCCAAGTGGTGTCAATAAATGGACAGGGGCTATCACATTAGGTTCATCATCTACTATTGTGAGTGGAACTTTATCAGGAACAAGTTCAGATTCATTATTAATAGAAACTGGCGGTATTAATTTATCAAGCTTTACTTTAACTACTGATGTTATTAAAGGAATGCGTATTGATGGCGTCATTAGTGGAACCGGAGGTTTAACAAAAATTAGTAATGATACTTTAATATTAGGAGGAGCCAACTCCTATAGCGGTGCTACAACATTAACAAACGGAGTCATACAATTACAAAATCAGGATGGTCTAGGAAGTACCACTGCTGGTGTAACAGGAGCGTCCAATACCTCAGTAGCGTCTGGCACTACCATTAAAATTGTGGGTACTGGATTTTTGATACCTGAAGTATTATCGCTTTCTGGACTTGGCGTAAATGCTCAAGGTGTATTAATAAATACAAGTGGCAAAAACAGTTGGCTTGGGGATATTACTATAAGCTCAGATGCAACTATAGTTTCAAATGGGCTTAATGTCAATGATTCATTAATTGTTTTAGGTAGATTATTTATTGGGGATGGTTCAACAACCAATGGAATTGTAACAACTGGTTTAATGGTTAATTTGGATGCAAGTAATGTACTAAGTTATAATAGTTCAGTTGGTGGAACTGTTTGGAAAGATGTTTCTGGGAATAATAATAATTTCAATTTGTCAGGTACTACATTTAATTCAGAAAATGGAGGAAGTTTTGTTTTCAATGGTAGTAGTAACGGAAAGTCAGCAGGTTCGGTTCTTAATGTAGGGGAATCATCAAAATCTGTAACATGGTCTGCTTGGGTATATCCAACTACGGCTACTGGAACTATATTTTTCGCATCAAGTGATGCAGGTGGGGGTGGGTGGAATATGCCACCACTTTATTTTACTAATAAAAGGTTCATGGGCCAAATTTATAGTAATTCTGTTTTGTCAGATGTAGCAGACTTTACTTTAAATAATTGGTACAATGTTACTTTAGTTTATAATAAAGATTCCTTATACCAAAAGCTATATGTAAATGGGAGCCTTGTAGCTTCTCAGACTAATATTTCATATGGTGGTCCTGGAGCTAACACCTACTTATTTTTAGGGATGGTAAATGGAGGATGTTGTCAAAACGGCACCAATTTTACAGGAAGAATGGGGGCGTTCAATGCTTATGGTAATTATGCATTAACACCAGCTCAAGTTTTACAAAATTTTAATTACCAAAAGGGTAGATATTTAAATACAAGTTCCTCTGGTAATGGTAGTGTAACTTTTGTATCAAACAGAGCTATAAGATTAAGTGGAGTAATTAGTGGCAATGGTAATGTTTCCAAAAATGGTGCAGATACACTAGTATTAAATGCAACAAATACATATACTGGTTCAACAAATATTAATGCAGGTACAGTTAAATTAGGCGCCACTAATGTCATTTATGACAGTGCGGATATTTATTTCAATGGAGGCAATTTAAGTACAGGATTTAATGAAACAATTAGAAAAATGTATTTGACAGGTAATTCTTCTATCACATTGGGTCAAACAAGTCATACTATAACCTTCTTAAAAACAGATAGTTTATTAAACAATAAATCTTTACAAATTAAAGGATGGGCTGGAGCTAGTTATACTGCTGGAAACGCTACAGGTACTGGTGGTAAAATTTTTACGAATGACTCGTTGTTGTCTTATCAGTTAGATCAAATCAAATTCATCAATCCATCAGATAGTTATAATTATTATACTATTCAATTGGCTACAAAGGAATTGGTGCCAAAAGATAACACCACTTCAAATCCAACCAATTATAGTAACGTTACTATATCTAATGCTGCAACAAGTGGTGGAGCATGGACAGGAAGTGGAACAGCAGGAAGCCCCTATGTATTTACCCCTAGTGCAGATGATGCGATTGTTTCTTACACAGATATACAAACAAAATTAGCTGAGTCGGGGGGTAATGTACAAATCATAACTTCAAGAAGTGGAGGAACCAAGGCCGGATCAATTATTGTAAATAGTAGTATATCTGCTACCAACAGTACGTCAACTAGTGCAAGAACTTTGAGTTTGTTAGCCAGAAACAATGTGGTGGTGTATAAGGATATTGTATTAACAGGAAGTGGCTATAGTTCTCCTACAGCTTATCCTGTTCCTAATTTAGTCATGCAAGCAGATGTGAATGACATTGTGGTGCAAGCCGGATTAAAATTAAATGGAACGGATCAATCTGTTACGAGTGATACAGTAGCCAATGGCGGTGATGTAACTTTAACAGCAGCGGGCAGGGTAAGAATTGCTGCAAATGGTTATATTGAATCAAAGGGGGCTAATAACACTGGAAGTGGAGTGGGAGGTAATGGTGGTAAAGTGACATTAAATGGAACCAATGGAGTATCTATATTATCCTATATTAATACAAATGCTGGTGCTAAAGGAGGAACAACTGATTTTACTTTATCAAGACCAGGTACCTTAGTTATTGAAACAGCCAATACTAGCCCTGGCATTTTTGATGGACAATCGGGTTCGACTTTAGCTGTTGGAAATATTATTAAAAAAGGAACAGGTAAAATAGTTTTAACCTCGACAAGATGGGCAGGGTATTCATCTTCTGCAGATATTTTATATAAAGCGCAAGATACCATTTATGATGGAACCTTAAAATTAGGAACAGCTAGCACTTTAAGTGATAGTGCAAACATATATGTAAACACGGGTACTTATTCAGGGACAGGTGTTTTTGATTTAGGTGGATTTGATGAAACTATTGGAACCATTGCAGGGGCGGGAACTATTACGAGTACGGCTGGTTCATTAACTTTAAATGGGGTAACAACTAAATCAAGTGCCGCCATACTTACCAGTTTTTCCGGAGGTTTAGTGGGGTCTTTTGGTTTAATAAAAAATGGTGTAGATAGTTTACAAATAAGTGGAGACAATTCAACAACCAATAATTATACAGGTGTTATTACAGTAACCAATGGGGTGGTTAAAGTAAGTAACCAAAAAGCACTTGGTACGACAGCAGGTAATACCATCATCAATGGCACAGGAACAGTTTTAATAGATAGTAATAATTATACTATAGATGAACCATTTACAATTAGTGCGGATGGTGTAGCCACTACTCAAGGCGCAATTAGAAACTTAGGAAAAGTAACCACATTAGCAGGAGCAATCACTTTAGGGGCGAGTGCCAGAATCACATCGGCTGGGTATAATACTGTCCAACCACTAGATAGTTTAATTATTACAGGTGGTATCAATACAGCAAATGCTTCCTATGTATTAACCTTAGATGTGCAGGATGGTATGCGCATTTCAAGTGTGATTTCTGGAGCTGGAGGAATTACCAAAGTAGGTAATGATACTTTAAGATTAACAAATGCCAATACATATACAGCAGCTACGGTAATAAGTAATGGGGTGGTACAGCTAGAAAACCAAGATGCATTAGGAAGTACCACAGCAGGTGTGACAGGAGCATCCACTACATCAGTTTCTGCTGCAAGTGCGAGTTTAGCTGCACTAAAAATAGTGGGGTCTAATTTTATTATACCAGAAGCAATATCAATTTATGGTACAGGAGTAAATGGTACCGGTGCTATTAAAAATATGGGGTCAAAAAATACCCTATTGGGAACAATCACCACAGCAAGTGCAGGGTCATTGATTAGTTCATTAGGAACAGCGATTAATGGTACAGATTCATTGGTGTTTAGAGGTGGAATCACCAATACAAATTCGCTAACAATAAATGTAGATCGTGCAGTGAGAATTGGTGATCAGGGCGTGGCTGGTAGTATTATCACAGGAGCAGGCGCAATTACAAAAACAGGATTAGATACATTGGTATTAAATAGTTCAAACACCTATACAGGAATCACGAATATAAATAATGGAGTTGTATTACTTAAAACAGCTGCAGGTTTAGGTTCTGGTTTAAATGGAACCTCGGAACATACTGCAGTTGCATCTGGTGCTGCTGTGGTATTTGATTTAAATACACTTACGGTACCAGAGTTCTTCACTATCAATGGTACGGGTATTAATTCAACCGGTGTATTAAGATGGCCAAGTACAAGTACGGGTAATACTTTATCAGGTACCATCCTGGTGAATGCAACAGGTTCAAGAATTAATTCAGATGCTGCAGCACTTACCTTGAGCAATTCGACAGCAGCAATAAATACGAGTACCAATAATGCATTATCGATAGGAGGGCAAGGTGCAATTACGGTAACAGGTTTATTAGCAGGCGGTGGTACCATCACTAAAGATGGTACTGGGTCGTCTAGTATACTTACATTAAAAGGAAATAGTACTGGATTTACTGGAAGCATTGTTGTTGCAGCAAATAGTAATATTTTAAAAGTATCTCCAACCGCGACAGCCAATACAAGCGTATTGGGAACCACTGCTGGATCTACCACTATTAATGAGGGAAGTGCGATGCAGATAGAAGGAAGTGTGGCATTAGTTGCAAAACCAATCACGATATTTGGAACAGGTATTAATAATGATGGCGTAATTAGAAATTTAAGTGGTACCAACACATTGGCAGGTCCGATTACATTAGCAAATAATGCAAGAATCAATAATGATGGAGGCACGCTTACCTTGTCTAATACAATGGCCATGGGGGCTAATACATTAAATACTGGAGTGAATGCATCTACCAGTATGAGTATAACAGGTGCCATTACTGGTAGTGGTGCTTTTACCAAGGACAGTACAGGAACTTTAATTGTAAGTGGAACCAATACAAGTTATTCTGGCCCAATCAGTATTTACAAAGGAGTAATGAATATTCAAAGCAATGCGGCTTTGGGAACTACCGATGTGCCTACCACAGTAGTATCAGGTGCTGCATTGCAATTACAAAGTAGTATCACAGTGGCAGAAGCCATTATCAATATAAATGGAGCTGGTATAAGCAATGATGGAGCCATTAGGAGTATATCAGGAACGAATGTTTTCAGTGGAGTAGCAACATTGAATAGTGATGCAAGAATCAATGTGGATGCAGGTACTTTGGCTATGAATAGTGCCACCAATGCAGTAAGCTTTGGCACTTATACTTTAACCTTTGGAGGAGCGGCCACCAATACCTTAACAGGAAAATTAAATGGTAGTGGAATTGTGGTAAAAGATGGCGCAGGCATTTTAGCATTGAATGCAGACAATAGTACTTCTTATACAGGACCTACCAACATCAATGCTGGTTATTTAAACCTAATGCAAAACAATGCATTGGGAAATACAGCAGCAACAACAACAGTAGCAACTGGAGCTACCATACAATTAACTGGAACTGCCATTAATACACCAGAACCAGTAACCATTAATGGAGATGGAATGGCCACCAATATAGGAGCCATCAGAAATCCAAGTGGAAGCAATACTTGGTCTGGACCAATTACATTAGCATCTGCCTCAAGAATTGTAACGGCAGCAGGATCAGCTAATACAGATTCTTTAATTATTATCACTGGTGGAATTAATACAGGGAATTATTTATTAACTACAGATGTAAGTAGAGGTTTACGCATTGATGCAGTGATTTCTGGAACTGGTGCATTAACCAAGGTCGGTACCGATACTTTATTATTAGGTGGTTCAAATACTTATTCAGGGGCTACTACTATTTCTATTGGAGTCATACAATTACAAAATCAAGATGGATTGGGTAGTACTACTCCAGGTGTAACTGGTGCATCCACTACCACTGTTGCCAATGCAGCAGCTTTAAAAATAAAAGGTAATTCATTTATTATACCAGAATCAATTACCATCAATGGTTCGGGTATTAATAGTTTTGGTGCTATCTACAATCCAAGTGGTATCAATACCATTATTGGACCTATTGCACTAGCTACCAGCTCCACCATCCGATCAAATGGTACGGGTACTTCTGATTCTTTATTAATCACCACTGGAGGTATTAATTTATCCAACAATACTTTAACCACTGATGTAATTAAAGGGATGCGTATTGATGCCGTGATTACTGGAACTGGAGGTACACTTACAAAAATTAGTAATGATACTTTAATACTGGGTGGTGCAAATAATTATACTGGTTTAACAACATTAAGTGCAGGGGTAATTGAAGCAAAAAATAGTGCAGCCTTTGGAACCAATGCAGGAGCAACTACGATGACTGCGGGTACAACCATTCAATTAGAAGGTAGTGGATTAGTGATACCAGAACCTATTACTGTTAATGGAGATGGAGTAGTTGTTTCAACAAAGAATCAGGGGGCTATAAAAAATACAAGGAACATTAATAAATGGACAGGAGCAATCACCTTAGGTTCATCTACTACAATAGTAAGTGGAACATTATCTGGAACTACCTCAGATTCCTTATTAGTAGAAACAGACGGAATTAATTTATCCAGCTTTACTTTAACTACCGATGTGGTAAAAGGAATGCGTATAGATGGTGTAATAAGTGGTACTGGAGGTTTAACAAAAATCAGTAATGATACTTTAATATTAGGTGGCGCAAACTCATATAGCGGAGCTACTACTTTAACCAATGGTATTATCCAATTACAAAATCAGGATGGACTAGGAAGCACCAACCCAGGGGCAAGCAGTACAGCTGCTTCTAATACCACAGTTGCATCAGGAACAGCAATTAAAATTGTGGGTAGTGGATTTGTAACTCCAGAAGCATTGGTATTAGCTGGTACTGGTATTGCGAATAGAGGAGCCGTCTACAATCAAGCCAATAAAAATACTTTATCAGGTGCCATTACCTTTGGAGCTGATGCAAGTTTTTATTCAGATGGAACTTCTACATTGGATTCTTTGATTATTACGGGAACAATCAATACTGGGATAGCTTATACTTATGCAACAAGCGGCTTGATATTAAATTTAGATGCTAGTAATCCTAGCTCCTATCCATCTCCGTATAATGGTACCACTTGGACAGATTTAAGTAGTAGTGGTAAAAATGGAACTTTATCAAATCAAACTTATAGTAGCGCAAATGGAGGTTCAATTTATTTTCCTGGTTCAAATATGGTTACTGTCCCTGATTTAGGTTCAGTACCTAGATTTACAATAGAATCTTGGTTTAAACCTACCGCAATAAATTCTGGAGGTCAAGGTCAATTAATTGTTTCAACATATAATGGGAGTAATATAAACTTTAAGCTTGGTTATGATGGCTCTACAACAATGAGTGGTGGATTTTTTGATGGTGGATGGAGGAATTCTCCATCTGTAGCCACAACACTAAATACTTGGCAACATTTAGTAACTACCTATGATGGCACTAATATTTCTATTTATAGCAATGGTAGTTTTGTTGGTTCAACTGCATATACTGGCACACCAAGTAGTTCTGGAAATGGCATAAGACTTGGACAAAGATGGGACATAAGCTGTTGCTATGAATATTTTATTGGAAATATGGCAGTTGCTAGGATATATAATAAAGCATTATTAGCAACAGAGATTGCACAAAATTATAATGCTAATGCTGCTAAATATGGTTTAACAGGAGTAGGTGCTGGAGCAGGATCATCTATAGCAAACATCACCATCAATTCAAACAAAGGTATTCGTATCGCAGGTGTTATTTCCGGTGCAGGGCAAATAACAAAAGTGGGTTCAGATAGTTTAGTATTAACAGGAGTAAATACCACAACAGGGGCACTAAGCATTAATGCAGGTTCAGTAAAATTAGGTGCGGCGAATGTAATTTATGATAGTGCTGATATTTATTTCAATGGAGGTAATTTAAGTACGGGTTACAATGAAACGATAAGAAGAATGTATTTGACAGATAATTCTACTATTACTTTAGGACAAACCAATCATGCTTTAACTTTTATTTACACAGATAGTTTATTAAACAATAAAACTTTATTAATTAAGGGTTGGAATGGTTCAAGTTATACTGCAGGGAATGCTTCAGGTACAGGAGGTAAAATTTACACGACTGATTCATTATTGTCTTATCAATTAGATAGAATGAAGTTTGTGAATAGTAGTTTGAATTATTATGCTGTTCAGTTACCTTCTCAAGCTTTAGGATCGTTAACGAATGCAAAAGAGTTGGTGCCAAAAGACAATACAACAGATGCTCCAACTGGCTATAGTAACGTAACTATATCTAGTGCGGCCACTAGTGGTGGTACTTGGTCCGGAACTGGTACTGTGGAAAACCCATATGTATTTACACCAAATGCAGATGATGCAGTAGTCTCTTATGCAGAAATTCAAAGTAAACTCGCATTGACGGATGGCAACGTACAAATTACTACTACAAGAGCAGGAGGTATTAAAGCAGGATCAATTATTGTAAATAGTATTATAACAGGAACTAATAGCAGTTCAGTCAATACTAGAACTTTGAGTTTACTCGCAAGAAATAATGTGGTGGTGTACAAGGATATTATATTAACAGGCAGTGGTTATATTGCACCTACGGCTTATCCAGTTCCTAATTTAGTTATGCAGGCCGATGTGAATGATATTGTAGTGCAAGCGGGATTAAAATCAACAGCCACTGCACAAGGACAGGCAGATACAGTAGCCAATGGAGGAGACATTACATTAACAGCAGTTGGTAGAGTAAGAATAGCTGCGAATGGATACATTGAAACCAATGGGGCAGCCAATACAAGTACAAGTGCTGCTGCGGTGGGAGGTAATGGAGGTAAAGTTACCTTGAATGGTTTAGGAGGCATATCCATACTTTCTTACATTAATTCCATCAATGGTAAACGAGGATCAGGTACCACCGATTCTACTTTATCAAGACCAGGAACCTTAGTCTTGAATACTAATAATGCTAGCCCTGGAATTTTTGATGGTCAATCTGGTTCCCTATTAGCCGTCGGGAATATTATCAAAAAAGGAACAGGTAAAATAGTATTAACCGCTACAAGATGGGCAGGTTATACAAATTCTGCGGATATTTTATACAAAGCGGCAGATACTATTTATGATGGAACTTTAAAACTAGGCACGGCCACTACCTTAAGTGATAGTGCCAATATTTATGTGAACTCTGGCACTTATTCAGGTACGGGTGTTTTAGACTTAGGTGGTTTCGCAGAAACCATTGGAACCATTGCAGGAGCAGGAACTATCTCAAGTACAGCAGGATCCTTAACATTAAGCGGCGTCACCACAGTTTCTTCAAGCACACCCATACTCACTAATTTCTCAGGAGGACTATCTGGTTCTTTTGGGTTGATTAAAAATGGAGTGGATAGTTTACAATTAAGTGGAGACAATGCGGTAACGAGTGTATATACAGGTGTATTTACGATTACGAATGGTGTAGTAAAAATCAGTAACCAAAATGCATTAGGTACCACGGCGGGAAATACTATTGTAAATAATACAGGAACCATTTTAATAGATAGTAATAATTATACCATTGCAGAGCCATTCAATATTACAGGTACTGGTGTTGCAGGCAATCCTGGTGTAATAAGAAATTTAGGAAAAATAACCACTTTAACGGGTGCAATTACATTGGGTGGTGCAGCAACTATTAGTTCTTTCGGATACAATGTGCCAGCAAATGGTATTGGCTATTTAGATAGTTTATTAATCACAGGCGGCATCAATACTGTAAGTTATGCATTAACAACTGATGCAATTAAAGGCATGCGTATTGATGGGGTAATTAGTGGGACAGGAAGCTTAACAAAAATAAGCCCTGATACATTGGTGCTTGGCGGTGTAAATACTTATTCTGGTTTAACCAATATCAATGCAGGTGTGATTGAGGTAAAAAACAATGCTGCCTTTGGAGGTACTACGGCAACTACAGGAATAACAACAGTGGCATCAGGAGCAGGTATTCAAATAGAAGGCAGTGGATTGATTATTCCAGAACCTATCACCATTATTGGAGATGGAATTGCCACAAATCAAGGAGCGATAAGAAATACAAGAAATGTCAATACTTGGTCAGGACCAATTACATTAAATAATACATCTAGTGCAAGAATAGTGTCTGCGGGAGGTACTGCTGCCGATTCATTATTGTTAACAGGCACTTTAAATACTGGTACCAGTGCGAGTTATAGTATCATTATTGATGGTATTGGAGCTTCCAGATCAAATAATATTATTGCTGGAACAGGGGGGCTTACTAAATTAGGTACAGCTACTTTAATATTGAGTGGTAACAATACTTATACTGGGGTCACAAATGTTGGAGCTACTGCTGCCTTTGGAGGTATCTTAAATATACAACATGCCAATGCATTGGGTGGTGTTGGCGCTGCAAACAATACAATTGTTTACAATAATGCTTCTTTACAATTACAAGGAGGCATTACTACTGCCGCAGAAGCATTAAATATTAGAGGTACAGGAAATAGTGCTATTGGCGTATTGAGTAATTTAAGTGGAGTGAATACTTATGCGGGTGCTATTACTTTAGATAGTGCTGCAAGAATTAGAGCAGTAGGAGCTACTTCAACCGATTCATTAATAGTAACTGGTACAATCGCTTTAGTGAATGGAGCAACTTATTCTCCTTTGACTATTGAAACAACAGGTGGTATCCGTTCAAATGGTATTATTTCTGGTGCCAATAGTTTAAGTACCCTTACTAAAGAAGGGGCGGGCACACTTATTTTATTAGGGGCCAATTCATATGCTGGACAAACCAATATCAACACAGGCTTGGTAAGAATAGGACATGCCACTGCATTGGGTACTACTGCTGCAGGAACCGTGGTAGCTAATTTAGCAACATTGCAAGTAGATGGAAATATTACAGTGGGTGCTGAAGCATTAAGTTTAAATGGATATGGAGATGGTACCAATGGATCATTTAGAAGTTTAAGCGCTTCTAATACTTATGGTGGGCCAATTACTTTAACAGGGGCTTCAAGAATTAATTCAGATGCGGGTAATTTTAATTTAACTACCGCTGCAACCATCAATACTACGGCAAGTGCTTATTCCTTAACATTTGGAGGTGCTTACAATACCACAGCTTCTGGTATCATCACAGGTGCGGCTAGTTTAAATAAGGATGGTTCAGGCACTTTGATTTTAAATGCTGCCAATACATATACTGGTGCCACGAATATTAATACCGGAATTGTACAAGTACAAAACAATGATGCACTCGGTAGTCAAAATGCAGGAACAGGTTCAAGCAATACCATTGTGTCCGATGGCGCTGCCATACAAATTTATGGAACTAGTTTAACCATCCCAGAAGCCATTAGTATTTATGGAACGGGAATAAGTAGTGGAGGCGCAATAAGAAACTTCACAGGATCTGGCGGAACAAATATTTTATCCAATACCATTACTTTAAATAGCAATGCAAGAATCAATGTAGATGCTTCTTTATTAACCATGAACAATGCCACTGCGGCCATTGCACTTGGAGGCTATACCTTAAATACGGGTGTAAATACAGCTACTAATTTTAATATCAGTGGACTATTAACAGGAAGCGGCGCATTCACAAAAGATAGTTTAGGCACCATTACTTTAAGCGGAACCAATACTGGTTATACTGGACCTATAACAGTTGCAAAGGGTGTAATGAATATACAAAATGCGAGTGCCTTAGGAAGCACAGATGTTTCAACTACTGTTGTAGCTGGTGCTGCCTTGCAATTACAAAATAATATCACGGTTGCAGAACAAAATATTTACATCAATGGAACAGGAGTAGCATCGGATGGTGCCATCAGAAATATCTCTGGCGCGAATGCATTATCTGGAACTGTGAACTTAAGTACGAGTGCCAGGATCAATGTGGATGCAGGAACTTTATCCATGACCAATGCAACTGCAGCAATTGCCATGGGCTCAAGTAATATCAACACAGGTATCGCAGCCTCCACAAGTTTGAGTGTAAGTGGTTTAATTACAGGAACAGGAAACTTCACAAAAGACAGTACAGGAACAATCTATTTAAGTGGTGCCAATACAGGTTATTCAGGTGCCATTGGTATTTACAAAGGGGTGATGAATATCCAAAACAATGATGCCTTAGGAACAACCACAACAGGAACTACAGTTAGCACTGGTGCTGCTTTGCAATTACAAAATGGCATTACTATAGCAGAAGCAATTATCAATATTAATGGAGGAGGATTTAGCACTGATGGAGCCATTAGAAGTATTTCTGGCACCAACACAATTAGTGGAAACATTAATTTACAATCAGACGCAAGAATAAATGTAGATGCGAATTATTTAATATTAAATAATGGAACAAGTGCAGTAAGCAACAATGCTTTTGCATTAACATTTGGAGGACTAGGTACGGATACTTTATCTGGTAAAATAACTGGAAGTGGAACAGTGACCAAGGATGGTACTGGTACATTAGTATTGAATGCAGACAATGGAACAAGTTATACAGGAGCTGCAACTATTAGTGCAGGCTTGGTAAATTTGATGAATAATAATTCATTAGGAAGCACCTCTGGGGCTACTTCAGTAACAGTCGGTGCTACAGTTCAAATTGTAAGTGCAAGTAGCTTAACTATTCCAGAACCTATAACCATCAATGGGGATGGTATCGCTACCAATCAAGGAGCTTTGAGAAATCCTAGTGGAAATAATACATGGACAGGGGCCATTACGGTAGGCTCGGCTGGTGCAAGAATTGTGAGTGGAACTTTATCAGGTACTACAACGGATTCTTTATTAATTACTACTGGAGGAATTAATACTGGTACTGCAAGTTCTACTTTAATATTGGATGTAGTGAAAGGAGTGCATATAAGAGGTGTTATATCTGGTGCGGGAGCATTAACCAAAATAAGTGCTGATACTTTATTATTAAGTGGCGCCAACTCCTATACGGGTGCAACTACATTAAGTGCAGGAGTTATACAATTACAAAATCAGGATGGTTTAGGAAGTACCAGTCCAGGGCCTAGTAGCACTACTTCAACAACGACTACTGTGTCCACTGGGGCTGAAATAAAAATCATAGGCAACAATTTTATCATACCAGAATATTTGAATTTAGCAGGTACCGGTGTGAATAGTTTTGGTGTGGTGTACAATCCTAGTGGAAAAAATACTTTAACTGGTGCTATTGTATTAAATGGTGATGCTACTTTGTTTTCTGATGGAAGTTCGACTTCTGACTCTTTAATTGTGACTGGTACTATCAATACAGGGGTAACGACATCTATTGTTACCAATGGTTTATTATTAAATTTGGACGCTGGTAATGCGAGTTCTTACCCATCCCCATACAATGGAACAACATGGAATGATTTAAGTGGAAATAATAACCATGGTACTCTAACCAATGGACCAACTTATGATGCGGCAAATGGAGGAAGCATTTTAATGGATGGGGTTAATGATTATGTACAAACACCACTAGTAAGTTCTGCAATAACGAATGTTACGATGCAAGCATGGGTATATGTAAATCTAAATTCTAAAGGTGCATTTATGAAGAATGGTACCAATTCAAACGGATATAGTTTTGGAATGGGAACTTCAGGCAATTATGATGGAGCAGGAAATGAATTTGTGATGCTTTATCCTGGTATTCGATGGATTCCTACTAGTTATACATTTTCAACAGCTGGATGGAATTTAATCACCATGACTCTAGATGGATCTTCGCTTCCTTCTGCTTATATAAATACAACATCATTAGGGAGTTTTCTTGGGAATGGGAGTATTCCTGGTGCACCTACTGGAGGGACAATTTTAGGAGCAAATATTGGAGATGGTAATAGATTTTACAATGGAAAGTTTGCAGCCGCTTATTTTTACAATAGAGTCTTGAATTCAACAGAAATTGCACAAAACTATAACGCACTATCAAGTAGGTTTGGTTTGGGTGGAACTTCTTCTGTTGCTTCAATTTTAACCATCAAATCTACAAAAGGAGTTCGTCTGTCTGGCGTCATTTCAGGCGGGGGTAATATCATTAAAACCGGAACAGATACTTTAATCTTGCAAGGAACCAATACCTTTTCTGGTACTGTAAGTATCACAACAGGTGCAGTAGAAATAAAAAATGCGGCGGCCTTTGGAACCGCTTCGGGTACCACCAATGTGGCTACTGGTGCAACTGTGCAAATTGAAGGAGCCAACTTTATTATACCAGAACCAATCACCATCAACGGAGATGGAGTAGTAGTGAGTGGCGTGAATCAAGGGGCCATTAAAAATATTAGAAATATCAATACTTGGACAGGGCCAATCACTTTAGCATCTGCATCAACTATTGTCAGTGGAACCTTATCAGGAACTACAACAGATTCTTTGTTAATCACTACCGGCGGAATTAATACAGGCAGTTATACTTTAACAACTGATGTTGTGAAAGGTATGCGCATTGATGGCATAGTTTCAGGATCTGGTGCATTTACAAAAATTAGTGCGGATACATTAATAATGGGTGGTGCGAATACTTATACTGGATTGACAAATATTACTAGTGGAGTAGTAAGTGTAAAAAATAACACAGCATTTGGAACAGCTTCTGGTACTACTTCGATAAGTGATGGAGCTGGCATCAAATTAGAGGCTGCTGCACTTACAGTGAATGAAGGATTTAATATTATAGGAACAGGTGTAAACAGTAAAGGGGTAATAAAAAATACGGCAGGTACCAATTCAATCACTGGTCCAATTGCATTAACAGGTAATGCAAGAATTAATGTGGATGCAGGTACTTTATCTATCACCAATACAACAGCAATTGCATTAAGCAACTATAGTTTAAATACAGGGGTTTATTCTGGAACAGCAATGAGTATTACGAATCCTATTACTGGAAGTGGTTCATTAACCAAGGACAGTACAGGTACTTTGTATTTAATAGGAAACAGTGCTGCTTATACTGGTGCAATATCAATTTACAATGGGGTGATGAATGTGCAACATGCCAATGCGATGGGAACCGTGGATGGTGCTACTACTGTTAATACTGGAGCTGCCTTGCAATTGCAAGGAGGGGCTGGTATAACATATGCAGCTGAGCCCATTAGCCTTGCAGGAAACGGAATTAGCAACAGCGGAAGTATCAGAAATATTTCCGGTGCGAATAGCTTAAGTGGAACAATAAGTTTAACAGCCAATGCAAGAATAAATGTGGATGCTGGTACATTGTCCTTGACTAATAATACCACTTCGATTGCATTAGATGTAAATACTTTAAATGCAGGAGTTTATTCTGGAACAAGTTTGTCTTTCAGCGGTCCATTAACAGGAAGCGGTGCTTTAACAAAAGACAGTACTGGAACTTTATATGTAAGTGGAAATAATTCAAGTTTTGCTGGAGCCATCACTGTGTACAAAGGAGTGATGAATATTCAAAATAGCAATGCATTAGGAACCACAGATGTTGCCACCACGGTATTAAGTAGTGGAGCCTTACAAATGCAAGGGGGCATTACGCTGGCAGAAGCAACAATTAATTTAGCAGGTACGGGAATCAGCAATGATGGTGCTTTAAGAAATATTTCAGGAATTAATAGCTTTAGCGGTACTTTAAATTTAACAGGCAATGCAAGAGTATATATAGATGCAGGTAGTTTAACCATGAACAGCAGTGGAACTGCGATAAGCATGGGAACGAATACTTTAAATATGGGCGGTCCAAGTGCAGGTATTATATCAGTTAGTGGGGTAGTGGCAAGTGCAGCTTCAGGAGCAGGTGCTTTAACCAAGGATGGTGCAAGTACTAGTTATTTATATTTAAGTGGAGACAATTCGTATACAGGTAATACAGTAGTAAGCAGTGGGGTATTAAATATTCAACATGCCAATGCATTAGGTACAACCGCTGGTACAACTTCTATTTCAAGTGGTGCAGCCTTAGAAATTCAAGGAGGAGTTACGCTTGCATCAGAAGCAATTTCTGTTTCAAGTACAGGTACCATTTCAAGTACGGGAGGCATTAGAAGTATTTCAGGAAACAATACCATTCCTGGTATAATCACTGTGGCTGCTGCTTCAAGAATTAATGCAGACCAAGATGTTTTAACCTTAAATAATACCACTAGTGCGATCATTTTAAATTCAACCAATATCATTGGAGGAGCGGGCAATATTGATATTCCAGGAAAATTAACAGGCGCCACTTATACCAACACTTTAACTAAGGATGGCGCTGGTACATTAATATTAAGTGCGAGTAACAATGATTATGCAGGGCAAACCTTGATCACTGCGGGTATGGTTAAAATAAACAATCCGAATTCTTTAGGCGCTTATGCCAATACTACGCAAAACAATACATTAATTAGCGGAACAGGAACTGTCTATATAGATGGAACTAATCAAAACATTGCAGAAGCATTTAGTATTAGTGGTACTGGTACAACAGTAGGCGGCCTAAGTCAGGGGGCTATCAGAAATCCTAGTGGGTACAATACCCTTTCTGGTCCAATGACCTTAACAGGCAATGCAACCATAGTGGCTACTGGAACAGTTACTACAGATTCCTTATTAATTACTGGAAATATTGCTACAGGAACATCTACCAGCAGCTCTAATATTTTAACTATCGATGTTACTAAAGGTGTGCGTTTAACTGGTATTATTTCAGGAACTGGTGGTTTAACTAAATCAAGTGCAGATACTTTATTATTATATAATACAGGCGCCAATACTTATTCCGGCATAACAACTATCAATGGTGGAGTAGTAAGGATTAATAGTAGTACAGCCTTTGGAAATGCTTCAAACACAAGTACTGCACATACGATTATCAATGCAGGAACTTTATTAATTGATATCAATGCATTTACCATTGCAGAACCGTTCACGATTGCAAGTGATGGAATTACTATATCAGGAGTTGCACAAGGGGCCATCAAAACTTTGTATGGAAAAAATACTTTAAGTGGTCAAATCACATTAGGTGGTGATGCTAGAATTAATGCAGGTGTTGGCGGCATTACTACAGACTCATTATTATTGGGAACCATTGTCACAGCTTCCCCTTACACTTTAACTTTATTCACCAATGTAGGGACAAGAACTACAGGGGTAATCTCTGGCGCAGGATCCATCACTAAAGAGGGTACTGATACTTTAATATTAAGTTCAGTTAATACTTATTCTGGTGCTACAAAAATCACAGCGGGTTGTTTAATGCCAGGGGCTAGCAATGTAATGCCAACGAACGCAAGCAATCAATTCATATTTAATGGAGGAACTTTTAGTTCAGGTGGTTTTACCAATAGTTTAGGGATATTAAGTGTGTTAGACAATTCAAAAATAAATATTAAATTCTTACCTATTCATGGTATTACTTTTACAGGAAAAGGTTCCTTTGTTTCTGGTAAAAATGTGGTCATTTATGGATGGTCAGGTTTAACCGCACCAGGCATTTCTAAAACGGGTGCGCTTATTGCGAGTAACCCTACTCAAATTGCCATTTATTTAAGACCAACTGGTAAAACAGATCTTTCTAAATCAGGTGGTTTAACTAAATACGGACAAATAGTTTCTGCATCAATTGGTGCCGATTTTAATGGTAGAATTTATTTCTCAAATTCTACTTCTCTAACTCAGTTCCAATTAAACAGATTAAGGTTCTATGTAGATCCATCTGTTGATTATACAAGTCCATATAATTATTTCACTTCTACACAGGCTGCAAGTTTTGAATTATTGGCCAATGATACTTTGAAAGTAGAACCTGTAGATCCAATTACAACCACAGCGGTTAGTTCAATTACAGCAACAACAGCATCTAGCGGTGCTACAATAAGTTCAACCTTGGTGGATGCGGTTACTGCAAGTGGGGTAGTTTGGTCAACTTCTTCTAACCCAACTGTCGATTTAACAACCAAAACAAGCAACGGTGCAGGATTCACCACGTTTACAAGTAATATTACTGGGTTAGTTTCTGGTACCACTTATTATGTAAGGGCCTATGCTACTTATGCTACGGGCACCAACTATGGCCAGGTCATCAGCTTTACAACCCCATAGTAATTCGTCATTTTTGTCTCATTTCCCTCTCAAAAAAGCCTAAAATTCCTTAGATTGTAGTGTAAAAAACGATTGCCTACCTAATGAAGAAATTTCTATTTTCCCTACTTACGATAAGTGTATTTTCTACAGCTGTATATGGCCAAAAATCTGACCCGATAAAAGCAGGGTTTTTAAATCCTCCAAAAACGGCTAAGCCAAGAGTTTGGTGGCATTGGATGAATGGAAATATCACTAAAGATGGGATAAAAAAAGATTTATTGTGGATGCAAAAATCGGGCATTGGTGGATTTCAAAATTTTGATGCGGCCATGATGACGCCTCAAATTGTAAAGCAAAGATTGGTGTACATGACCCCAGCATGGAAAGACGCTTTTAAGTATACCACTAAATTAGCAGACTCTTTAAAATTAGAAATGGCCATTGCTGGCTCTCCCGGATGGAGTGAAACAGGTGGCCCTTGGGTAAAGCCAGCAGACGGAATGAAAAAACCTGTGTGGACAGAACTTAGGGTCAGAGGCGGACAAGAAAATATAGTCATCGCAAAACCCAATGATATTACAGGCCCTTTTCAGAGTATTCCCAAACAAGCCGATTTTGGCGCTGAAGTGAATCCAACGGATTTGCCTCATTTTTACAAAGACATTGCAGTGATTGCTTTTAAAGTACCAAATGCTGATAAATCTTTAGCAGAACTTGGTGCAACCATTAGTGCTAGTGGAGGAAATTTTACTTTAGCAGCATTAATAGATGGAGATTTAAGCAAAGGCATTTTATTGCCAAGAGATGATGTTAAAGGATTTGCATGGATTCAATTTGAATTTCCACAACCCACTACCATCAAGGCCATCACCATGGTGGGCGGAGGCAATCCCGGTGTATTTGGCCAAGGAGCAGATCCAGCCGATGCAAGAGCTTTAGAAATAAGTGATGATGGAATAAATTATCAATTCATCACGACAATTTTTATTGGATCTACTTTACAAAACACTCTTTCCATTCCTGCCACTACTGCAAAATATTTTAGAATAAAAATTAAGAACCCACCGCCAAGTACGGGGGGTCTAGCTGCCTTACTTGGTGCCCCATCTGCACCAGTGATTCCTCCTGGGGTGATGATTCAAGAAATAAATTTATATCCAGCAGATCGACTTCACATGTTTGAAGAAAAAGCAGCCTTCACGCCTGTGATGGATTTAGAAGCTAAAAGAACCTGGATAGCAAATGATGTGATTGAGGCCAAGGACATTATTGATTTAACAACCAAGATGGATGCCAATGGAAAATTAAATTGGAAAGTGCCTGCGGGGGATTGGAAAATTATGCGCTTTGGGTATTCCTTAATGGGCATTGAAAATCATCCAGCCTCTCCAGAAGCCACAGGTTTGGAAGTAGACAAAATGAATCCAGCAGCCATCAATAGATATTTTACCAATTACTTAAATCAATACAAGTCTGCGACGGGTGGTTTAATGGGGGCTAAAGGAGGCTTGCAATTTATGGTCACAGACAGTTGGGAGGCAGGGGCGCAAAACTGGACCGCCAATTTGCCTGAAGAATTTTTAAAAAGAAGAGGCTATAGTTTGATTCCATGGTTGCCTGCTTTAACAGGTCATATTATTAAATCAGCCACAGCAACAGAAGCATTTTTATTTGACTTTAGAAAAACCATTGGAGATTTAACCGTGGCTTATCATTATGATGGATTAACCAATATACTTGCACGCTATGGTATGAAAAGATATTCTGAATCGCATGAAGATGAAAGAAGAATTATTGCCGATGGGATGGAAGTAAAAAGAACAGCAGCCATTCCTATGTCAGCCATGTGGACACCGAATCCATTCATTAATGGCAACGATCAACACAAGTATACCGCAGACATTCGTGAGTCTGCTTCTGTGGCACATATCTACGGGCAAAATATTGTAGCGGCAGAATCATTCACTGCACTGGGATTGCCTGCAGCGGCTTGGTCTTATGCGCCAGAAAATTTAAAATCCACGGCCGACTTAGAATTGGCCAATGGATTGAATCGTTTTGTGATTCATTGTTCAACGCATCAACCATTAGATGATAAAATTCCTGGTTTGGGCTTGGGCCCCTTTGGTCAATGGTTCAATAGACATGAAACCTGGGCCAACCATGCCGATGTATGGATTAATTATTTGGCTAGATCATCCTATTTATTACAGCAAGGAAAATTTGTGGCAGATGTAGCAGTATTTTATGGAGAGGACAATAACATTACTTCTTTGTATCGTTTTCGTTCACCCTCCATTCCAACAGGCTACAACTATGATTTTGTAAACTCGGATATTTTATTGCATGAGTTGACTTACGTGAACGGCTATTTTACGACCAAAACAGGCATGAAGTACAAGGTGCTCTTCTTAGATTCCAATGCCAAGCAAATGTCTATAGATGTTTTAAAGAAAATAAAATCATTCGTAGATGCAGGGGCCATCGTTACCGGAATTAAACCAGAAAGGCCAACAGGCTTAAAAGACAACAATGCTTTATTTTATCAATTGGTAAATAAAATATGGTCGCCTGCGCATCAAAATATTAGCACCGGCAAGACGGTACAGGAAGTGTTAACGCAGGCTGGTGTTAGCAGTGATTTTTCTTTCAATGATCCGAATGCCAAAATAATGTATGTGCATCGTAAATTAAAAGACAAAGATATCTATTGGGTGAACAACAGAAAAAATGAAGCACAAAAATTAGATATAGTATTTAGAGTTATCGGGAAAGAAGTGGAGCTATGGCATCCTGAAACCGGAAAAATTGAAAAAGCAAATTATGCCTTCGTAGGTAACAAAACCAAGGTGACGATAGATTTTACACCTAATGATGCGGTCTTTGTTGTCTTTGGTAAAAAAACAACACAAACCACTTATACAAAGCCCATTGAATTGGAGAACAGATTGATTAGATTAGCAGGAGGTTGGGAAGTGAATTTTCAAAAAGATAGAGGGGCTCCTGAAAGCATTACCATGGATGAACTAAAATCGCTCACTGAAAATGAAAATACTGGCGTGAAGTATTTTTCTGGAACAGCTACCTATACGCAGTATTTTGATGTACCACAGCATTGGTTAAACAATTACAAAGGCTTTACTCTAGACTTAGGCATTGTAAAAGAAATGGCAGAAGTCATCATCAATGGACAATCTATTGGGGTGGCTTGGAAAACGCCTTATCAACTTGAAATAAGCAATGCATTAAGAGCAGGTAGTAATAAAATAGAAATTAAAGTGACCAATTTATGGGTAAATAGAATCATTGGTGATTTGCAAGTGGGAGAAAAAAATAAAATCACTTATACCACCATGCCTTTTTATCAAGCCAATTCTACCTTGTTGCCATCGGGTTTGATCGGGCCTGTCATTTTAAATGCGGTAAAAAAATAAATTTATGAATGCATTATTAGGCGTTATTTTTCATTTTGTAGGAGGTTTTGCCTCGGGCAGTTTTTACATGCCCTATAAAAAAGTAAAAGGATGGAACTGGGAAAGTTTCTGGATCATAGGGGGTTTATTTTCTTGGTTAATTGTTCCGCCACTTGCTGCCTATTTAACCATCCCCGGTTTTGTAGAAATTATTAAAAGCACCGGTGGCGCGGTAATTGGAGTTACTTATTTCTTTGGTGTATTATGGGGTATTGGTGGTTTAACCTATGGTTTAGGGGTACGATATTTAGGGGTTTCATTGGGCAGCAGTATTATCTTGGGTTTATGTATGGTATTTGGTGCCATCATACCTGCTATCTATTATGACTTTCATCCAGTAATTGGTAAAGATACTTTTAGTGGGATGCTGCATTCAAGTTGGGGCATCACCGTATTGATTGGCTTATTAATTTGCATTGTTGGAATAATCGTAAGTGGTAAAGCAGGGGTATTAAAAGAACGAGAATTAACTAAGGAAGCAAACAGCGCTTCTACTACAGAATATAAATTTGCTTTAGGAATGTTGGTGTCTATAGTATCAGGGGTACTAAGTGCTTGTTTTAATTTTGGATTAGAAGCAGGTCAGGTAATGGGCGCAGTGGCCAATGATGCATGGAAATTGGCCAATCCAGGACAAGGTGAATTCTTGTACCGCAACAATGTTATTTATGTAGTCTTGTTATGGGGAGGCTTAACCACTAATTTTATTTGGTGTATGATTTTAAATGCACGCAATAAAACTTTTGGAGATTATACCAATAAGCAAACTCCTTTATTAAAAAATTATATTTTTTCTGCATTAGCGGGCACTACTTGGTTTTTACAATTCTTTTTTTATGGCATGGGCGAAAGTAAATTAGGTAATGGGCCAAGTTCTTGGATATTGCATATGGCCTTTATTATTTTAGTGGCCAATATGTGGGGCTTGGTCTTGAAAGAGTGGAAGGGGGTGAGTAAAAAAACAAATACCACCATTATTGCTGGTATTGTCATTATAATTATTTCGGTATTGGTGGTGGGTTATGGCAATAACAATCATCATTAATATAAATCAAAACAATCGTTGGAATGGAAAAGAAATTTAAGCAGGTGAGTTATTTATGGGACGATAAAAAAGCGGAAACGTTAAAGGGAGATGAAGTAGCCTTACTCGTCTACCGCTCCAATTTATTAGGAGCCGATTTGCGTTTAACCAATTATGGTGGTGGCAATACTTCTTGTAAGGCCATGGCCAAGGATCCTTTGACGGGAAATGAGGTAGAAGTAATGTGGGTGAAAGGAAGTGGAGGAGATTTAGGCACGATGCAAAAAAATGGTTTAGCTGCTTTGTATGTAGATAGATTACGTAGTTTAAAAAATAGATACCGCGGTTTGGCACATGAAGATGAAATGGTAGAATTATTCAATCATTGCATTTATGATTTAGCCTCTAAAGCGCCAAGTATTGATACTGCCTTACATGGATTTTTGCCTTTCAAACATATAGATCATTTGCATCCCGATGCAGCAATTGCTATTGCTGCTGCAAAGGATGGAGAAAAAATTACCAAGGAATTGTTTGGTGGAAAAATAGGTTGGGTGCCTTGGCAAAAGCCAGGCTTTGATTTAGGCTTACAATTGAAAGAATGTTTGGATAAAAATCCCGGCATCATTGGTATTATGTTGGGTTCACATGGTTTATTTACTTGGGGAGATACGGCTTATGAAAGTTATGTGAACACTTTAGAAGTAATTGAAAAATGTGCAGCATATATAAATGCAAGTATTGCCAAAAAACCAACGGTATTTGCTGGAGAAAAAATTAAATCTGCATCGCCTGAACAGAGATTAAATCAAGCGGCAGCCTTAGCACCTATCTTAAGGGGTTTTTGTAGTTCGGCTACCAAAATGATTGGACAT
The DNA here is from genome assembly GCA_947451115.1 of Bacteroidota bacterium. Classification (GTDB taxonomy): domain Bacteria; phylum Bacteroidota; class Bacteroidia; order Chitinophagales; family Chitinophagaceae; genus Sediminibacterium. The sequence goes on from CANFXV010000006.1 coordinate 61,694, forward strand.
TTTACCGACGATGAACGTGTATTGGAATTTATCAATTCAAATGATTTAGATAGATTAGCGCCTTTGGGTACCAGTTGTCCTGACCATTTTTTAAGAACTAAAATTTCTCCATTGGTATTAAATTTAAATGCTATGGAAGATTTGTCAGAGGTGAAATCGGTGAAAGAAAAACTAGCCCCTTTATTTGAAGCCTACAGAAAAATGTATGGCGAATATTATACTAGTTGTAAGCATGCCAACAGCCCAGCGATGCGTGATGCCAATCCGGTAATTATTTTATATCCAGGCATTGGTTTATTTAGTTTTGCCAAAGACAAACAAACGGCAAGAGTTGCTTCTGAGTTTTATATCAATGCAATTAATGTAATGAAAGGGGCAGACGCCATTTCAAGCTATACCTCTTTGCCTCGACAAGAAGCCTTTAATATTGAATACTGGTTATTGGAAGAAGCCAAATTGCAGAGAATGCCTAAACCTAAAGCATTGAGCGGTCGCATTGCATTAGTAACCGGAAGTGGCGGTGGAATAGGTAAGGCCATTGCAAAGAAATTTGCAAGCGAAGGGGCCTGTGTGGTATTATCGGACAATCATGCAGAAAGATTGCAAGAAGCCAAAGAAGAATTTATAGGCTTGTTTGGAAAAGATATGGTTTCTGCTTGTTTGTTGGATGTGACCAAGGCTACTACTATACAAGCAACTGCCAAGCAAGCAGCCTTAAGTTTTGGTGGCTTGGATTTGATTGTAAATAATGCTGGTTTATCAATCTCAAAAACCATTGAAGACCATACCGAAGCCGATTGGGATTTATTATACGATGTACTAGTGAAAGGTCAAATGCTAGTAACGCAAGCTGCAGTAGGTATAATGAGAAAACAAAATATGGGTGGAGATGTTTTAAATATTGTAAGTAAGAATGCCTTAGTGAGTGGGCCAAACAATGCAGGCTATGGATCGGCAAAAGCAGCACAACTTCATTTAAGTCGTTTAAATGCAGCAGAATTAGGCAAGGATAAAATTAGAGTAAATGTGATTAACCCCGATGCGGTGATTGCAGGTTCTAATATATGGAGTGGAGGTTGGGCCGAAGGTCGTGCAAAAGCCTATGGCATTAAAGTGGAAGAGCTACCTGCTTATTATGCAGGCAGAACTTTATTGAATGAAATTATTTTACCAGAAGATATTGCCAATGCTTGTTTTGCTTATGTGGGGGGCTTATTGAATAAATCTACAGGCAATGCGATGAATGTTGATGGAGGTATTGCCGCCTCATTTGTAAGATAGAAATTTAAAAAGATGAAACAGATAGCATTTGAAATGAAATTAATAGCAGGCAATGAAGCCGAATACAAAAAGCGTCATGATGCTATTTGGCCTGAACTAGCTACTTTATTAAAAACAACAGGCATTAGCGAGTATGCTATTTATTTAAATGAAGCAACGGGTGCTTTATTTGGCGTAATGAAAGTGCAAGATGAAATGGCCTTAGACGCTTTGCCAAAACAACCCATTATGCAAAAATGGTGGGCTTATATGAAGGATATTATGTTAACCCATTCGAATGATTCACCTATTTCTATTCCCTTAACCCATGTATTTTATTTGCCCTAGTATACGCTTTCGTAAAAGTTAAATTAACCAAAATGAGAATTGACAAAAAACAAATAGACCAGCATAATTCTGATGTACAAAAAACGCATCAAAAAAGGTTTGATTTTGCAAAGTCTGAAATTCCTCATGCAGAAGCCATTATTCAAAAACTAATGGATTTTAATGTGGCCATACCTAGTTGGGCATTGGGTACAGGGGGTACGCGATTTGCTCGATTCTCGGGGGCAGGGGAGCCAGGCAACTTAGAACAAAAAATGGAAGACATAGGTTTATTGCATGCCTTAAATAATTCAAGTGGGGCCATCTCCTTGCATATTCCTTGGGATATCCCCTCAGATTATGCGGCCATTAAACAATTAGCCACCGATTTGAATTTGAAATTTGATGCCATGAACTCCAATACTTTTCAGGATCAAAAAGACCAGGCATTGAGTTATAAGTTTGGATCCCTACAAAACACCAACAAAGCCATTCGAAGGCAAGCCATTGAACATAATATAGAAGTCATTAAACATGGTATTGAACTTGGTTCTAAAGCATTGACCGTTTGGTTAAGTGATGGAAGTTGTTTTCCTGGACAATTAAATTTTAGAAAGGCCTTTCAAAATACTTTAGAAGGTTTACATGAAATATATGCAGCCCTTCCTTCGGATTGGAAAGTATTTGTGGAATATAAAGCTTTTGAACCTAATTTTTATTCCATGACCGTAGGAGATTGGGGGCAGTCCTTATTATACGCTAATAAACTAGGCCCAAAAGCCTTTACCCTAGTGGATTTGGGCCATCATCTACCCAATGCCAATATCGAACAAATTGTAGCCTTGTTAATGATGGAAGAAAAATTAGCCGGCTTCCATTTTAACGATAGTAAATATGGGGACGATGATTTAACCGTGGGAAGCATCAAACCTTATCAATTGTTTTTAATTTTTAATGAATTGGTTGAAGGCATGGACGCAAGAGGCTTGAATCATGCCACCGATTTAGGTTGGATGATTGACGCGAGCCACAATGTAAAAGATCCTTTAGAAGATTTATTGCAATCCGTGGAAGCCATTATGCTTTCTTATGCTCAGGCTTTATTGGTAGACCGTACTCAATTAAACAAAGCACAAGAAAACAATGATGTGGTGGCCGCTCAGGAAATTTTGCAAAATACTTTTAGGACAGATCTTAGAGCCTTGGTTGCAGAAGCCAGATTAAGAGCGGGCGGTGCATTAGATCCTATTGCTTTTTATAGAAATAATAAAATAAGGGCTAGCTTAATCAAAGAAAGAGGGGCCAATACTATTGCTACTGGTTTATAAATAAAATTATGACACCAATTCCCGTTCTATTAATTTTTGATATTGGCAAAACCAATAAAAAGCTTTTTTTATTCAATGAAGCTTATCAATTAGTGCATGAGGTAAGCACAACAATTGATGAAATAAAAGACGAGGATGGATTTGACTGCGAAGATATTCTTGCATTGTCAACTTGGGTAAAATCTTCTATCAAAGGCATACAAGAAAATCCATCTTTTGAAATCAAATACATGCATTGTGCTGCTTATGGGGCCAGCTTTGTTTTCATAGATGCGCAAGGGCAGGTATTGCCTCCTTTGTATAATTATCTGAAGCCATTTAAGGAATCCACCAAACAAGCCTTTGAATTAAGCTATGGAGCCATGGATGCAATGTCTTTAGCCACGGCTTCTCCTTATTTAGGCAATTTAAATTCAGGCTTGCAATTGTACCGAATTAAAAAGGAGCAACCAGTTTTGTTTAATCAAATTAAATGGGCCCTGCACTTGCCTCAATACATTCATTACCTGATCAAAGCTGAATTAAGTGCAGCTATTACCAGCATTGGTTGTCATACCATGCTTTGGAATTTTTCAGAAAATAAATACCATGACTGGGTGTTGAAAGAAGGTCTGGACAAGCTTTTTCCTCCCACCAGTTCAAAGGTAGGCTTGCACGATAGCTCTTCGGCCTTGATTCCTTATTTAAATACATTTACGGAACCCTTTGTACTTATTTCTACAGGCACTTGGTGCATTAGCTTAAATCCATTCAACAATTCTGCACTCACTATTGATGAATTAAAGCAAGATGTACTTTCTTATCTATCTTATACTGGTAAGCCCATTAAAGCAGCAAGATTGTTCAGTGGCAAGGCGCATGAGCAGGGGGTATTGCTATTGAACAAGCAATTTAATAAAGCGGCCGACTATTTCACGAACATTAGCTACCAGTCAGAAATCCTGATCAAGGAAACTGACGAAAATTTTGATCCAGCCCAATACGATTCTTATGAAACCGCTTATCATCATTTAGTAGCCCAACTTGTTAGGAAACAAATAATTAGTACTAACTTAATCATTGCTAAAACTAAAGTCAAAAGAATATTTGTAGATGGGGGCTTTAGTAAAAACGAAATATTTATGAATATGCTTGCCAAGGCCTATCCTCAGTATGAAGTATTTGCTGCAGCTATTCCTCAAGCTTCTGCCTTGGGTGCCGCATTGGCCGTTCACGAGGATTGGAATTCAAAGTCTATTCCTAATAATTTAATTTCCTTGCAATATTATGCTTCAAAAAATAAAACTATTTAATTACGAACTACTTAAGAAAATATAAATTGATACTTATGAAAAAACTAATTTTAGTGACTACGATGCTTTTGTTTTTGATGTCGGCTCAAGCACAATTAAAACCAAGCAATTTATTAACGGAAAATAAAACCAATCCTATTGGCTTAGATATAGCAGCCCCAAGATTTAGTTGGGCATTGGCGTCTGCCAAAAGAAATCAAAGCCAATCGGCTTATGAAATCAAGGTGATGGATGGCCAACAAATAGTATGGGCCACGCAAAAAGTAAATAGTAGTCAATCGGTAATGGTGGAATACGCAGGCCCTGCATTAAAATCTAATACTCAATACCATTGGCAACTAAGGGTATGGGACAAAGAGGGTATTGTTTCTGAATGGACAGCTCCAGCTAATTTTCACATTGCTTTTTTAAATGCGAATGATTGGCAAGCCAAATGGATTGAACCAGGTTTTAAAGAAGCAAGCAATAGGCCAAGCCCATTGTTTAGAAAACAATTTTCTTCCAATAAAAAAATTGCCCATGCCATCGCCTATATTACTTCGCATGGTATGTATGAAGCACAGATCAATGGACAAAGGGTAGGCGATGCTTATTTAACGCCAGGTTGGACAAGCTATGCTACTCGTTTACAATACCAAACCTATGATGTTACCAATTTATTGAAAACGGGCAATAATGCTATTGGGGTCACCCTTGGCAGTGGCTGGTACCGAGGCATTATGGGCTATACCAATAATAAAGATATTTATGGTAAAGACATTGCTTTGTTGTTTCAATTAAACATTACTTATACGGATGGCAGTAAAGCAGTGGTGGTTTCTGATGATACATGGAAAACTAATACAGGGGCGATTGAATATTCAGAAATTTACAATGGAGAAACCATTGATGCACGTCAAGAAAAAATTGGTTGGGCTACCATCAATTACAATGATGAGGCATGGTTGAATGCAAAAAGGATAGACAGTTTTAAAAATACCAATTTGATTGCTACACAAAATGAGTTGGTCAAAAAACATGAAGTATTTAATCCTATTAAAATATTTACAACACCCAAGGGAGAAAAAGTTATTGATTTTGGACAAAACTTAGTGGGCTGGGTGGTGATGAAAGCAAAAGGGAATGCAGGGGACAAAATTACTTTGTCTCATGCCGAAGTATTAGACAAACAAGGAAATTTTTATACCGCTAATTTGCGTGAAGCCAAGGCCCAAAACAATTATGTATTAAAAGGGGAAGGCGTTGAAGTTTTTGAACCACATTTCACTTGGCAGGGTTTTAGGTATTTAAGAGTGGAAGGCTATCCTGGAGAAATTACTGCAGACAATTTTACAGCAGTGGCCTTGTATTCAGACATGAAAACAACAGGATCGTTTACCAGTTCCAATAAATTAGTAAATCAATTGCAGCACAATATAGAATGGGGACAGAAAGGCAATTTTTTAGATGTGCCCACTGATTGTCCTCAGAGAGATGAGCGTTTAGGTTGGACAGGAGATGCACAAGTATTTTCTAGAACCGCTACTTTTAATTTGAATGTAAATAACTTTTTTGCCAAATGGTTGAAAGATGTGGCTGCAGATCAGTTGGAGGGTAAAGTACCTTTTGTCGTGCCCAATATATTAGGTAAGACAGCGGTGAATAGCGCTGGCTGGGCAGATGTGGCTACGATTGTTCCATGGAATATGTATTTGGTCTATGGAGATAAAAAAATCTTATCTGATCAATATGCAAGTATGAAGGCCTATGTAGAAAGTTTACGTAAAGCTTCTTGGGGTGATTTATGGAATACGGGTTTTCATTTTGGAGATTGGTTGTTTTACCGACCAGAGGATGACAATGATGGCCGATCTGCTGTGACAGATAAATATTTAATAGCACAATGTTTTTATGCGCATTCTACACAACTCCTAATTAATGCGGCCAATGTTTTGGGTAAAAAAGAAGATGTTGAATTTTATACCGATTTATTAGGAAAAATAAAAGCGGCATTTTTAAGAGAATATGTAACCCCCAATGGAAGATTGGTTTCTGGAACACAGACGGCCTATACCTTGGCCTTGAACTTTGATATGTTACCTGAGAATAGTAGAGATCAAGCGGCTAAAAGATTGTCTGAAAATGTCACTAGCTATGAAAATCATTTGACTACTGGATTTTTAGGCACCCCTTATTTATGTCATGTTTTGACAAGATTTGGTTATACCAATGTGGCGTATAAATTATTATTGCAAGAAAAATACCCTTCTTGGTTATATCCAGTGAAGATGGGGGCTACCACTATTTGGGAAAGATGGGATGGACAAAAACCTGATAGTACATTTCAAACCACAGGCATGAACTCCTTCAATCACTATTCTTATGGGGCTATTGGAGATTGGATGTACCGTCAAATGGTGGGCTTGGATACTTATGAAGATGGGGTTGGTTACCAGCATAGTAAAGTGCAACCACATATTGGAGGTGGCTTCACGCATGCATCGGCTTCATTAGATACCTATTATGGTCAATTAAGCAGTGGCTGGAAAATACAAGGGGATAGTATTTATTTGGAGGTATCTATTCCTGCCAATACCTATGCCTCTGTTTTTATTCCTACCTATGATATTAATTTAGTGACTGAAAATGGAGGGCCTTTAAAAAATGGCAATGGCATTAGTTTAGTAGGTCAAAAAAATAATTATTATGAAACTAAGTTAGGGTCGGGGGACTATCATTTTATCATTAAGAAAGAAAAAATGAAAGATTAGTTTAAATTATTTCCAAATAAAAAAGCCCCCCGAAATTCGAGGGGCTTTTTTATAATTACTATTTAGCTTATTCATTCAAGTTTAATATGAAAGCGTAATTGCCAAAATATCCTGGATAAACTCCACCAATTTTTATATTCGTACTTGTAGATTTCTTCAAAGCCTCGTAAAACTCTTCTACTGTTTTCACTGGCTCTTCGTTCACATGTGTAATGACAAATCCTTTTTCAATTCTACTCTTACTTAATATGCCATTGCCTAGTTCTTTAATAATCACACCACCTTCTAAATCATTTTTTTCAGCAGTGGCCTTGTCTAAAGTTTCTAGTCTACCACCTAATTTTTCGGCAGGTTTACTGCTCTTGGCTAAGTCGGCACTGCCTAATTTTGCTTTGAAGGTAACATCAATGGTCATTTCTTTGCCATCACGTTTGATCAACAAACTTGCTTTGTCTCCTGGCTTGTATCTTGCTACTTGTTCTTGTAATTCAGGGGAAGTTTTTACAGCAATGCCATTTAATTTTAATAACACATCGCCTTTTTTAATGCCTGCCGATTTTGCAGCACCACCTTCTAATACATCTGTAATTAAAATACCATCACCTTCTTTATATTTGGTATTTAAATCCTCATTCATTTTTTTAATTTGATCTTCAGACATGTCCTCTCTAGGATAACTAATGCCTAAATAAGCTCTTTGCACTGTACCATATTTTACAATATCGGTGACTACTTTTTTAACAATGTTTACAGGAATGGCATAGGAGTAACCTGCATAAGAACCAGTAGGAGAGGCGATGGCCGAATTAATGCCTACCAATTCACCGCTGGTATTGACTAAAGCGCCACCGCTATTGCCCTGATTCACTGCAGCATCTGTTTGTAAGAAAGATTCTACAGGTTTATCACTTTGTCTTGAATTGATATCAATGGATCTATTTTTTGCACTGATGATGCCCGCTGTAATGGTTACATCTAAACTTAATGGATACCCAATTGCCAGCACCCATTGTCCTAATTTAATTTCATCGCTATTGCCATACACTAAATAAGGAAGGTTGCTCGCATCAATTTTAATCACTGCAATATCGCTACTTGCATCTACGCCAATAACTTTTGCTTTGTAAGTTTTTTTATTGGTGAGCGTCACATTAATTTCATCGGCGCCATTCACCACATGGTTGTTGGTAACAATATATCCATCAGCTGTAATTAGAACGCCACTTCCGCTGGCTCTTTGTTCTGGTTGAATTCTTGGCCCACCAAAAAAGTCTCCAAACATATCCTCATCCCCAAACAAATCCCCAAAAGGGTTTCTTTGTTTTTTTTGATTTTGATTGGATTCGATTTTTTTTGCATTGGTCTTGGTTTTAATATGCACCACTGCAGGGGAGGCGGTACTAGCAGCGGGGGTAAAATCTACAGTCGTACCTGGGGCATTCCCATTAAAAAAATTAGCATAATTAGACGGCAATCTGCCATCATTTTCAAAGGCCGAATTGGTTTTAGACAATTTGCCATAACTCCACATACTTCCAATAGTAGTTAAAGCACTAATACCCATAATGGCTAATACATTTTTAAAATTCAAATTCATAATTGCATTTTTTTATGTTTAACTAAATATTTATAAATTTTTCTACAAATCCTGTGCCAAATCATTCGCAAAATAACAAATCTGCAATTTGGTCACAAAATGATTTAGCTGCTTTAACAAAAAATTGACGCCCTTTTCCAAAGGCTTAAAGACTACTTAAAAATTCAAGGGTATCCACGCCATCTGCATATTGCATTAAGCTTGGGGTTTGAGGGCTTCCAAACGGTACCCCGGTTTTGCCCACAATACATTGCACATCGGCACTATCAATAGTAGGAAATTGGCCAGGGGTATAAAACTGATAATGAATCTGGGAAATGGCTGCAAATGGAGAGGGGTTTTCGCTAAGCAAAATGCCCCCAGAATCCATGTAAAATTGTCGGTTCAGCATCAAAAGTGCCAGTTGGTAGTCGTAATTGTGTTTGAATTTATGTTCATCTCCTAAATAATTGTATTTCTTTAAAGCCTCAATCAAGGGGATAAAATCATAGTCCTTGGGCACCCAAATTTGAGTAATATTTCTGCAGCCCATCCCAAAATATAGCATCATATCATCGGCCAATAAATCAATTTCCGCTGGCGTCTCCAATCCATCCAAAATAGCCACTGATGTTTTGTTTTTTCTGATGATGTGGGGGTATTTGCCAAAATATTGCTCAAAATACCGGCCTGTATTATTGCTGCCTGTGGCGATATAGGCATCGCAGTTTTTTAACTGTTCTTGCACCTGAATTAAGTCCTTAAAAGCTGGGTCAATCATTTGCAAAGAAGCAATCACATATTCCATCAAAGGCTTGTCCTTGGAGGAAAGTTTTACCACTGCTGTATGACCTGCCATTAAACTGCTGAGTAAATCATGAAATCCCACTAGGGGGATATTCCCTGCCATCACAATGCCTATTTTTTTACCAGTGGGGGCATCTGAAATAGCGGGGTAACTGGCCACCCAATTTTGAAGTAAGTCAAGGGCTAGAAATTGTTGATTGATTTGAGCCAAAGCATGGTCTATAAAATGGGGCAAAAACCATGCATTTTGCTGATAGGCGCTATTTTTAGCCACCTCCAATTGATCGTTTCCTGGGTTTAAAAATTGAGTGCCTAAAGTAAAAAAAGCCTTTATTCTTGCTTGTAAGTTCATGCTTGTTCTATATATTTGTAGGGCAAAATTACGTTACTAATTATTTAAATAATTTATTATGGCTATCAAAATTACGGATGAGTGTATTAACTGCGGTGCTTGCGAACCAGAATGTCCAAATAACGCTATTTACGAAGGTGGTGTAGAATGGGCTGTTGCCGATGGTACTACAGTAAAAGGTGCTTTCACTTTATTAGATGGTACTTCAGTAGATGCAAGTCAAAGAATTGCACCTGTAGCTGCAGATACTTATTATATTACACCCAATAAGTGTACAGAATGTCAAGGTTTTCATGAAGAACCACAATGTGCTGCGGTTTGTCCAGTAGATTGTTGCATACCCGACGAATTGTATGTAGAAACCGTCGAAGTGTTGCTGGCTAAAAAAGATAGATTACATAGCTAAATCATATTTTAAAAAGGGAATTGATTTTCCCTTTTTTTATGCCTTGTATTAAGTAAGTTTGAGGCATCAATTACCATCCATGAAAAAAAAGGTTGCATTGGTTACTGGAGGTTTAAGTTCAGAAGCGCAGATTAGTTACAAAAGTGCGCAGACAGTACTGAATGCACTAGATAAAAATAAGTATGAGGTTTACCTAATTGATGTGCATCCTACAGGTTGGTGGTATGAAAACCAATTGGGCGAGGAAGTGGCTGTTGATAAATCCGATTTTAGCATTGTGGAGGCAGGAGAAAAAATAAATTTTGATCTAGCACTGATGTGCATTCATGGAACCCCTGGTGAAGATGGAAAAATGCAGGGCTATTTTGATTTGATTGGCTTGCCATATACCAGTTGCAATACGGCCACCTCCGCATTAACTTTTAATAAAAGATATACCGTGGCAGTGGCAGGATTTGGTGGGGTGAACGTAGCAAGATCCTTGCATATTTTCATAGACCAACCATTGACGGTTACACAAATTTTAGCAGAAGTAAAATTACCCTTATTTGTAAAACCCAATAATGGCGGAAGTAGTTTTGGTATCAGCAAAGTAAATACTGAAAAAGAATTGGCGCCTGCTTTGGAAAAAGCATTTAAGGAAGACAAGGAAGTGTTGGTAGAAGAATTTATTAGTGGAAGAGAATTTACCATTGGGGTTTTTAAATCTAAGGGGGTGACTACAGTATTGCCCATCACTGAAATTAAAACCGAGAATGAATTTTTTGATTTTGCGGCAAAATATGAAGGCAAGAGTGAAGAAATTACGCCTGCAAAAATAACCGATGCCATGTTTGCCGATTTAACATCTGCAGCCAAAAAAGTATACGATATTTTTAATTGTAGTGGAGTGGTGAGAATAGATTTTATCTACAACGAAATTGTACAAAAAGCATATTTGTTGGAAGTGAATACCGTACCTGGTCAAAGTGAGGCCAGCATTATCCCACAACAAGTAAAAGCCATGGGTTGGAGCTTGACCGATTTTTATGGAACCATTATTGAAGATTGCTTATCTTCCAAATAACCCAAAAAATAATTCATTTGGAATTCATTGATAAATTATTAAAAAAGCCTTTGTGGGTAAATGTCTTAACAGGCATTGGGGCAGTGATTGTCTTAATTGTACTATTTTTCTTTTCCTTAGGTTGGATTACAGGCAATGGTAAAACCGAAAAAGTACCCAATGTGATTGGCTTAGATGTATTGGCAGCGCAAAAAAATATCAAGGCCTTGGGTTTTGATGTCGTGTTACAGGATTCTATTTATGTAGATACTTTAGCAAGAAATGGGGTATTGAGACAAACACCAGAAGCGGATGAGGTCGTAAAAAAAGGAAGAACCATCTATCTAACCATTAATAGAGTCATTGCGCCACAGGTGGACATGCCTAATTTGATTGGCTTTTCTTTAAAAAGTGCACAGACCTATTTAAAAGTTTTAGGTTTAAGAATGGGGGCCATTAATTTAGTGACCAACCGAAATAAGAATGTTATCATTGATCAATTGGTGGGGGCAAGTCCTATTGCACCAGGTACCAAAATATCCTCTGGTACCATGATCAATTTCACTGTAGGGGATGGAGGCAATGGCGTAGGTATGGAAGTTCCCGATTTGATTGGGATGACGGTGGAAATGGCTAAAGCTACTTTATTGAATATGGGATTAAGTGTTGGCAATATTAGTTCCTCAGCAAGCATACAAGATACTGCTACAGCCTTTGTAATTATGCAAACCCCAACTGCTTATTCTGCTACCTTAGATTCTTTGGGCATGCCTTTAAAAAATTCCACGATGCAAGGGGGCTCCATTGATATAGTCATAGATAAAGTAGCACCAGCTATTTCGAAAAGAGATTCTATTAAATAAATTACAACTATTAATACCAATAAAATGCAAACCATTACCGTAGAAGCTTTAAAAGCAAAATTAGATGCAGGAGAAAAATTAAATTTAGTAGATGTGCGTGAGCCACATGAACATGCTGCTTTTAATATAGGTGGTATCTTATTGCCACTAGGTCAAGTACAAACATTACAAATTGATGCTATAGAAGATTTAAAAGAAGAAATAGTTTATGTTTATTGTCGCAGTGGTAATAGAAGTGGTCAAGCCTGTATGATGTTAGAACCTTATGGTTTTAAAAATGTCGTGAATGTAGCTGGAGGTATGTTGGATTGGGAAGCAAAGTTCCCGGGCTAATTAACTTATTTTATTTGTTTGATAATTACTAGGGGATCGCTTAGTCTAGCTTGATCTAATAGGTTCACCAAGGCCATGGTTTTTTGCGTTTTAATATCGCTCAATCCATTTAAAATAGTCCAGGAATCTTTTAATAAATAAAAGACATTGGTGGTTAAATTCAGTGTTCTAGTTTTTGTTAATTCATCCCTAATATTTGTTGCATAGAATTTTTCAATTTCATTCAGTTGATAAATGTAGGTATCAATGGCCTTTTTGGGCTTATTGGTTAAGCACCAATCATTGAGCAGTCTCATTTTTCTAGGACTGTTGCTCGTAATCATATCAGCAGACAATTGGTAAATAAGTCCATCTATTTTCCATCTAAGTTCATTATAGATAGCCAAAGCGCTGTCTTTTTGATTTTGCGAAGTACAATGGGTGTATAGATACAATTCAGTGTTGTACTTGGTATCAATCAATCTATTCATTAAACCTTGGTGGGTGTTTTTTTGAGCGACCATTGGGAAGTACAATAAAAGCAGTAAGCAAATTATGGATAGCGTTTTTTTCATCGTTGGTTATTTTTTAAAATGAATTAAATAAAAAATGTGGCTTTCTCTAATTTACCTTCGGTTTGTGGCGCTTGTTCGTATCCATTTTTAGCTAAATCCTTATTGACGAGTTGAATGAGTTCGTTCATGGGAAATTGCTTTGCATGTGCTTTTAAATTTTTTAATAAATAATGCGTAAAAGCCCCATTGAATCTATTGTCTATATAAGCATCGGCACTTACTTGATTTGATGCGCAGGCACTTAGTAAGGCGCCATTGAAGGGTTTAAGTTGGATTGGCTCCTTCATTGACCATGAAGATGGGGAGGCTATAGAATTAACAGGTCGATTGATGAATCGATAACGATTGGGATAGTCGTTGTTTGATAATGGCATTGGGGCAACAATGGGATCTCGAGATAAATCTTCGGCATGACAGGAATCGGATATCCAAACAAAATGTACGCCATTGGGAATGGCTTTAAAAATTTCTGCAAATTCTTTATCCCGAAGGGTAGTGCCTGCCGTCCAATCAAAATCATAAGGGCAAATAATTTCATCATGTCCATCTTTCTCTAATGCTGGATGCTCTGTAGGCATTTGCGCACCATGGCCACTGTAATGAAATAAAATTTGGTCACCCGCTTGTAGATCGCTTAATAACCAATTTAAATTTTCAACAATTCCTTTTTTATTGGCTTGACGATTGGTTAAAGTTCTCACCTGTTCTTTTTGATAGACAGGGTTAATTTGAGTGATAAAATTGAACATATCATTGATGTCATTGATGCAACCTCTTAATTCATTTCTTGGATCTGGGTATTGATTAATGCCCACTAATAATGCTTTGTTTTTCATTTTATTTTAGCTTTGTTTTACTGAAAATAAAAAATAAAATGATGCTACAAAATATATTCAATACATTTGTTTGATTGGGTGAAAGCCTTGTTTAGATTGAATTCTAAAGCATTTAACTACAATCAAAGCCTAGTAATACTTTGATACTTTATTCTAAATAGAAACATTTCTAAAATTATTTTTTTATGGAAAATCAAATTCAAGCCAAAGAAAGAAAAAAGGGCATTTTTACCAGTTTTTTACTTTTTTTAATTGCCATATTTCTATTATCTGTCACAGCCCCCATTGGATTTATCTTTGCTTTATTGCAAAAATTATTTACTAGAAAAATTCAATCGCTCCGTGATTATTTATTGGAAGTAGCCTTGGTCTTGGATCAGGCGGGCAATGTAATCATGCAGCATTTTTTAAATGCAGTATTACTTAAAAAATTGCCCAATACTTATTTGTTTGGCAATAAAAAAGAAACCATCAGCAGTGTGATAGGTAAAAATTCCCTGACGGACTCATTGACAAGTGCGGGTCAATTGCTCAATGGCTTTTTAAATGCCATTGATAAAAACCATACTTTGAATTCAATCGAAGAAAATATCAAAAATTTCTTTACTTCAAATTAATTTTTAAGCTTAGCCAAAAATTACTACCTGCCATAGGGAAGTAATTATTAGAAGTGGTGGTTGCCCCCTCGTAAATATAACTAAAGGTATAACCATTGGGCTCATATAGTTTATTGAAAATATTATTCGCATACAAATTAATACTTGCATTCCATTTTTGTTTGTTCAATAAAGTATAGGAGGTACTAATATCTTGTAAGAAATAGGCTTTTAATGTTCTTGCTTCATTTTGGGTATTGTCCAAATATTGTTTAGAAACATATTTGCTCGTAAAATTCAAATTCCATTGATTATTTAATTTAACTAGTAAGCTATGATTGGCTGTTAGGTTGGGGGATAAGGCGATAGCTGTATTCTTATGTACAATGGCCAATTGACCACCTTGGTCATAATCGTCTAAGTATTCGGTAAAGGCCTCAATCTTATTTTGACTAAAAGTAAGATTGCTAGAACTTGTGAAGAAGCTATTTATCTTCCAGCTTTCTTCTAATTCAATACCTATTCTACTGCTCTTAGGCACATTGGTTCTTGTATAAGCGCCTACATCATTAATTTTTCCAGTAAGCACCAATTGGTCTTTATAGCTCATTAAATATACATTTGCACTCCACTCAAAATTTGCATGTTTGTTTTTAAAACCTAATTCCAAATCAGTTAAAACCTCTTGCTTAGGTTGCTCATTGGTGGCTGCTTCAAAATCATCTCTATTGGGTTCTTTATGCGCTAGGGCAAAGCTTGCATAATATTGGGTATTTTTTGTTTTGTAAAACAAACCAGCCTTAGGGTTTATAAAATCAAAATTTCTTTTTACGATTAAAGCTGCATTATGATCAAATCCATACATATTGTGCCCTACATTTCTGTATTGTACATCCACAAAACTGCTGAAAGCCACGCTGAATTGATGATTCCATTTAAAATAGGTGTTTACATCTTTCTTAATAGCATTGTTAAAATAATAATTAAAATTTGGAGAAATGCCCAAGCTACTTAAATAGGGAAGTCTTCCATAATGCAATCCATCGTAAGTGTTCCAAGCACCCCCAAGGGTATATTTATTTTTACCTTCTTCATAAATTAATGATGCGATTTGTCCATAAAAATTATTATCCAACCATTTTCTTCTTACCAAATCAATTATGGTGTAAGGATTTGTTCTAGTTGCATTTATAGAATTAGTTGGCGCGTTTACTACATAATCAGACAAAAGAACACCGCCTTTATATTCTTCATAATAACCCTTGCCTCTAGTTAAGAAGATGGCCGTGTTCCAGCTAAGTTTTGAATTTATAGTTTTATTGTAAAACAATTGATAATGCGTTTGTTGGTAATTGTCTGTTTGATTATTGTAAGGGGCATCCATTTTTTCCATCCCTGCAGGATTGTAGGTTCTATTCGTAGCCAATAGTTCTTCGGGAACGCCATACCAGGCTTGGTAGGTTTTTTCCCAGCCTGAGAAAACATTTAATCTTAAAGAAGATTGATCGCCCCAATAGGTAGTACTTAAATAAAATGATTTCAAGTTGGATTTGGCACGATCCATATAGCCATCACTGCTGATATTACTTAAACGCCCATCAATCGTAAAATGATTATTCAACAAGCCTGTACCTAATTGCAAAGTATTTTTAAATGTATTAAAGGAGCCTGCACTGGATTGTAAGGAAAGATATTTTTCTGGATGATAATCGTTGGTGGCTAAATTAATGGTCGCGCCAAAAGCACCGGCACCATTGGTGGAAGTACCTACACCTCTTTGTATTTGTACACTATTTAAACTAGAGCCAAAATCGGGTAAGTCCACAAAATAGGTAATCATGCTTTCTGCATCATTGTACGGAATACCATTTAAGGTGACATTGATTCTTGTACCATCCGTACCTCTAATTCTAATGCCTGTATAACCCACACCGGTTCCTGCATCTGAATTCACTACTACAGATGGGGTGTTCTGTAATAGAAAGGGAAGGTCTTGACCAAAATTTACTTTTTCAATTGCTGCTTTGTTTAAGTTGCTAATGGCAAAAGGACTGTTTTCACTGGCTCTAACCGATCTTACTTCCAAAGGGGGCAGGTTTCGAATACTATCAGTTTGTAATCTTGCGCTGTCTATTTTCTTTTGAATAGATAACGGCTTGGTTTGAGCCATACTGTTGGCTACCATTAATAAAAACGCAAATGTTCCCAATAACTTAGTCATAACTAAAGTTTAAATATTTCAAAAATGAATACTGGGAACAGGAATAATAGCTATGAGAAGTGCGCGTGATGCGGTGACCTTCCCTTCGCAGGCATTACCCTGTTCAGGTTCAACGGGTTTTTCTCAGCCTTTTACAGCACCCCGAGGACGGCACAAAAATAAGCAGAAAAATAATACCATTCACTGTAACTTTAGGTTCGTATTTACGTTTTAAGTAAATAAACCATCTAATTATGAAAAAGATATTCTTAGGACTTATTTTAATAACAGGTTGTACGCTAAGTGCTCAAAACAAAACCTCGGTAGTCTATGACAATCATGCGCAGGTAAGAAAAGTGCCTAGTTTTAACGCTATTAGTGTTTCAAGTGCGATAGATCTATACCTTACACAATCTAATACCAATGAAGTAGCCGTGAGTGCATCTGAAGAAGACATCAGAGACCATATCGTCACAGAAGTTGTAGGAGGTACTTTAATAATTAGATTAGGAGACAACGGCACATGGTTTAGTTGGAAAAAATGGGGCAATTATAAAACCAAGGCCTATGTAAGTATTAAAGATATTGATGCGATTACTGCTTCAGGCGCAAGCAATGTGCATTTAGTGAATACCATTGAATCACCAAAGATCAGAATTAAATTAACAGGGGCTTCTGATTTTCATGGAGACATAAAAGCAGGTACGCTTGATTATAGATTAAGTGGTGCCTCTGATTACAAAGGAAAACTGACCGCTAATAATGTTTTACTTGAAAGTAGCGGTGCCTCCAATATTGAATTAGAAGGAACTACTGATGATTTGTCCATAGAAATTTCTGGCGCCAGCGATGCTAAATTGTATGGATTGATGACAAAAGGGGCAGTTGTTCATGCAAGTGGAGCTAGTCATGTCAATATCCATGTCACTGAAATGCTAAAAGCGACTTGCTCAGGGGCTAGTACTTTAGATTATAAGGGCAATCCTAGTGTGAAGGAATCAAATTCAACTGGAGCTTCTAATATAAGACACAGGAATTAATAAGTTATTAATATAGTAAGTGAATTAAAAAAAGGAAATCTTTACAGATTTCCTTTTTTTAATTCACTTACTGCAAAGTCGGCTGCTCTTGCAGTCAAAGCCATATAAGTTAAAGACGGATTTTGACAGGCCGAAGAAGCCATGGCAGAGCCATCTGTGATAAATACATTTTTGGCTTCATGCATTTGGTTCCATTTATTCAACACCGATGTCTTAGGATCTTTACCCATACGCGCTGTGCCCATTTCATGAATACAAAAACCAGGGGCAGGCATACTGTCATAAGAACCTACATTCTTAATGCCAGCAGTTTCTAGCATTTCTGCCGCGCTGTTTCTCATATCTATGCGCATCTTCATTTCATTTTCTTTGAATTCACAGTCCATGTTCAAAGTGGGTAGTCCCCATTTGTCTTTTTTATTTTTATCTAAGGTTACTTTGTTTTCATAATAAGGAAGATGTTCCCCCCAAGACCCCCAGCCAATAGTCCATTTACCTGGTTCTGAAACGCTTTCTTTTAATTCTACCCCAATACCATTGGCAGCGCCTTTGTCTCTGGAGGCACCTCCTTGGTAACCAAAACCTCTTAAATAACCAGCAGAAGATCCTCCATCTAAGTTTCTAAATCTTGGAATATAAATACCATTGGGTCTGCGACCGTAAGTATACATATCTTGGAAGCCCTCATAATCTCCATAAGCACCCACGCCATAATGATGATCCATTAAATTATGTCCTACTTGTTGGCTGCTATTGCCAAAGCCATTCGGAAAAACATCAGAAACAGAATTTAATAAAATATGTGCCGTACCTAAAGTAGAAGCGTTTAAGAAAATAATTTTAGCAAAATATTCTTCTGTTAGATTTGTGTTGGCATCTAAAATTCTTACGCCTTTGGCACGACCTGTTTCTTTATCGTATAAAATTTCGGTGGTAATGGCATCAGGTCTTAAAGTTAAGTTACCAGTAGCAGCAGCTGCTGGAAGGGTAGCAGCGTTAGAACTAAAATAACCACCAAAAGGACAACCTTGATGACATTTATTTCTAAATTGACAAGGACCTCTAGTACCAATTTTTGCGGTAAGGTTGGCCGATCTTCCAATAATCATGGGCCTACCCATTTTAGTTTTAAGATTTTGGGCCACCATTTTCTCCACCACATTCATTTCCATGGGTGTTTGAAATTCTCCATCGGGTAAATTAAAAACACCATCTCTATTGCCACTGATACCTGCAAATTTTTCTACATAACTGTACCAAGACGCAAGGTCGTTGTACCTAATAGGCCAATCGGTTCCATAACCATCTTTACCATTGGCTTCAAAATCTAAATCAGACCAACGATAGCTTTGTCTGCCCCACATTAAAGAACGTCCTCCTACATGATTGCCTCTAATCCAATCAAAAGGTTTGCTCGCAGTGTAGGGATTTTCTAAATCGTTGACAAAGAATTTTTTTGACACTTCGTCGTAGGCATAACACTTACTTTGAATAGGAGAATTTTTTTTATCTGCTTGAGTGACTGCATTGTGGTGGGCTAGTTCCCAAGGATCTTTTTCAGTCCCTTGATAGTCTTTGATATGTTCCACATTACGGCCTCTTTCAAGCACCAATGTTTTGAGTCCTTTTTCTGTTAACTCTTTAGCAGCCCAGCCTCCAGAAATTCCAGAGCCTACCACGATGGCATCGAAATGATTTGATGATGGCATTTTATATCAGTTTTAATTGAATCGTTAATTGCGTAGTCAATTTACTTAAAAATTGCATAAAAACTAAGTTTTTATAGGTCTTCTAATGATTTAAATGATAAGTGGTTGTCATTAAATTACTAAAACATAGACTGGGGCAACTATTCTATTTACCAATAAAAACATAACTTTAAAGTTCAATAGAGAATCAATGAAGCCTTTCTTATTTAAGATTAATGCATTAGTCAAAAATTTACTAATACTTTTTCAACCACATGTAGTTTTTAGTTTTTTAATACAACCTTTTGCATTTTTTTCTAATTTTTTAAGTTTGACTCAATGGATCGCAAAACAGCCAACAAAAGGGGTGTACAAAGATGCCTTTTCTTTGTTGCGCAATTACAATCATCGAATTGATTTGTATAATTATGTCATAGAAAAGGAAAATTTAAGCAATACAGAAATCATCTACATTGAAATGGGGGTATGCAATGGAAATTCTTTTGCATGGTGGATGCAAAACAATCACAATAGCGCTTCACGATTTCATGGCTTTGATACTTTTGAAGGATTGCCAGAACAGTGGGGTTATTTTTTTAAAAATGGAGACATGATTGCAGAGGCGCCAAAATTAGAGGATGCAAGAGGTCACTTTTACAAGGGATTGTTTCAAGATACCCTGGTGCCTTTTTTAAACAATGGAAATGTTTCAAAGGGTAAAAGAAAAATTATTCATTTAGATGCCGATTTATTCTCCTCTACACTTTTCTCTTTAAGTATGCTGTATCCTTATTTAGAAAAAGGGGACATTGTCTTTTTTGATGAGTTCAATGTGCCCAACCATGAATACCTTGCTTTTAAAATATTTACCGAATCTTTTTATGTAAAAATGGAGCTATTGGGGGCAGTTAATAATTACTATCAGGCAGCTTTTAAGGTAAAATAGGCTATTATTTTGCAATTAATGCATTTTTACAATAGTATGACCAATATCATTATTTATAATTATATGATAGATATCATTTTATGTATTAATAAAATACATATCTATAAGCTACTATAAAACAATCAACAAATATATATTTTGAATACTATTTAAACCTAATTTTGTAGATGTATGTCTAAGAGTAATTTCATAGATAAAGCTTTATAAATGAAATAGTTCTATAGAATAAAATCTATTTAATTTGGGTAATTTTTTTTCAATAAGGTTTAGAAATAAAATAGAGTTTAAAATTCTGTTTATTTTTTTATGTTTGGTTTGTAGTTTTCATTACACAAATGCACAAACAACAAAAACAATTAAAGCAGGTGCTTTTATTGTGGACATGGGGGTGGTTCCACAAACAGTGGGCAATGGTCTAAAGCCTTATGGTTTAATTTACGAGTTACTAAAAAATTATCAAGTTCCGATATTGTGGTCTATCAATCCAACAAAACTAAAAGATGGAATTGATTTTTCTATTGGTGCGAACAATTACAAAGGAGGGCCTTTCATTATTGAAGCAGATTACAGAACAGATTCTGTTAACGCAAGAATACTTGCATGGCAAGCATTGGGTGTAGTGGGAGTGACTACAACTGCCCCTTTAACCGTGCCAGTGGGAACTACCTTAATTAAAGCACCTAATTGGACTTTAGACAAACAAAATGGATTAGTGGCCATTCCTTATTTTACCAATGCCGGTATTCCTAGTACTGCCTATGGTGGAAGTGTTGCTGACAATTGGAAAAATCCTGCAGACTTAGGTGCTTGTGATGATGTATTCATCATGCCCCATGCAGATCCTACTTGGGCCACTCATAAAAATTTATTGGATTGGAATTTAAATGCCAAAGGAGGCATCTGGTTGGGCTGTTCAGCAGGTAGTCATTTGGAAGGTATGTTTAACCCTGCAGATTTTACACAACAAACTAATTTCTTGACAGAAAAAATTGGTTTACCATCTGGTACTGGCCCTTCTTATCAAAATGCATTAAAGCTTGCCGAGAATCATGAAGATGGCATTCCTCCCTATACTTACGATCCTAAATTACAAAGTGATCCCATCATGCAGTTCATGGATATTTTGGACAATGCTGTTTTGAATGGGGCAGAAAGAATTTATATTCCACTAAGTGCTGGATGGAGAGCTACGACCAATATTGGAATTTATCAAGCAGGCAATGCAGAAATTGTTGACACCGCAAAAAATCATCGAGCAGCCATCATTGCATGGGGCTATGCATTTGGCGATGTGAATAGAGGAAAAGTTTTTATAGAAGCCTCTCATAAATTTAATTCTGGTGGGGATGGTGGTACAGCAGCAGTAGCTACTAGTACTAAAAAGAAAGGAAAAAGTATAGACGAGGATCCAAGAGATGCTTCCTCTAATAGGATTGCAAGCAATAGTATAAAAGCACTCGACAATGATGAAGAAAATTCCATTCCGGGTACAACTCAGATAGCAGCGCAAAGAGTATTTTTTAATTTTTCATTTACAGCCGCTGTTGGAAAAGATGTGGTACCCACCATTACTGGTTTGCCCAACAATGCACAAGTAATGTATTCAGGACAAACACTTCCATTAGCAGTTACTGTGCCCACTGGCTCCAATATTAATTCCTATACAGTTCAATGGTCATCTAGTAGTGGAGGAACATTTTCTCCAAGTGCAACATCGGCATCAACTACTTTTATTGCACCGGCTAAAACAGGTATTTGTCAATTGAGTGTGACCATTACAGATGGTTGCAAAAGAGTTTATTTCGATTCTAAGCCAGTAGACATTCAATGTCAAATGACCATCTCTCCAAAAATAAATGATGTTTGTTATTCCACCATTCCCAATGGAGGTTCTATCTTTTTAGATATTTCAAATGGCGCAGGACCTTTTGTTTGGAAATATAAAAAAACTGGGGCAACCGATTCTGTTTCAGGAACAGGTACCACTATTTCTGGATTAAGTGCAGGCACCTATGGGGTAACTGTGAAAGGAAGCAATGGCATTGGCTGTGTAGCTACATTTAATGCAACACTTGTTAATTTAAATTCATTTACTGTTGCTACCAACACCACAACAAATTTAACCTCCTACGGTGCTAACAATGGAGCTGCGACTATTTCAGTTACAGGTAGCAATCCTACTTATACTTATTTATGGAGCAATGGTGCTACTACACAAAATTTAAGCAGTATTGCAGCTGGTAACTATAGTGTAACCGTGACTGACAGTAAAGGTTGTAAAGCCACCCTTGCTAATGATATTGTCATTACTCAACCAGCATCTATAGAGGTGACACCTACTTTAACGAATGTAAATTGTAATGGAAACAATACAGGCGCCATAAGTTTAGCCATTTCTGGCGGAGCCACACCTTATACCTTTGCCTGGGAAGATGGGGTAACGACACAAAACAGAACTAGTTTAATTGCAGGCACTTATTCTTTAACCATCACAGATGCCAATGGGTCCACCAAAAAATTGGGGTACACCATCACACAACCCATCGCTGCCTTAAATGTTTCAGAAACACATAACAACTTATCTTGTTCCAATAGCGCTGCGATAGGCACCATAAGTTTAACAGTCACAGGCGGAACCACCGCTTATACCTATGCATGGTCTAAAACTGGAGATGGAAGTTTTAATCCAACTACCCAAAATTTATCGAGTTTAGGCATAGGCACCTACAGCGTAACAGTGACAGATAATAAAGCCTGTCAAGTTTCAAAAACTATTATGATTACTAAACCTGCTGCGATTGCAATTAGTTCTATCAATGCAAATTTAACTTGTAATGCAAGTGCTGATGGTAGTGCAACAGTTACCGTAACAGGTGGAACAGGCACTTATACCTATGCATGGACTGGACCATCTAGTTATACCGCTTCTACAAAAAATATTACCAGTCTTGCTGCAGGCAATTATACTTTAACAGTGACCGATGCCAATAGTTGTACCTCCAATTTATCTACAAGCATAACTCAACCAGCTGCAATAGTGGTTACACCCACCATTACCAATGTAAATTGTAATGGGCAAACTACTGGTGCTGCCTCCATTGTAATTTCTGGTGGAACCGCGAGTTATACTTATGCATGGAGTGATGGCTCTGCTTTATCATCAAGAACAGGTCTTGCAGCAGGCAATTATACTTTTACTGTAACCGATGCCAATAGTTGTAAAAAAGCAAGCAGTATCGCAATCACGCAACCTGCTTTACTTTCTGTTTCAGAAACACATACAAATTTGCCTTGTTCTAATAGTGCTTCAATAGGTACCATCACTTTAACTGTTGCTGGTGGAGCAAGTCCTTATACTTATGCTTGGACAAAAACAGGCGTTGGTGCTTACAGTGCTACCACAAAAAATATTTCAAGTTTAGGAAATGGCAATTACAATGTGACCATTACCGATGCTAATAGCTGTGTTGCTTCTAGTTCAATTGAAATTACCAAGCCCACTGCTTTGTCTATTTCAAGTTCAATTAGTCAACCTACTTGTCCTCCATTAGCTAATGGTTCAATTACCTTAACCGTAACAGGTGGCACAGGTACTTACAGCTATAATTGGGGTGGTGGGGTAGTTACACAAAACAGATCTTCCATTGGACCTGCTACCTACAATGTAACAGTTACAGATGCCAATGGTTGTACCAATACGATTAGTCCTATTTTGACTTATCAAAATCCTAGTCCTATAACACCTTCAAACATTAAACATTAATTGAATGAAAGTGTTGTTTAAATATATTACGGTTTTAACTTTTGCTTTATTATTTATAAACAAAGTAGATGCGGCAAGTATTACTTCAAATGCAGTTACTGGAAATTGGAACAGTACTTCAACTTGGGTGGGTGGGGTGGTACCAACAAGTGGAGACAATGTAACAATTGCATCAGGTGCAATAATAACACTTACTGCAAATGCAGCATGTACATCAATAACATTTACAAGTGGAGCAACCTCAAATTCAACAATTTCACTTGCCGGGTATACTTTAACCATTTCTGGTGCTTTAACTATTCCTAGAGCTGATAGAAATAATAGTAAAATAAATTTAGTTGATGTTGGTTCGGGTACATTAAATGCAGGAAGTATTGCATTTACTAGCGGTGGCCAAACTGTTGCCCATCAGATTACCATATCAACAGGAACAGTCAATGTATCTGGTGATATTACTATAAATTCTGGCACTTCAACTAGTGCGTCCATAGTTTTCACAGGAGCTGGTACTTTAAATGCTGGAGTAGGAATCATGACGACGGGAACAAGTGGTGGTACATTAACCACTGTTTCAGGATCAACTATTAATTATAACGGTACTGCTGATCAGACCATTAAAGCAGTTACATACAATGGAAATTTAACTTTATCGGGATCTGGTACAAAAACTTTTTCTGCTGCTACAACAATTAAAGGAGACTTGTCCATTGCATCTGGGGTTACCGCTGCTTTAGGAACCGGCTTGACACATTTACTCACTGGTACTTTATATTTTAATTCAGTTGCTCAAACAGCAGGTAAATGGGGATATGGTTCGCCTGCGACCAGTACAAATACGACTTATTTTGCAAATAACACAGGGGTCATAAGTAATACCCCTTTTATTACAAATACATGGACTGGCACCACCAATACAGATTGGGGAACCGCTACCAACTGGTCTAAAGGTTTTGTGCCTACTAGTTCAAATACTGATTCTGTTGTTATTGCCAACATATCAGGTAAACAACCTATTATTAATTCTACTGTTTCAATTGTAAGTATGTCCATTGCTACTGGAGCAACATTGTCTGTACAAGGCACTAATTCTTTATCAATAAGTGGTAATTTAAATAATTCAGGAACTTTAACTGGTACTTCTAGTACCATTGCTTTTACGGGTGCTGCTCAAACAATAACTAGTAGTGCACTGACATTTTTTAATCTTACACTAAGTGGTACCGGTGCAAAAACATTTACCAATGGGCCAACAGTAAATGGTATTTTAACTTTGGGTGGATCCACTGCCTATTTAAGTGGATCTTTAACTTATGGAACATCGGCAGGTTTGTTATATAATAAAACAACTGCATTTACAGCTACTAGTACTGAATTTAAAAACACTGGAACTGGTGGTATAACTATTGGAGGTACTGGGGCCATCACTCAGGATGGTGGAAGTAATTTATCAATTAGTAGTGCACTAACAATTAATAGTGGAGCAACTTTTAAATTTAGTAGTTCAAAAACTTTTACCACTAGTGCTAATATTACTAATAATGGAACTTTAACGGGTCAAAGTAAGTCTATAACTATTAATGCTGGATTAATCAATACAGGTTCATTCAATGCAAGTTCAGGAACTGTTACTTTCGCAGGTAATTTCACTAATACAGGCACATTTAATGGAACCTCAACACCAATAATAATTTCTGGATCTAATAATTCAAATATTGGTGGTTTTACAACTACTGGATCGGTTACCATAACAAAACCTGCCAGTTACACTGCAACTTTTACAGGGCCTGTTAATGGGGCTAATTTATCATTAACTGGTAGTACTGGTACATTAAATTTAGGCAGTGGATTAACCCATACATTTACTGGGACTTGGGCTAGTTCTACTGGAACAACACTGAATGGAGGATCCAGTACCATTAATTTCACCAGTGCTACAGTCTCAGGTACATTAGCTGGAACTTTTACACCATCTACAGGTACCGTTGGGTTTACTGCTAGTGCTGCTCAAACTGTTCCTGTTACTACTTATAATAATTTAACTATTGGAGGAACTAGTACAAAAACTTTTGCAACCACACCAACAGTAAATGGGACATTGTCCATGGAGGGAACTACTGCATCAGTAGTTGTAACAACAGGAGTTGTTACTTATGGTGCTGCAGCCACTTTAAAGTATAATAAGACTGCTCCCTATGGAGCTACTGCCGAAGAATGGATTAGTCCATTTGCAGCAACGGGGGGGATTATAATTGCAGGTACAAGTGCTATAACACCACCAGGAGCTGTTCAAATTGGTAATAGTACCAATGTACCCTTAACCATTAATAGTGGAGCAACATTAAGCCCTGGTTCAAACTTGCTTACACTGCATGGTAATTTTACCAATAATGGTACATTAACATCTGGCGCTGGTGGTATCACTTTGGCAGGTACAATTTCACAAACCATCAATGGGTTCTCAACTACTGGTAATGTATCCATGACTAAAACTGCTGGTATAGCCACATTAACTGGTAATGTAAATGCAGCAAATTTATCATTAAGTGGTAATGGGGGTACTTTAAATTTAGGTACTAGTTTAACACATATATTTTCTGGGACCTATTCAAGTTCAACAGGAAGTATACTTAATGGAGGTTCTAGTGAACTGCAATTTACCAATGCTACAGTAGCAGGTAATCTTTCTGGAACTTTTACACCTGCTACTTCTACCGTCACTTATTCAGGTACTAATCAAACGGTGGCATCATTACCTTATTATAATTTAAAACTTACTGGATCTGGTACATCTACTAAAACATATTCCACTACTCCTTTCAGTGTAAGTAATTTAACTTGGGTCGATTCTGCTAAGTCTGTGAAAATTTCCATGAGCACGGGTACTTACACCACAACTTATTTAGAATATAATGGTAATGGAAAATTAGCTGGAACTTATGGTAGCAGCTCATCAGGTGCTAATTATCAGAGTAGTAGTTTATACACAGGATCTGGTAAATTGAATGTAAATTCAACTTCAGGAAATCATTCCTCAGGCATTCTAACTCAATTAATTACTACATTCCCTGGAGAAACATATACTGCAGGATCTAATTCTGGAACACCGACGGCGGTTAATGCTGGTACCAATACCATCACTATACATGCTATTGATGCCTTGTATGACAATGTGACTTCTTATGTAGGCACTAAATCACTTACAGTAGAAGAATGGGATCCTACTTCAAATACTTTAGTAAATACAAGTACACAAAGTATCAGTTTTACTTTAGGGGTGGCTACTGCACAAATTCCTATTACCCAAGTAGGGAATAAAATTATTAAAATAAAAGATGCAGGATCATACGGGGTCAATAGTTCAGTAGTGGCAGTGCTTCCTGGTACTGCAAGTAAATTAATAATTTCTGCACAACCCACTACCGCCACTGCAGGTGTTGCCATTAGTCCATCAATTCAAATTACTTTACAAGATGCTTATAGCAATACAGTCACTTCCACTTCTAAAACAGTCACTTTAGCCATTGGTACCAATCCAAGTAGTGGAAGCTTAAGTGGAACCTTGACTGCTACCACAGTTAATGGTATCGCAACATTCAGTAATGTATCTATTAATAAATCAGGCACAGCTTATACTTTAACAGCAGCCGCTACTGGTGTCTCATCTGCCACAAGTAGTACATTTAATATTAATCCTTCTACTGCTACAAAATTGGGTTTCATTACAGAACCAAGCAATGGATCTGCAGGACTATTCTTGAATCCTGCGCCTATAGTTGCTGTACAAGATACTTATGGAAATACTGTGACGAGTATTACTGATGATATAACTATTGCCATTGGCACCAATCCTAGTAGTGGAAGTTTAACAGGATCATTAGTTGTAACAACAAATAATGGGGTTGCAAGCTTTGATGATCTTAGTATAGATTTAACAGGATCAGGTTATACTTTGGATGCCACTTCTGCTGCAGCTTATACACATAAAGTAAGTAATACATTCAATATCACTTCAAGTGCTCCAACACAATTAGCCTTTACTAGATCACCCATTGATAAATTAGCTGGTGAAGTGATAGCTCCAATTGTAGAAGTGCAAGATGCGAATGGAAATACCATAACAAATGGTGCTT
Organism: Bacteroidota bacterium; assembly: GCA_947451115.1. Lineage (GTDB taxonomy): Bacteria > Bacteroidota > Bacteroidia > Chitinophagales > Chitinophagaceae > Sediminibacterium. The sequence goes on from CANFXV010000006.1 coordinate 89,786, forward strand.
TTGCATCATCAGTCATTACACTTAGTTTAAGTACTGGTACTGGCGCGCTTACGGGAACTTTATCCATGACCGCTACTAATGGTGTGGCCGATTTTACCTCTAACCCTGTTTTCATAACTACAGCAGGGACCAATAAAATTTTAACCGCTGTAGCATCAGGTTTAAGTTCTGCTACCTCAACTTCATTTAATAT
>CANFXV010000007.1 GCA_947451115.1 Bacteroidota bacterium
GAACTATTTGTTCTTTTTCTTATGACGATTCTTTCTTAAACGTTTTTTTCTTTTGTGCGTCGCAATTTTATGACGCTTTCTTTTTTTACCACAAGGCATGTCGAATAATTTTTGTTATAAAATGTTATTTCTTTAATTCTTGAATTCGCCTAGAGACGGCCTGCTTAGCTTCTGGAATGTTCACCAAATCTTTTACTTTGGTATACCATTGGATAGCGATGGCTTTTTGATTGGTTAACTCATAACACTCCGCCAGGTTCACCATGGCTTCGATGTTATTGGGTTGGTCATTCAACACAATTAAAAACCGTTCGATGGCTTTTTCATATTGTCCTGATTTCTTACCCCCCAAGGCTAAAATAAGTTGGCCATAATCGTTGTGTGGATTTTTATCCACTACTTCTTTTACTTTTAAAATGCCTTGCATCGGGTTGTCTGAAATATTTCCAAACAAGTAGCAAGCACCTAAATTTATTTTTGCTGAATCATTTATTGGGTTGATAACCAATGCTTTCTCTAAAAGAACTTTTGCATTACTTGCCATCCAATTTTGAAGGGCAGGTGGTGCGTCCGGGTTGGTAAAGTTATCTACCAACTGCTGGGCTGCAAAAGTGAGGCTTTTTTCAGTATTTTCCAACAAAGCAGCACTGTAAGTATAATATAAATAAGGTTCTATGCGCTGGGCCTCCTTGGCCCAAAATTGAGCAAGGGCTTTGTAGGTTTTAAGGCTGTCAGCTGTCTTTGAATTTGTATTGAGTTGATTTTCAATGCTTAGCAAGGCTATTTTCTGATCTGCAGTCAAGGATGTTTTGGCTCCATCAATCAATGACTTAGCGCTAACACCCTGATTAACAGCTACTTCAGATGTTGAAGCCAACTCTTTTTTGTTGGTTCTTGGGACAAAGATGTACAGAATGCTAAATAGAATTAAACCCGCAATAATAGCAATCCACTGCGCTTTTTTCAAATTAGGTCAATTTCTTGCAAAGGTAAGTTACTTACGTTTGCTTTTTACTTCGTTGACAAATTCTTTTGCTGGCTTAAAAGCAGGGATAAAATGTTCTGGAATTTCTACGGCAATGTTTTTCTTAATGTTACGTCCAATTTTTGCCGCTCTTTTTTTAGTAATAAAGCTGCCAAAGCCACGTATGTATATGTTTTGGCCGTTTGCTAAATTTTCTTTCACTTCCTTAAACATAGTTTCTAAAGTAACGAGTACGTCAACTTTAGGAATTCCAGTTTTATCAGAGATTTGATTAATGAGATCAGATTTTCTCATGAAATTTAGTTTTGTTGTTTGTAATTAAAAATAAATCAATTTTCGCCTTTTTACAACTATATTCTATTATTTTTATTCATTTTGATACATAATTCTAGCCTTCTATACATATAATTAAATAATATATAAAATATATATTATGTATAATCATTCCAAATTTCTTCATTATTCATCTATTTTGGCCTTTTTAACTCATTTTTGTCCTCATGATAAGTCCTTTCACCCAATTATTGCTCCAATGGAATAAAACCAGCAATGATCGACCCATGCCTTGGAAAGGGGAGTCGGATCCCTATAAGATTTGGTTGAGTGAGATTATTTTACAGCAAACAAGGGTCGAACAAGGCTGGGCCTACTATGAAAAATTTGTAAAAAAATACCCGACTATTTTTCAATTGGCCAAGGCCAAGGACGAACAAGTATTTAAATTATGGGAAGGCTTGGGTTATTACAATCGCTGCCGAAACTTATTGCATACCGCTAGGTATATCGTAAAGCAGCACAAAGGGTTCTTTCCTAAAACTTACGATGAACTATTGGCCCTCAAAGGCATTGGGCCTTATACGGCAGCTGCCATTGCTTCTTTTGCTTTTAATCTACCTTATGCAGTGGTGGATGGAAATGTATTTAGAGTTTTTTCTAGATATTATGGCATCTCCTTACCCATTGATACTGGTGAAGGCATCAAGTATTTCAATCAAGTAGCAGCTGAAAATCTTGCCCGTACAAAAGCGGGCATTTACAATCAGGCTTTAATGGATTTTGGTGCGACGGTTTGCAAACCCAGTGCCCCATTGTGCAGTGCATGTATGCTGCAAAAAGGATGTGTTGCTTTTGCGACCAATCAAACCAATGTACTTCCCATTAAATTAAAACAGATTCAAAAGAAAAAAAGACAGTTCGATTTTTTTATTTTTAATTACAAGCAACAGTACATGATACAAAAACGTGGTGGGGAAGATATTTGGGCGGGCTTGTATCAGTTTTATTTAGTGCAGAACGACGCTTTGCCTAAAGACAATACTTTGTATCTTAATCAAGTATTGCAGCAACAATTGGGTATGGCAAAAAAAGACATACTCCATGCCCTCATCTCCAAGCCTGTGAATCAATTGCTTACACATCAACAACTCACTGTCAGATTTATTCAAGTTGCCCTAAAAACAAAGCCAGCTGCACTTTCCAAGGCGCTCTGGGTAACTAAATCCAAGCTGCGTACCTATCCTTTTCCAAAACTTATTGTCGATTTTTTAACAACGCTGTAGAAAATTTTAATATTTTCATTTTGTCTTTTTAAAATCAGTAACTTTCCACTCATAAAAACAACCTGACCTTGGAACCTCATTCGGGACCACTATTTATTTCTTCGATCAATTATTTGTTGCAATTGCAACAAGACAGCGGCTTACTAATTTTAATGTGTATTCTTTTGTTCCTTTCCTTTATCATTGCTGGTTCGGAAGTGGCTTTTTTCTCTCTTTCTTACAAAGACATTCAGTCCATTAAAAACAAACCCTATCGACCTTTTCAAAGAATAATTTTATTGTTAGAAGAGCCAAAGAAATTATTGACTTCCATGTTGATCGCCAATAGTTTTATCAATATTTGCATCATTTTAATTGCCAATGTAGTCATTGATCATTTTTTTACTTTTGACAAAATAGCCTTACCTGGTTTCGAATTTGTAGTTAAAGTGGTTTTGGTTACTTTGCTTTTATTGTTTTTTGGAGAAATTTTGCCCAAGGTGATGGCTACCCAAAATAACATTCGTTTTGCACAAGACTTTAGTTTGATCATTCAAGGAGTGTATTTTATTTTTTCTAGACCTAGTGCCTTTATGGTAAAGTATACCAATAGCATTGAAAAAATCATGGCGCAGAAGCGCAATAATTCCTACAGCATGGAGGAGCTTGACCATGCCATAGAATTGACTACTTCGCCTGTGCATCAAACCAATGAAAAAAATATCCTGAAAGGCATTGTGAAGTTTGGAAATATATCGGTCAAGCAAATCATGAAAACCAGGCTAGACGTGGATGGCGTAGAAGAGCAATTAGATTTTAATGAATTACTGGAAAATATCAAGGCCCATAATTACAGCAGGTTTCCTATTTACAAAGAAGATTTAGACAGCATTGTTGGTATGATTCATACCAAGGACATCATTCCTCATATTAATGAAGGCGCCAATTACAATTGGAGGCAATTAATTCGACCTGCATTTTTTGTACATGAACAAAAAATGATTGAAGATTTATTGAAGGAGTTTCAATTGAAGCGTATTCACTTTGCTGTAGTAGTGGATGAATTTGGAGGCACTAGTGGCATCATTACTTTAGAAGATATTTTAGAGGAAATTGTAGGGGACATCAAAGATGAATTTGATGATGAAGAATCCATGATCAAAAAAATTGATGACTATCATTTTATTATGGAGGGTAAAACAACCATCAATGACTTTTGTAATTTTATAGATATTTCTACCAATACCTTTGATGCAGTGAAGGGAGAAAGTGATACCATGGCTGGTTTGTTTTTAGAAATTGCTGGTCATTTCCCCGTAGCACAGCAAGTAGTCAAGTACAAACAATTTAGTTTTACGGTGATGGAAATTCAAAAAAATAGAATACATAAAATACAATTAATTATTGTGCCATTGCCTACTCAAAATCCTGACCATGTGTAGGTTTTTATTTAGTTTTTTTATTGTCGGTATTATATTTGTAACCGCTTGCAATACCCCTTTTGTGGCTAAAAATAAAGGCTACGAAGCCATGAGTTTTCCGGCAAAAAGCTATAAAAGTTTTAATGAGCCTGGCTATCCCTATACTTTTGAATATCCTAGCTACGCAGAAATTGATAAGAACATCAATTATTTTGGGGTGAGTAAAAAAACAGATTCTTGGATCAATATTCATTTTCCATCCATGGCCGCCACCATTTATGTAAGCTATACTAAAATGCATGCACAACAATTGGATACCCTTATTAGAGATGCCTATACTTTTGCCAATAACCACAATAGCAGGGCCAGTTTTATTGCGGATTCCTTGTTTTCCAATGAACATGGCGTAGAGGGAGTGTTTTTTCATATTGGCGGCGATGTGGCCACCAGCTATCAGTTTTTTTTAACCGATTCTACCACCCATTTTTTTAGAGGAGCCTTGTATTTTGACACTACACCCAATGAGGATTCCTTGGCCCCCTTGAATGCTTTTTTATATAAAGACTTGAAGCATTTAGTGACTACATTTCGTTGGAAATAAATCTATCTTTGTACCATAAATTTAGCTATGATTATTATTGACCATGTTTTAGTGAGTGACCTGGTGGTGGAAGAACAATTTGTTTGCGATTTGACCAAATGCAAAGGCGGTTGTTGTGAAGATGGGGATGCAGGCGCGCCCTTAGAAAATCAAGAAAAAGAATTTATCAAGGAGTATTATGATATAGTGGAACCCTATATGACTAAAGAGGGCATCAAAGAGGTGAAACAAGTTGGCCAATTTTTATATGACCGCGAATTTGGTTGGGTAACCCCCACCTTGAATGGTGAAATTTGTGCTTATGGTTTTAGAGACAAAGCAGGCATCATCAAATGTGCTTTTGAACAAGCTTACAATGATGGTAAGATTCCTTGGAAAAAACCCATCAGCTGCCACCTTTTTCCCATCAAAGTGCAAAAAAGCAAGACGGATCCTAGCATGGAATACATGAATTATGAGCCTAGAGAAGATCTTTGCAAAGCTGCCTGTTCCTTAGGGGTTAAATTGAAAGTGCCCGCCTATGAATTTTTGAAGGAGTCCATTGTTAGAAAGTATGGGGAAACTTTCTACGAAGCCTTGGAAGCCTCTGCAAAACATCTAAAGAATAAATAGTTATTTTTGTACGTATGCAAAACATCTTCGCCCAATCTTTTCTTACCAAAAGCAATGCCAAAGCGGTTGACTTAGAGCATCGAAGAAAAATTAATTTTAATATTGGCAAATACAATGCGGTGGTGCCAAAAGGGAAAGAGCAGTTTACCGATTTGGAAAGAGTGAGAGAAATGGCCAAGAATAGAAAATGGGAAGCCATTGAACATTTAGATACTTACTTAACTCAATTTGAAGCACAATTAACTAAAAGAGGCGGCCAGGTTTTATGGGCCGAAGATGCTGCACAAGCATTGGATCATATTGGTAAAATTGCCGCTGAAAAAAATTGCCGTTCAATTGTGAAAAGCAAGAGTATGGTCACTGAAGAAATTCATTTGAATGATTATTTGGAATCGATTGGCATTGAAAGTGTAGAAACAGATTTGGGAGAATACATTCAACAAATGGATGGAGAAGCGCCTTACCATATTGTGACGCCTGCGATGCACAAGAGTAAAGAAGATGTTGCAAAATTATTTAATGAGAAATTAGGTACAGATATAAATTTAACACCAGAGGAGTTAACCTTGGTGGCAAGAAAAAATTTAAGAGACAAATATGTACAAGCAGAAATAGGGGTGACCGGTGCCAATTTTATTATTCCAGATATTGGAGGTATTGCACTCACCGAAAACGAAGGCAATGCTAGGCTTTCTGCTTCTTGGCCTAAAACACATATTGTGATTGTAGGTATCGAAAAAGTAATTCCATCTATTTCAGATTTAGGGTTGTTTTGGCCACTCTTAGCTACTTTTGGAACGGGTCAACAAGTAACCGTTTACAATAGCATTATTTCTGGTCCAAGACAAGCAGATGAACAAGATGGTCCGGAAGAAATGATTGTGATTTTGTTGGACAATGGCCGTACCGAATTATTGGCCAATGCTAAAACTAGAGAAGCCTTGTACTGTATACGTTGTGGCGCATGTTTGAATGCTTGCCCTGTATATAAAAATATTGGAGGTCATTCCTATGATACTACTTACAGTGGTCCCATAGGAAGTGTAATCACGCCTCATTTAAGAGGCATGCACGATTACAAACATCTAAGTTATGCTTCAAGTTTATGTGGCAATTGCACCGAAGTATGTCCAGTGCGCATCAACTTGCATGAGCTTTTATTAGAAAACAGAAAAGAATCAGTGGATGCAGGAGAAGCAAATTTTTCTGAAAGCTTTGCCTGGAAAATGTGGAAGCAAGCATCCCTAAGTCGTACCTTAATGAATCAAGGAAATGCCACCATCAAAAACTGGGTGGCCAATAAAATATTTAAAGGATGGACCAATCAACGCGGTCCTTTGGAATTCCCCACTAAGACTTTTAATCAACTTTGGAGAGAGGGGCATAAAAACTAATGCTACATGCCATCTGCATCTGCAATGGCTTCTACCGGATCCTTTTGATTTTTCAAACTTTTATTGACCAAGTACACCCCTATCAAAGTAGAGACCGTGCCAATGATATTATTCAAAGTCATTTTTTCATTGAGTAATAAAGAACCCACCCAGATGGCCACAATAGGATTGATATAGGCATACAAACTGGCAATAGCAGGTTTTAAATGTTTCATACTATAGATAAAAGAAACAAAGGCCAACACGGAACCACCTAATACCATATAGGCCAAGATGCCCCAGGTTTTTGCTGGAATTTCATGAAGTGGAACATAGTTGCCAGAAATTAAAGTAATCAATCCCATCGTAAATGCACTGATGAGCATTTGCCAGCCGATAGAATAATAGGCATTCATGTTGATCTTATTTCTTGACATAATGATAGAACCAACACTCCAAGTAATCATGGCAAATAAAGACAGGCCCACACCTAATAAATAATGGGTACCATGCATTTGCAAACTATCCTTGTAAAAAATAAATAAAATACCTAATAAGCCTAAAAACAAGCCCAGTAAGGTTTGTGGCGTAATCTTAATGGCTTTGAAATAAAATCTTTCTATGAGCACAACGGAAAGTGGATAGAGTGCAGCAATCAAGGCAGCCAATCCGCTGGTGATGAATTGTAATCCATAAGTGGCAATGCCATTGGAAGATACAAACATTAAAAAGGCCATGGGCAATAACCAAGCAAACTGTTTTTTATTGGGAAATTTTTCACCCATGAATAAAAAGAAAACAACGTAGATGCTTCCACCCATGAATTGTCGAATGCTGGCCAATTCGAAAGCAGGTAAATGTGCTACGCCCATTTTACTGGCCACCCAGGTGGTTCCCCAAACAACACTGGTAACAGTGAGTGCGAGGTAGGCTTTCTTATTGGTTGCCATTAGATACTAATGTTTAAAATGTCTCAATTGAGTCATCACCATGGCCAATCCATTGGCTTGGCAATAAGCAATGCTGTCTTTGTCTCTTACGGAGCCTCCGGGTTGAATATAGGCTTCGATGCCTTGTTCATGTGCAATTTTAACACAATCATCAAAAGGGAAAAATGCATCGGATGCCAATACGGCTCCTTTTAAATCAAAACTAAATTGTTTGGCTTTTTCAATGGCATGTCTTAAAGCATCTACACGACTTGTTTGTCCGCAGCCCTTGCCCACCAATTGTTTATTTTTGATTAGCGCAATGGCATTGCTTTTTAAATGCTTGCAAATGATATTGGCAAAAATTAAATCTTCTTTTTCTGCAGCGGTACAAGGTCTTGCACCTACTTCCTCCCAACTAGTGTAATTTCCATGATCTAGTCCTTGTTCCAAAATTCCGTTAAGGATAGATTTTTTTTGACTTGGGTTGAATGTAACACCAGGTTTTAATGCTAATAAGACTCTATTTTTCTTAGTGGTTAAAATAGTCAAGGCTGCTGCCTCAAATGCAGGGGCAATCAAGACTTCAAAAAATAATTCTTGTATGGCTTCGGCAGTAGCAGTATCAATAGTCGCATTGGTTACGAGCACCCCACCAAATGCACTTTCAGGATCACCAGCCAATGCCGCCTGCCAGCTTTCAAATACATTTGTTCTTTGGGCTACACCACAAACATTGGTATGTTTAATAATCGCGAAACTAGGGGCGGGCAATTCACCAATTAAGGCAATGGCAGCATCTACATCTACTAAATTATTGTAAGACAATTCTTTTCCATGCAATTGCGTAAACCAGTTTTCTAAATGTCCATAATAGGTGGCCACCTGATGTGGATTTTCTCCATACCTAAGTACTTTCCCTGGATTAAAATAATCACTAATGGCAATATCATAATGCATCACCACCTCGAAAGCTTTAGCAGCAAAGGCTTTCCTTTGTTCCAATTGAGTGCTTCCGTTTTGTTCAATTAAAATAGTATTCAATTTTGCATAGTCATCCTTTGCAGCGATGACCACTAAGTCTCTGAAATTTTTGGCTGCAGCTCTAATCATGGAAGGCCCACCAATGTCTATTTTTTCGATGATTAATTTTTCTTCATCAGTTGTTTTAAGGGTTTCTTCGAATGGATACAAATCAACAATCACTAAATCCAATTCAGGAATTTTATACTGTGCCATTTCTTTTAAATCTTGCTCCTCATACCTTCTTCCTAAAATTCCTCCAAATACAGAGGGGTGCAAAGTTTTAACCCTACCCCCTAAAATGGAAGGGTAGCCAGTTACGGTTTCCACACCAATACAAGGGATGCCTAAATCCTCTAAAAATTTTTGCGTACCACCTGTGGAGTAAATGGTAATGTTTTGAGCTTGTAAGGTTTTTGCGAGTGGGGCAAGACCGTCTTTGTAAAAGACAGAAATAAGTGCCGATTTGATTTTCTTTTCCATATTCAAAGGTACTATCTTCTCTGTTTTTTGTATGGGCAGCTTTTCCACAAAAATTATAAGCGACTGAATAACTTTAATAGGCTATAGGCCACTATTACAGCCATTGCATAGACCAAGTATTGCGCTTGTTTTTTACTCCACCACCTGTAAAGCATCCACAGCAGTAGATAGTACAGTGCCACCTGAATTTGATCAAATTCAATGGCTAGGCTACTGCTCATGGGCAGCGAATAAATAAAACGAATACTGTCATTGATCCATAAAATATACTGCGCTAGCCCTTTGCCTAGCCAATAACATAGGCCAAATAATGGTGGGCAGGCAACAAGCAAGCATAAACCATAGAGTAAAAGATTGCTCAGTGGAACCAGGATAAAATTACTTACTAAGACCATGCTGGGCATTTGATGAAAATGATACAGCAGAATTGGTATAGTGGTGAGCTGGGCGGCAAAACTGATGCATAAATTACTCCATAAAAAAATTAAGAGGGGATTGTCCATGGGTAATAATTTATACATCAATGGGTAAAATAAATGGATGCCTATCACTGCGCCATAAGACAATTGAAGGCTTAAACTTTCGATATTTTTTACATCAAACAATAAAAAAATAAGCATACCTCCCGCTATCGTATTCAAAGTATAATTGCTTTGCCCAAAATACTTACCGATAAAATAAATACTAAAAAATACACTGGCCCTAAGTATAGAAGGGCTTGCAAAGGCCATTAAGGTATACCACCAAACACCTAATAAAACAAGCACTAATTCCAATGCTAAGAAAAATTTACTACGCGGCAGCCATTGAGTAATACGCCTTAAATTCTTAAAAATAATTTCTAAATGCATGCCACTGATGGCCACAATATGAATGATGCCCAGTTGAGTATAGGCCTGAAGTAATGTTTTGTTTAAATCGGATTTCACGCCTAATAATAAAGCCAAGGCAAATCCATTGGCCTCTTTGTTTGGAATGTAGGCATTCATTTTTTGAATGACCCAATTTCTAGAAGCTTCCACCCAGGTTTTGGGGTAGGGCAATTGTATTAAATTTTTTTCCTGGCTAGCTAAATAAATAGCCATGCCCCAGGACATTAATATCAATAGCACAAGTAAGCTTTGATATATTCGAGGCAAGGGAATCCATAAACTAAATTGCAATAGTAAAAGGCCAATGCTCATAATGGCTGCGGCAATAAGGGGCTGGTCCTTGTTTTTAAAAAAAATACTAGCAAACAATAGGCCTAGCATTAATACAATAGATATGTATAAAAAGGGATGTGCTGCTTTCCAATGGGCTTTTGATTTTTCCACCCTGCAGCTTACAAAAAAAATGGGTTATATTATTTTCGGCAATTACGCAATGTCTATTTCCCTATAAGGAACACCACTAATTTTTTGTGTAGTTCGGGTTTATTTTTTCTCCAGTAGTCTATCGTAGCAGTTACGATAGTTTCACTGGGCGATGTAATATCAACGGCTATACAAAGTCGGGTATTGGGGTGACAGATTTGTAAAATGGCTTCTAACAATTGGTTGTTGCGATAGGGGGTTTCGATAAACAATTGGGTGCAGCCGCTTTGTTGGCTATCAGATTCCAAGGCCTGAATTTTTTTCTTTCGTTCTAGTGCATCAATGGGTAAGTAGCCATGAAATTGAAATAAATTTCCATTCAAACCACTGGCCATTAAGGACAATAATAAGGAAGAAGGGCCTACATAAGGTTTTACTTGAGCCCCCATTTCTTGAGCAGCGGCTACAAGTAATTGTCCGGGATCGGCAATGCCTGTGCATCCCGCTTCGGATAATATTCCAATATTCTTTCCTTGTTTTAATAACTGGGTAAAGGCATTGATTTGCGTTGCTTCTACTTTATGAATGGGATACCAAATATAATTGTCAATGACCATTTCTTTCCATAGCTTTTTAAAAAAACGCCTAGCTGTTTTTTCTTCTTCCACAAAAAAAGCATCGCATTGTTGGATCCATTTTACTAGATCTGTTGGCAAGGCATCATAACCTTCTTCATGCAATACCATGGGCAATAAAAATACTTTTCCTGTTTTCATTAAGCGTTGTCTTTAACTTCTAAAGTGTTTAATTGTGCGGCTATTAAAGCATAAAAAGGAGCGGTCATCCATCCAAGGATGGGAATGAAATGCATTAAGTAAAAAACCATGCCATTGCCAATGGGCAATCCTTTGTGGTTGTTGACATAGGCAGCAGCAGCAACTTTATTTTTATTTTCAGTGGCTAAGCTATAATCCAACATAGCGGCGCCTAAAAAATAACATTCTATCAATATGGTAAAGATGGGGGTAAACCAACCAATGATGGGCAAGGTGCATATCAAAACTATAGGAATCAGGTAAACCGTTTGCCAAAGCAAATTAGTTAGATTTAATACCAAGGCCCTAGTGACTATTTTTTTATAAATAGTTGCTTTAAAAACAAAGGGGGTATTATTAATTATGGCATCAATACGTAAATGGAGATAGGCCAAGAAGGGTGCGAATACGATTAAAAAAAGATATTTGAATAGGGCAAAATAAAACAAGAGTAAAGTAAACCATAACCAGAAACTTCCCATGGTAATAAAAAATCCAATCCAATCATTGCTCAATGTATCCACCCATGATTTTAATCCTGTTTTTAAAATAATGGCTTCGATGAAAAAACTGGAAGACTGACTAAAATAGGTCATGCCCAATACAAATAAATAGGTGTAGACAATGCCAGGAACAATCATCCATTTCCATAGTTGATGTGCTAGAATAAAACGATGTGCACTAAAATAAGCGCGAATGGCTAAAATGAGTTCTTTAAGCAAGGCTTCCTTTTAAAGTAAATATACGAACTAGTAGTTTAGGACTGCATTTTGGTTCCAAAAGCTAAATCACCTGCGTCGCCTAAGCCAGGCAGAATATAGCTTTTGTCATTTAAGGATTCATCAATATCTCCACACCAAATGGGAATATTTTTACCCAAGGCGGCCTCTACTGTTTCAATACCTTTTTTACTTGCAATGGCTACTACAATATGAATTTCTTTGGGCTGATAATTTTTAGTGATGGCTTGAATGGTTTGAACCAAGGAAGCGCCTGTGGCCAACATGGGGTCAGCTACTATCAAAACTCTATTGTTTAAATCGGGGCAACTTAAATATTCAATACTAATTTCAAAGCTTCCATCTTCATGGTGTTTTCTAAAGGCAGATATAAAAGCGTTGTCGGCTTTGTCAAAATAATTGAGCATGCCTTGATGCAAGGGTAGGCCCGCTCTTAAAATGGTGGCTAGTACAGGTTGTTCTGCCAATACCTTAGATTGATGCACGCCTAAGGGCGTAGTGGTGGCCTTGATGGTGCTTGGCATTAATTTGCTCATTTCATAAGCAGCCACTTCACCTATTCTTTCCAAATTACGTCTAAAACGCATGCGGTCATGCTGGATACTTACATCTCTTATCTCTGCAATCCAATTGCTAATCAGGCTGTGTTTTTCACTTAAATGATGCACCATAGGAAGGTAATTTTTTCAAATCTAAGTTTCTTGCAGACAATTTTAAAATAATTTAAAGGCAGTTCCATCAAACAAGCCTTTGTCGCTTAGTTTTAGGTGTGGAATTACTAATAAGGCCATAAAACTTAAAGTCATAAAAGGCGAACCCAAGGCGCTACCCAAGGATTTAGCCATTAAATCGATTTCAGTATAAGCTGCAGCTACTTGATAAGGATCTTGAACACTCATGAGTCCAGCCACCGGAAGGCTCAATACTTTTACTATTTCATTCTCTACGCAACTGATTCCGCCTTGTGCTTGTATGACTGCGTTGATGGCTTTAACAATTTCAGTATCTGTTACACCTACTGCTATAATATTATGACTGTCATGAGCCACTGTTGAAGCAATGGCGCCATGCTTAAACCCAAAGTTTTTGATGAAGGCCATTTTAGGTGCAGTTGCATGGTAACGATTGTACACGACTATTTTTAAAATGTCATTATTTGTATCTGCAATAATTTCATTGTCTTTAAAGTGAGCAGCTTCCCATAAACAATTCGTGATCAGTTGACCATCGATGGCTTCTATGATGGGAATACTTCCTTCTTTTTGTGGATAGCTGGACGCAAGAATTTTTATGTCTTTTGCTGTTAAAGGAAGGGCATTGAATTGATTGATGGATTTTTCTTGAATCATTGGAATCAATGATTGTCCACTTTCGGCTACTTTAACACCATTGATATAAGTTTGGAGTACTTTAAAATCAATCAAATCTTTAACCACAATAAAATTAGCTGGGTCGCCCACTTGAAATAAACCGGTAGGTAATTGATAATGTTTTACTGGGTTGATGCAAGCCGCTTTTAACACATTGAATTGGTCAATGCCCTTGGCCACTGCTCTAGCACATAAAACATTAATATGACCTTCCAATAAACTATCGGGGTGTTTGTCATCGCTGCAAAGCATGGTATGTTTGGGATGATCGTCTAATAATTCATACAAGGCCTCGAAATTTTTTGCGGCACTACCTTCTCTTATTAATATTTTCATCCCATGCGCTAATTTATCTAAAGCCTCTTCGATGGTAAAACATTCATGGTCGGTGCTAATGCCTGCTTCAATGTATTTCTTTGCCTCCTCACCTCTTAAACCCGGGGCATGTCCATCCACAGGCTTTCCTGCTTTATGTGCTGCAGCAATTTTTTTCATTACTTCCTCGTCTTGATGCAAGACACCCGGAAAATTCATCATTTCACTCAAATAATAAATATCCTTACTGGCCAATAATTCAGCTACGGCTTCACTTCTAATGGCAGCGCCTGCTGTTTCAAATTCAGTAGCAGGAACACAGCTAGGTGCACCAAAGAAAAAATGAAAGGGTACTTTTTTGCCATTGTCAATCATATATTGTACGCCTTCCACTCCACAAACATTAGCAATTTCATGCGGGTCACTAATGGTGCCAATGGTGCCATGGGTCACGGCTAACCTGGCAAAGGAGCTTGGCACAAGCATGCTACTTTCTATATGTACATGGGCATCAATAAATCCTGGAAGCAAAAAATGATGAGGGGCAACGGGTATTTTTTCTATGGCAGTAATCAGGCCATGATCAATCGTCACTACTGCTGGAAAAATTTGCTTTCTAGCAATGTCTACATATTGTCCCTCTATTTTAAATGAGGTAGCCATAAAATAATTTGGTTATAAGTTAAACCAGTAATTGAACTTAAAGATAAGGGCTCTGTTTTTATTTTTAAGCATTGGGTCGGTAAAATAGTTGTCGGTATACACTAAGAAAAAATCGCTCATAGGCTTGTACCTGTATTGCAAACGACTATTGATGTTGAAATTATTGGTTTGTGTGTTAAACTGTACAAAGGTGGTCCAGAATAATTTTGTGTTAAAGTTGTATTCAAGTTTGGGGGCAATCAAAATCAAATCATTGTTACCATATTTCTTTGGCAATTGAATTTTGTCTACTTCTCCGTTGATTGATAAGGTTAAATGAGGTTGATTTCTCCAGATGATGCCAGCTCCCAATCCAGTAATATTTCCATTGTAGTATTGGCCTAGCGTGGTCATCATATTCCAACTAAACAACTTTCGCATGTCTGAATAATACATCAAATTAAATTGACTGTACAGATAATTGTCTGCTGGAATTGGAATGCCATCGCCTGGTTTAGTGGGATACAATAAATTAAGATTGTTATTAGAGATAGTAGCAACAAAACCCGAACTGTTTCTTAATTCTGCAGTTAATTTTAATGCAATGTCATTTTCACTAAATGAATTGTCTGGATTGAACACTAAAAAGTTTTCTAAACCAATCTGTATTCTTCCAATTTTTCCCTTGCTAATGAAATATTTTTTTGAAATATTGGTATAAAAATCTTTAAAACCCACGCGGATAGTGGTGTCCCTTAAAGCATCGTAATTGTCTATCCTTTGAACATAACCCATGTCCGTATAATAATTTTTACCAACATTTCCTACTTCCCCTTCTATATGCCAATTATTTATTGTTCGAGATACACTTGCTTCTATATAGGAATCTTGGTTGTTGATGTTAGGTTTGAAAGATTGGTGAAAATTTATTTCAACTCTTTTTGTACCCTCATTGTTGGCTAAAAGTAAACTAACCCCTGCATTTCTTCCATACTGGTCCAAAGGATTTTTCTTCGCTTCGGCCGCCGTTATAAAGTTTTCTCTATCCAGAAAATAAGTTTTTAAAACAGATCGTTGCCAGAAACTTTTTTGAATGGTGAAGGCTGAAAAATTTTCTGGAGAATAAGCGCCTTTAGATCCTGTTTGAATATCCATCATCCCAATTCTGGTACTTGAATTTAAGTTACCAGAAAGTCTTGCACCTAATAAGATAGGAATGGCATTGCCGTCCTTGTCTAGTCCTATGGTTCTTGAATAAAATGGGCGAAAGATGGGATTGCCAAAATTTGAAAATAAATCTGCATTTTCTAAAAAGAAGGTTCTTTTCTCTGGTAAAAAAATACTGAATCGTGTTAAATTAGTTACTAATTGATCAACTTCTATTTGAGAGAAATCGGGATTCACTGTGACATCTAAATTTAAAGAAGAGTTTAATGCCATTTTTGCATCAAACCCTGCACCACCAGTGTTTTGCAGCAATTTTCCATTTTCATCATCGGTAGTAGCACTTCCTGTGATATACGGTAAAATAATTTTATTACTCGCCGCCTTGGGTGGTGCTACAGGCCAATTTAAAACACCTGCATAGCCTAAATCATAGGATTTAAAAACAGGAGGTACCTTAGTCCAACAACTGTATTCATTACTTTGCAAATCGCCCCTTAAATAATTAATGCCCCAGAAACTTTGCTTGTCATTATACCTTATTGATTTTAAAGGAATAGCAATTTCGGCAATCCAATAACCTGCATACATTTTGGTGGCAGAATTCCATTTGGTATCCCAGCTCCATGAAAGCTTTTCTTCGGCATTTGTAGTCAACTGATCTTCTGATTGAACATTTTTAGAAGTCAATGCAAAAATAAATCCATTGGTTTTTTGATTCAATGGATCTAAAATAACAGCAATACCATCAGATCCATCATACCCTACATCTCTTTTTAAACTTTTGATAATTTGTTCGTCTTTGGCATAAACTTTAAAAGCGAAGTAAATATTTTTATCATCATAGGTAGTTAAAACTTCAGTTTGTTGTTTTGGTGCACCTACATTATTGGGGTATTTTTTTGTAAAATCCTTAGCCAACATCGCAGTTTTCCAAACGGGTTCGTCTAAAATGCCATCCAATACAATGGGGCTGGAACTGGCTTGTATATTTATTTGAAAATTTTTCTGGTATTCGGTGATGGTTTGCGCATTTAATTTGATGCTCATTTGCAGGAGGCTTAAAATAAATAGATTGCGCAATATTTTCATAAGGGTGCAAATATCCTTCAAGTAAGCTATACAGCCTTAATTAGTTAGGGAATTTTTCTAAAAAAAGTACAAACGGCTTATTCTCCTGCTAATAAGTCGGGTCGGCGCTCTTGGGTTCTGGCCAAAGCTTGTTCCTGTCTCCAGGCTTCCACCTTTTTTGGGTCTCCATTGAGTAAAACAGGGGGCACCTCTAAGCCTCTAAAACTAGCGGGTCTAGAATAGACAGGAGGAGCCAATAAATTGTCTTGAAAAGAATCGGTCAGTGCAGAAGTTTCGTCGTTTAATACACCAGGTAGAAGTCTGCCAATGGCATCCACCACCACGGCTGCTGCTAGTTCTCCGCCACTTAAAACATAATCTCCAATAGATATTTCACGTGTCATGTATAGTTCTCTAATTCTTTGGTCGATGCCTTTGTAATGCCCACAAATCAATAGGATTCTATTTTTTAAAGAAAGCGCATTGGCTTGTTTTTGATCAAATGTTTTTCCATCAGGGGTCAAAAAAATAAGCTCATCAAATTTGCCTTCCGCTTGTAATGCATCAATAGCATTGGCCAGCGGTTCGCACATCATCACCATACCTGCACCACCTCCATATTGGTAGTCATCTACTTGGCCATGTTTGTTAATGGCCCAATCTCTTAGGTTATGTAATTTTATATTGAGCAATCCTTTTTCCTGAGCTCTTTTCATGATGCTATGCTCAAAGGGGCTGATCAATAATTCAGGAAGTACAGTTAAAATTTCAATGGTCATGCTGCAAAGTTAATCTAATAATTCACCCAAATCACGTCGGTCTTTTTTAGTAGGTCTTCCAATTTTACTTAAACGTTTTCCTGTTTGAAAAGTGGCTGCCACTTGTCGCACGCGTTTTAATTCTTCAATCGGCGTAAGGTCTTCGTAGTATTTGATGGCTTCTGCATAGGCCATTCTAGATTCCAGCAACTGCGTTACGCGAATGACCCAATTTTTGTGCTCTGTTCTTGCCTCGTACTCATCACCAATGACTACATTTCTAGAAGCTTTTACATTTTCACCTTTCATCTTCACTCTTCCTTTGTCAATGGCTTCAGTGGCCTGGCTTCTTGTTTTAAATACACGGATAGACCAGAGGTATTTGTCCAATCTAATTTTTTGTTTTTCCGTTTTTGCAACTGTGGGCCCCTTCATGCTTTATGCTTTTTTAGCTGCAAAAAATTGATGGAAATAAGGAATGGTTTCAATGCCTTTGTAAAAATTCACTATATCATATTTTTCATTCGGGCTATGTAAGTTGTCACTGTCTAGACCAAAGCCCATAAATACAATTTTTAATCCCAATTCTTTTTCAAACAAAGCACAAATTGGAATGCTGCCACCCCCGCGAACAGGAATGGGCTCTTTGCCAAAAGTAGTAGAGATGGCTTTGGCGGCACTTTGGTATTCATGTGAATCTATGGGGGTGATGTATGGTTCGCCTCCATGGTGTTCAAATGCATGCACAGTTACATTGGGTGGTGCAATTTTTTTAAAATGGGCTAGTACCATTTCTGTAATTTTTTCTGAAGATTGATTTGGGACCAATCGACAAGATATTTTGGCAAATGCTTTGGAAGGCAAAACGGTTTTTGCCCCCTCGCCAGTGTAACCACCCCAGATGCCATTTACTTCTAAAGTAGGACGTATACCTGTTCTTTCATTGGTGCTATAGCCTTTTTCACCCCAAACATTTTGAATGCCTAAGTCGATTTTGTATTCATTTTCATCAAATGGGGCTTCTGCCATTTTTTTTCTTTCAGCATCGGTGGAAACAACTACATCATCATAAAATCCGGGAATGGTAATGTGGTTATTTTCATCGTGACAAGAAGCAATCATTTTTGATAGTATGGTTATGGGGTTGGCCACCGCTCCTCCGTACACACCACTGTGTAAATCTCGATTAGGCCCTGTAACTTCTAGTTCAATATAGCTTAAACCCCTAACGCCAATATCAATGGAAGGCGTATCCATACTTATCATGGCGGTGTCACTAATTAAAATTACATCTGCTTTTAAAAGTTCGGTATTTGCTTTAACAAAGCTGGCTAAATTAGGACTTCCAATTTCTTCTTCTCCTTCAATAATAAATTTAATATTGGTGCAAAGTGAATTGGTTTTGGTCATGATTTCTAATGCTTTCACGTGCATGTAAAATTGTCCCTTGTCATCACAAGCACCTCTGGCAAAAATTTTACCATCTTTAATGGTAGGTTCAAAGGGGCTACTATTCCATAAGTCCAAAGGATCGGCTGGTTGTACATCATAGTGTCCATAAACTAAAACAGTGGGAAAACTTGGATCTGTCATTATTTCTCCATAGACAATGGGATGACCCTCCGTTGGATAAATTTTTGTGGTGGGCGCACCAGCATCTTTTAAAGATTGTTCGACTGCTTGGGCACAAGCCATCATGTCGGCATTGTGTTCAGTTTTAGCGCTAATACTTGGAATGCGCAATAAAGTGAGCAGCTCTTGTAAAAAACGATCTTTGTGTTGTTCTTGATAAGTTTGCCAAGGGTTCATATACAATTAGTTTAGCTTTTAATTAATCAGCTGATGTTTTAAATCGGACAATACATTTTCACGGGTCCAATTTAATTGATGTTTAAATGCGGAAGTTCTTTTGGTA
Source organism: Bacteroidota bacterium (assembly GCA_947451115.1). GTDB lineage: Bacteria > Bacteroidota > Bacteroidia > Chitinophagales > Chitinophagaceae > Sediminibacterium. Next base: position 19,051 of record CANFXV010000007.1, read on the forward strand.
CAATTATCGATGGTACAGATGGGACAACTAAATGCCATACATCCATCGGTATGTACAAAAAATTCAACGCTGTCTCCGAATTTATTTTTGATTAGTTTAGTGAATTCATCCACTGCACCATGTGCTTCATTGACATTGAAATACCAAGGCACTGTTAAATGACAATCAATATGCATTAAAGCACCATATTTAATAACTCTTAAATTGTGCATGTCAATCCAATGGTTGTTTCTTGATTTATTTAATTCATCAATCACTTCATCCAATAAAGCCATATCGGCTTCGTCCATAATACCCGCCAAAGATTCTCTAATAATTTTATAGCCATTGTAGATGATCCATAAACCCATTAAAATAGCAATGATGGTATCAATAATTTTGAAACCTGTGTACATCACAAGTCCAATGCCCAAGGCTACTGCATAAGTGGTATAACTGTCAATTAATAAATGTTGGCCACTTGAACTTAAGGCCAAAGATTTATTTTTTTTACCCTTGGCCTTGGCAAATAAGCCAGCGACCATGTTTAATACCGCGGTCAAGAGTAAAATCCAAATACCATTGTCTAATCCATGTAAGGTGTTGGGTTGAAAAAAAGTATGGATCGATTCATATAGAATGATCAAGCCTGCTGTGATAATTAAACTTCCTTCAAATGCAGCGGACACAAATTCGGCTTTGCCATGTCCATAAGGATGATCCTTGTCCTTGGGCTTGGAGGCGACATACAAACTATACAATCCAATTAATCCAGCTAGTACATTCACAATGCTTTCCAATGCATCTGATAAAACAGACAAGGAATGGGTCATGAAGTAGGCAACAAACTTAAGTACAAACAATACAATACTTAAACTGGTTACAAAAAATTGAATTTTTAAATTCTGTTTTGACTTTTGCAAGGGACTTCTTTAATAGCGTGAACTTAATGAGCTTTCTAGTGCGTGGCTTCTGCGTATTTTTTTTGTACAAATTCCCAGTTCACTAAATTCCACCAAGCATTGATGTAATCGGCACGTTTGTTTTGATATTTTAAATAATAAGCATGCTCCCAAACATCTAAACCTAAAATCGGACTTCCCTTTGTTTCTGCAATGTCCATCAAAGGGTTGTCTTGATTGGGGGTGGAACTTACCGCCAAACTTCCATCTGCTTTCACCAGTAACCAGGCCCAGCCACTTCCAAATCTTGCTTTGGAGGCATCTCCAAATGCGGTTTTAAATGCATCAAAAGAACCAAAGGCCTTGGTAATGGCTTCAGCCAATGCCCCGCTTGGCGCAGTGGCTGGGGCAGGTTTCATTAATTGCCAAAACAATTCATGGTTATAATGTCCGCCAGCATTGTTTCTCATTTTTGGAGAATAATGCGAAATATTTTTTAGTAAATCAGTCAAGCTAGTGGTACTAGTATCTAGTTTTTCTGCAACAACCGCATCGGCTAAATTTTTTGCATAAGCCGCTGCATGTTTGGTGTAATGAATTTCCATCGTCAGCGCATCAATAAAAGGTTCTAAGGCGGTATAGCCATAAGGTAAAGGTTGCTGTGTGTATTCATTTACTTGACTGAATGCACTTGGACTCATTTTTGAAAGTATGGGCAGGGTAGCCATGGCCATACCTGCTTTGCCGGTTGTTTTAATAAACTGGCGACGGTTTTGCATGTTCATAGTATTATTTTTTAAAGTACTTCCGTAAAGTTACTTTAATTGGGTGTAATAGTCGGTAGTAAAATTCTTGATTGAATAGCTGAGAATCGCGCATAGCTTTATAGGTTAAAAACAGCCCTACAGGTATCAACACTACTGACGACATCCACATGCCAAAATAAACGGTCCACTCCCCAGATTTGGCAAATTTTTCACCAAAATTATTGAGTAGAAAAAACACCACAAAAAAGATAATGGCCAAAACCATGGGGGTGCCTAGTCCGCCTTTTCTAATGATGGAGCCCAGGGGGGCGCCAATTAAAAAAAGCACAATACAAGCAAAAGACAAAGTAAACTTACGGTGCCATTCTATACCATGCATAGCGTTGGCCGTCTCGTTTTGCTTATAAGTTTCATTTAGGGTGGTAAAGTTGGCTTGAATGGAAGTGAATTGATAGCTGGCCGATTCGAAAACTGAAGTAGCAATGGAGTCAGGAATGAGTTGTTTAAAGTTGGTTAAGGAAGCTTGTTTTTTCTGCGCTAAGAAAACCTGGTTGCTGTCTTTGTAAAAAAGAAAACGTAAGTAAGGGGCAATTTCAGTAGTTATTTTTTTTACATAAAAACTGTCCTTGCTATTGAGTGAATCAATCGCATGACTTAACTGTCTTACACTTAGCATTTTTGGATCATAGACATTGTCGTTGCTTTTGTTCATCTCAAAGCTTTTCAAGTCGAATACTTTTTTATATTCTTTAAAATACAATCTAGTGAATTCGGTATTGGTGGTGGCTCTTACGCCTCTCTCCTGATACCTCCATCCATTGTACATTATAAATTCTAGAAATTTTTTATTGGAGGATACACGCATTACGCCCGATTCCGCCATGATAAAATTATCTTGCAAACCATACTTTTTTTCGAAGATGACAATATTGTGCATCACGCTGTCATTGCTTTCTTTTTTGCCAAGCTTGATCACATAGCCGTCGATTTTATCATAGAAAACACCTTCTTTCAAATCAATGGCAGGCTTGGCGATGATAATTTCATACTTCAAATTACTCAACTTCATTTGCGTCACTGGTATGATGTTGTTGGCAAATAAAAACGCAATCCCTGCTAAGAAAATGGTAAAAATAAATAGAGGACGCATGAAGCGAACTAGAGGAATACCTGCGGCTTTAATGGCAATGAGTTCAAAGCTTTCACCTAAATTTCCAAAAGTCATAATAGAGGAAAATAGCAATGCTAGGGGCAAGGCAGTGGTCATGGTGCTGACAGAAACCAAACCAATCAATTCTAAAATGGTTAAGAGGTCCAAGCCTTTTCCAACCAAATCATCTATGTACAGCCAAAAAAATTGCATGGTCAGCACAAAAGTTGAAATCGTAAGTGCTGCTAGGAAAGGCCCAATAAAAGCCTTAAGAATTAGTATGTCTAATTTTTTGAACAAGGCGTTGTAGTGCTAACTACCAATGCGATGAAAGAGTTCTTTTATCTGATATTCCCAAAGCCTGCTTTGGTCTTTAATGTCATTTTTCTCAGCAAAGTCTTTCACGATTAAAATAGTTTGATTAGAAATTTCTGTTTTTTCTATTCTAAATTCGAAGTACTCATTTTTTTCGCCATGCAACCATTTAAACTTGATAAATTTATCTGGTTCTTGGTCCAATAATTCTGCTTTGTCTGGAACGCCTCCATTCCAGGAAAAACTAAAAACGTTTTCCCATTCGTCTACTTTGTCAGCAAACCATTCTTGTAATCCAGATGGCGTGGAAAGAAATTCAAAAAGTATATTTGGTGAACATCTAACTGGAAATTCAAGCGTAAATAATTGTTTCTTACTCATATATAACTAGCTCCTCTTTAAAAATTGATTCGTTTGATGCAATAATATTAAATAAAGGGTAGGTTCCAAGTATTTTTTATTCTTTATTAGTTAACAAACTGTCAAGACTTGTTTAGACTATACTCTAAATTCATCTAATTAATTGAAAATCAATAATTTAATACAAATTTCAACCTTAAGTAATCTTAAGTTTTTTACAGAAGGATGCAATTGGAATTGATGGTGCTTGACTCATTATGATCGCTTATCTTTGCTCCCCTTAATATTGGTACTATGTTTAATAGTTTGAGTGAAAAATTAGAATCTGCGTTTAAGCACCTTAAAGGTCAGGCTAGAATCAATGAATTGAATGTGGCCAATACCTTAAAAGACATTCGAAAAGCATTGTTGGATGCCGATGTCAATTTTAAAATTGCCAAAGAGTTTACTGATAGTATCAAAGAAAAAGCCATTGGTGAAAAAGTCATCAATGCCATCAGTCCTGGTCAGTTGATGACCAAGATTGTGCAGGATGAGCTAACTAAACTAATGGGCACAGAAGCCGCCATTTTGGATTTGAGCAAAAGCCCAACTATCATTTTAGTAGCAGGTTTACAAGGTTCGGGTAAAACTACTTTTTCAGGTAAATTGGCTACTTATTTAAAAGCACAAAAAAAATCTCCCTTATTAGTAGCAGCTGATATTTATCGTCCTGCGGCCATGGATCAATTGACCGTACTCGCTGAACAAATTGGGGTTGATATTTTTGTTGAAAGAGAAAATAAAGATGCGGTAGCGATTGCACAAAATGCCATCGTGTATGCCAAAGCCAATAATAAAAATGTGATCATCATAGATACTGCAGGTAGATTGGCCGTGGATGAAATGATGATGAATGAAGTAGCCAATATTAAAAATGCCATTCAACCACAAGAAATTTTATTTGTAGTGGATGCTATGACTGGACAAGATGCAGTCAATACCGCTAAGGCTTTCAACGATCGTCTAGATTTTACTGGTGTGGTGTTAACAAAGTTAGATGGAGATACTAGAGGCGGGGCAGCACTATCTATTAAATATACTGTCAATAAGCCCATCAAGTTTATGAGCAGTGGGGAGAAGATGGAAACTTTGGATATTTTTTATCCAGAGCGTATGGCCCAAAGAATTTTAGGCATGGGTGATATTACTTCCTTGGTTGAAAAAGCACAAGCGAATTACGATGAAGCAGCGGCAAAAAAATTAGAGAAAAAAATTCGCAAGAATCAATTTGACTTCGAAGATTTTTTAACACAGATTCACCAAATAAAAAAAATGGGGAATTTGAAAGACATCATGGGCATGATTCCAGGCATGGGCAAAAGTTTAAAAGACATCGATATTAAAGACGATGCCTTTAAAGGCGTAGAGGCCATCATTCAATCCATGACCATTGTTGAAAGACGTAATCCAGAGCTATTGAATCCAAGTAGAAAACAAAGAATTGCCAAAGGGGCGGGTAAAGACATAGGTGAAATCAATGCCTTTATCAAACAATTTGACCAAATGAAACAGATGATGAAGCAGATGAGTGGTCAGATGCCAGGAGGCCCAATGGGTGGTAAAATGCCTGGGTTAAGAAGATAAGTAGCTGATAATCAATCTATTTTAGGATAAACTTGTATGGTATTTCCCTTTCTCCTATATTTGCATCCAGTTAACCCTATTTAATAACGCCTATAAATTTCTATTTAAAATGGCAGTAAAGATCAGACTACAGCGTCATGGTAGTAAAAAAAGGCCTTTCTACTTCATAGTAGTAGCCGACGGACGCGCACCAAGAGATGGTAAATTCATCCAAAAAATTGGTACTTACAATCCTTTAACAGTTCCTGCGACTATCCAATTGGATCGTCAAAAAGCTTTAGAGTGGTTAAACAAAGGAGCTGTACCTACAGATACAGTCCACAACATTTTATCTTACAAAGGTGTACTTTATTTAAAGCACTTACTTCGTGGAGTTAAATTAGGTTTGTTTGATGATGCTACTGCAATGGCTAAGTTCCAAACTTGGTATGCAGAACATGAATCAAAAATTGCAAGCACAAGTGATACACACAAAAAAGCTCAAGCAGCTAAAAAAGTGTATGTACCTGTAGTGAAAAAAGTAGCAGAAGTGGAAGCTCCAGTAGCCGAAGCTGCTCCTGCTGAAGAAGCACCAGCTGCTGAAGAAGCAACTGAAACACCTGCTGAATAATTTTATTATTACATAGCTTTAAAACCCTGGTTTCCTTTTGGAAGCTGGGGTTTTTTCTTGAAAGTAGCTTTTGATCATAAAAAATTTAAATTTGCTGATGAGTGAATATGTACATATAGGTAAATTGGTGGCGCCACATGGGGTAGCCGGGCATATTATTTTAGAGCATGCACTTGGGAAACCTATTTCGTTCAAAGGAATTACTACTTTATTTATTGAAAAAAACGCAGCTAGTTTCATTCCCTATTTTATTGTAGCGGCGAGTGCTAAAACTGAAACTTTAACACATGTACAAATGGAGGGCATCTCTACTAGAGAAGCCACTGCTATGCTGATTGGTAAAAAAGTGTGGCTACCTCAGGCCGATTTTCAAAAACTAGTCAACAAAAATTCGCCCTTAGCTTTAATGGGGTATGCGGTACAAGAAAATGGCAAAACTATTGGTGTGATTCAAGAAATCATAGAACAACCCCATCAATTATTGGTGACCATACTATACAAGGGGCAGGAAGCCTATATTCCTTTACATGAAGAAAGTCTTAAAGGGGTAGACCATGCCAAAAAAACAGTAACAGTGGAACTGCCAGAGGGGTTGCTTGACCTATACAGTTCCGAAAACCCAACAGAATAATCGTATTTAAATAACAGTAATTAAGCTGTAAAAAAATAATTTCTTAAAAGTCTACTAAATTAGTAGAAAATACATATCTTTGCGCTATCACTATAAAAAACAGAATTATATGAGTTTAAGATTAGGCGATATCGCACCAGATTTTAAAGCCAAAACAAGTATTGGCGACATTAGTTTTCATGAATATTTAGGAGACAGTTGGGGAATATTATTTTCACATCCTGCTGATTTTACACCTGTCTGTACCACTGAATTAGGACGCACTGCAGCCTTGCAAGAGGAGTTTGCTAAACGCAATGTAAAAGTACTGGCATTGAGTGTGGACGGTGTGGAGAGTCATCAAAAATGGATTGCCGACATCAATGAAACACAACATGTAACTGTTGGTTTTCCTATCATTGCCGATGAAGATAAATCGATCGCAAATGCCTATGACATGATTCATCCCAATGCTTCTGAAACCTTTACGGTTCGTTCTTTATTCATCATAGGTCCAGATAAAAAAATTAAATTATCTATCACTTATCCTGCATCTACCGGAAGAAATTTTGTGGAAGTTTTAAGAGTTATTGATTCTTTACAATTAACGGCCAATTACAGTGTAGCCACACCCGCTAACTGGGTAGAAGGAGAAGATGTCATTGTAGTACCTGCAGTGAAAACCGAAGATGCCTTGGTTAAATTTCCTAAAGGATTGAACATTGTAAAACCCTACTTACGCTATACCCCTCAGCCGAATAAATAGGCATTATAAGCTTAGGCAGTGAACGAGTCTGTAAACAGTGTGTCACTGAGATTCGAGTCATTGCCCAACAAATTAAACCTCCCCTTTCTAAGGCGGAGGTTTTTTTGTATATTTATTTTCTAAATAAATATTACCATGCGTTCAATTATTGTTTCGATTATTTTGGCTAGTTGCTTTTTAACGACCCAGGCTCAAAAAACTTATTTGTATTGTGGTCAATTGATTGATGTGCAACATTTGAAAGTAGTGAAAGAAAAAACCATTGTCGTGGAAGGCAACAAGATTGTGGAGGTATTGGACGGCTATGCCAAAGCGGAGGCCAATGACAAAACCATTGATTTAAAAACGAGTACCGTCATGCCTGGTTTAATGGACATGCATGTACACATTGAAAGTGAAACCAGTCCTAGTCATTATTTAGATGAGTTTACTTTGAACACGGCTGACTATGCCTTGGCTGCAGTGCCCATTGCGCAAAGAACATTGATGGCGGGATTTACATCGGTGAGAGATTTAGGTGGATCTGGTGCAAACATTTCATTAAGAAAGGCCATACAAAAAGGCTATGTGGTTGGACCAAGAATTTATACAGCAGGAAAAGCCATTGCAACCACGGGTGGTCATGCAGATCCTACCAATAGTTATAGAGAAGATTTAATGGGTGATCCTGGTCCAAAAGACGGTGTAGTGAATGGCGTTGAAGATGCCTACAAAGCAGTAAGACAAAGATACAAAGAGGGCAGTGATGTCATTAAAATTACTGCAAGTGGTGGAGTGTTAAGTATGTCCGCTAATGGACAAAACTCGCAATTTACAGAAGAGGAAATTAAAGCCATTGTAGCTGCTGCAAAAGATTATGGATTCAAAGTAGCTGCCCATTGTCATGGCGCAGAGGCAATGAAAAGAGCCATTAGAGCTGGGGTTAATTCTATCGAACATGGCACATTAATGGATGAGGAAGTATATCCTTTAATGAAGCAGTATGGTACTTATTTAGTGGCAACAATGATTGCAGGTCGTTCTTCTGCGGACTCGGCAAAAATTCCTGGTTACTTCCCGCCTGTAGTAGCCAAAAAAGCTTTAGAAATTGGACCCAAGAGCCAAAGTAATTTTGCCAGAGCCTACAAAGAAGGAGTGAAAATTGCTTTTGGTACAGATGCGGGGGTATTCAAGCATGGCAAAAATTGGCTTGAATTTAAATACATGGAAGAAGCAGGAATGCCTGTGATTGAAGCCATACAATCTGCTACTTGGAACGCTGCTGATTTAATGGGTACTCAAGCAATCTTAGGTAGTATTGAAAAAAATAAATTGGCAGATATTGTGGCTGTACCGGGAGATCCTACAAAAAATGTAGACTTAATGGGGCAGATCAATTTTGTGATGAAAGACGGGGTAGTGTATAAGTCAAAATAATTTTAACTATTCCATTTATTCAACTGCTTTAAACAAGCAGTTAAATCTTTAGGTAAGGGAGCTTCCAATCGGAGCTCCTTTTCTTTGTAGGTAAAGACCAAACTATAAGCATGCAAGGCTTGTCTTGACATTAAGGGCCTTTCTTCGTCTTCTTCTTTACTCAATTTGAAGTTCTTCTTTTTGATGGAAGACAATAATAGTTTTTCTCCATCGCCATAGACATCATCTGCAACAATAGGATGTCCAATTTGTTTGGCGTGCAATCTAATTTGATGGGTTCTTCCCGTATGAATTTGAAAATTCACCCAAGCATATTGCTTGTAATATTTTTCTACACTGTAAGTAGTTAAAGCAGCCTTTCCTTTGGCATTGATGACCATGGTTCCTTTTTTTACAGGATGTTCCATAATGGGGTTATCAATACTGCCTTCTTGTGGTGGCCTTCCTTTGACTAGTCCCAAATATTTTTTTTCAATGGTTCTGCCTTCAAACAATTCAGATAATACTTGGTGCGCTGCTGCATTTTTTGCAAATAAAATTAAGCCACTGGTAAATTGATCTAGTCGATGCACCGTAAATATTTCTCCATACTTTTCTTGCAATTGGGATTTCAGCGAAACTTCTTTACCAAATCGATCCGGAATGCTGAATAAACCAGCTGGCTTGTTCAATACGACAATGTCCTCATCCTCAAATAAAATAGTTAACATGGGGGTATTAATTGGAAGACTTTCTTGTGAAAGATTTGTTCATGAATTTCAACAACCTCACTTCTTTTTCTGCTAAAAAACGCCATTTGCCGCGATCTACATTTTTCTTAGTTAAATTGGCAAACATGACTCTATCTAAATGCCTTACATCATAACCTAAATGTTCAAATATGCGGCGTACAATTCTATTCCTGCCGCTGTGAATTTCAATACCTATTACGTTCTTAGATGTATTGGACAAATAACTCACTGCATCTGCTGCAATAAAACCATCTTCTAATTCCACCCCTGCTGCAATGGCTTCCATATCGGCCTTGGTGACAGGTTTGTCTAAAGTAACCTCGTAGATTTTTTTTATTTCGTAAGAAGGATGTGTTAATTTTTGCGCTAAGTCTCCATCGTTGGTTAGAATTAAAACACCGGTGGTATTTCTATCCAATCTGCCTACAGGAAACATTCTTTGGGTAGTGGCATTTTTGATAATATCCAATACTGTTTTTCTTCCTTCTGGATCTGAAGCGGTACAGATATAATCTTTGGGCTTATTCAATAAGATATAAACGGGCGTTACTTGTAATTGTAACACTTTCCCTTTTAGTCTTACTACATCTTTGTATTGCACTTTATAGCCTGGTTCTAAAACAATATCACCATTCACCGCCACATGTCCTGATTTCACTAATTCTGCTGCTTCTCTGCGACCCGAAATACCTGCATGGGCAATGTATTTATTCAATGGCATTTGTTCAAAAGGTGTTTCATTGGAAGCCGTTACTTTTCCAATAGACGCTGTTCTTTTAACATCCGCACGGTCCATGGAGGCAGGCGTTCTTTTATTGCTAGGGGCTGGTTTACTATTAAAGGATGGTTTTAATTCACCATATTTTGGGGCTGCATTTTTATGTGCAAAGGTGGGCGCTGTTTTGTTGGAAGGAATTCTTCTTTTATTGTTGCCCAAGGGTTCTACAGGAATGCCTCTTTCTTTGTCTTTTTTTCTTTGACGCATGGCCTCGCCAGCTGCTCTCATTTCTATTTTGGCTTTCTTTTTTTCTTGTCTGTATTCTTCTTTGACAGCACTGCCCTTTTTCTTATTTGAAAACTTATCAAAGTTGTCGGATCTTTTGTTGTTCATGGCCTGCTGTATTAAAAATTATCCTTGTTTGCTAATTGGCCACAAGCTGCATCAATGTCTTTACCTCTACTTCTTCTTATTCTTACATTGACTCTGTTCTTTTGTAAAATTTCTACAAATCTTTCAAAACCTTCTTCATCAGGTTTATCAAACGGGAAAATATCTACTGGATTGTACTCAATTACATTGATTAAATCAGCAGGCACTTGTCTGTATATCTTGGTCAACTCTTCTGCATCTTTTTCTGAATCGTTGAAGTCTTTAAATAAGATATATTCAAAAGTTACTTCACTACCTGTTTTTTTATAAAAATAATTCAATGCTTCAATCAAGGCTTTGATGTTGTTGCTTTCATTGATGGGCATGATTTCATTGCGCTTTTTATCATTGGCAGCATGAAGAGAAAGTGCCAGTTTAAATTTAACATTGTCGTCGCCTAATTGTCTAATTTGTTTTACAATACCTGCAGTAGATACGGTGATGCGTTTCGCACTCATGCCCAATCCATCGGGCGAAGTAATTTTATCTATGGCCTTAAGTACATTGTGGTAATTCATCAAAGGTTCCCCCATCCCCATAAAAACAATATTGCTTAAATGCTTGTCATAGTTGGCTTCGCTTTGTTGAAGGATATACACCACTTGATCATAAATTTCGTCAAATGTTAAATTTCTTTTTCTAGCCATTGTGCCTGTAGCACAAAACTTGCAACTTAAACTACAACCAATTTGAGAAGAAACGCAGGCTGTTTTGCGAAGGGTAGTTGGGATAAGTACACCTTCGATCATATGATCATCAAAAGTTTTGAAACGTGTTTTTAAGGTTCCATCCTCACTCAATTGCGTGGTGCTAATGGTTAAAGCAGGCAATTGATAATGCTCCTCTAATTGTTTTCTTAAGTCCTTGCTTAAGTTGGTCATTTCGTCAAAGCTATGGGCATGTTTTTGCCACAACCATTCAACGATTTGCTTGACACGAAAAGGCTTTTCGCCTATTTTGCCTATAAAGCGTTCAATATCAGCGACTTCGACCTGTCTAATGTTCTCTCTAATCTTCTCCATAATGCAAAGATACTTGATAGGATTTGTATACTTTTAATTCTTTTTTTTAGCCCATTTGGCTTAGTAATTATCAATATATTAAGTTTATAAATTTAGGACCATCATTTTAATAATTTCGAATTCATTTTACTTAATTTCGAAGGGCACGTAGTAGTGCAACCAAACTTAAAAAATAAAATTATGAAAAAATTATTCTTACTAGCCTCATTGATGATGGGTTTAATGGTCACAGTGAATGCTCAATCAAGTGCTTTAAAAGATTATCTTGGAAAATACGCTTTCCCTGAAGGAAGCCCTGTAGATGTAGTTACCTTAACTATAGAAGATACCGTTTTAGTGAGCAATACTTCCATGGGTTCTACGCCATTGGAAAGAAAAGGAGTGGATACTTTTTACTTGGCTGCTTACGATGCTTCTGTGATTTTTAAAAGAGATGCGAACAATGCAGTTATTTCTGTTACCATTTCTGTACAAGGCATGGAATTGATTGGTAAAAAACAACCCAATACTACTGCTTACAAAAAAGAAGAATTTTACAACGAGCTTTTTGCTAGTCGTTGTGAATAATTAGAAACTGTAATTCATAAGTTCAGTAAAAGGAATAGTCTTTTGAATGCCGGTGATGATGTTTTTGATAGTACATTCTTTTTTGGCTAATTCTTCTGTTCCAATAATGATGACATTGGGTATTCCTTTCTTCTCTGCATATTTAAATTGCTTGTCAAATTTGCTCTTCTCGGGGTAAATTTCACAAGCAATTTTTTTATTTCTAAGTAGGGTCATTTGTTGGTAAGCAGTTTGTGCTTCCAATTCCCCTAAATTAAAAAATAGTATTTCTGTGCTTTGTTCAATTGATGTAGGAAATAATTTTTTCTCTTCCATGACATCGTATATTCTATCTACCCCAAAACTTATGCCAACGCCAGGTATATTGGGTACCCCAAATAAACTAGTCAAATCATTGTAACGTCCACCTCCGCCAATGCTGCCCATCTCTGTATCCAAGGCCTTCACCTCAAAAATAAGCCCAGTATAGTAATTGAGCCCTCTAGCCAAAGTAAAATCGGCGACCAATTGTTTACTCATTCCACTTGCTTCGTGGTATTGCAAAACATAATTTAATTCTTCAATTCCATTTGCAACGCTTTCATTGCCCGCTAGTAAATTTTTAAGTGCGGCAATTTTTTCTGCATTGCTTCCTTTAATAGTTAAATATTGTTGAATAGTTTGTTGTTGATCCGCAGAAAATCCTTTGTTCTTTAATTCTTCTTGAACTTTCTCCCAACCAATTTTATCTAATTTGTCAATGGCAATGGTTAAGTCAATTAATTTAGCTTCACCACCACAAAACTGGGCCAGACCTAATAAAATTTTTCGGTTGTTCATTTTTACTTCTACCGGCAAATTTAATTGAGCAAAAGCGGTCAGGTACACCGACATTAAATCTACTTCGTTGAGTAAGCTCTCACTGCCCACTACATCCGCATCGCATTGATAAAATTCACGGTACCTTCCTTTTTGAGGTCGGTCGGCACGCCATACGGGTTGTATTTGATATCTTTTAAAAGGAAAATTTAATGAACCATGGTTCATGGCTACATACCTAGCAAAAGGGATCGTTAAGTCATACCTTAAAGCACGTTCTGTCAATGCCGGGCTACTTTTTCCCGCAAACATTTTTTCAATGCCTTCTAAGGTTTGTTCTTTTTTTTGCGGTAAGTCTAATCCGTTATTTAAAATCTTAAATATTAATTTATCTCCTTCCTCTCCATATTTACCCATCAAGGTTTCTAGGTTTTCCATAGCAGGTGTTTCCAATGCCTGGAACCCATACAATTCAAAAACCGTTTTAATGGTTTGAAAAATATACTGACGTTTTTGAACCGTGGCTGCATTAAAATCTCTGGTGCCTTGTGGCAGAGATGGTTTACTCATGCGAACTAATTTATAAGTAAAGATAAATTTTTTAAATTCATCGGCTATTAATTGTTTAAATTGCTCCTTTAAAATAACATTTTTATGGAAAATGGACCAAGAGAAAAATCGGAGCGTACTTATCGAATTTTCAGAAGCATTTATGATTTTACCATGGCTTTTCTAATTTTGGGTTGCGGGGTGCTGATGTTGGGCGCCACGTGGTTTAAATTAGAAGCCATCCTGAATGCTGGCGGAGATTTTAGAAATATTTTTGGTGCCCTTTGTATCGTTTATGGAGGCTTTAGATTGTACCGTGGCATTCAACAATCGTATTAAGCGTCTTGGCTTTTCATCATCCCAATAATTCAATTTTATGCGTTCACTGCTGACCTTATTTATCGCCGGCCTATTGCTCACTGCTTGTGCTGAAAACCAACCAGCAAAGCCTTTGGAGTCTACTTCAGAAGGTACCATTTCAATAACCATCGAAGAAAGCTTTAGGTCTTTTATGAATCAAGAATTGAAAGTGTTTGCTTCTAGTTTTCCAAAAGCAGTCATTAAAGTGCAATACAAATCCGAAATAGAATGTTTTAAAGATTTAGCAGAAGATAGTACAAAAATGATTTTTGTCACAAGAGGATTAAATAAAGCAGAACAAGCCAATTATAAAAATCAATTGGGCTATGCACCCACTTTTGGAATCCTTGCCTACAATGCTATTGCAGTAGTTATTCATAAAGACGCCAAGGACAGCATCTTTACTATACAAGATTTACGAGACCGCCTTACCGGTAAAAATCCACAACAAGTGGTCATGGATGGGGACCATTTAACAGGCGTGATTAGGTTTTTAATTGATAGCTTGGTGAAAACTAATAAATTAGGAAAAAATGTAATGGCTGCACAAGGAAGTAAAGAAGTGATTAAATATTTAAAAGATCATCCCAAGGCCATTGGCTTTATGGGGATGAATTGGATTGGGGATGATTATGATCCTAATCAGGTAAAGGATAGATTACAATTAAAAATGGCCAAAATTGAGTGTACATTATGTACAGAGAAGGGCCTTTATGCGGCTCCTTCTCAAGCTACCATTAGCTTAGGCCAATATTCTTTGTCCTTGCCTATTTACTATATTTTAAAGGAAAATGCGCCTGGTTTAGGTTCGGGCTTGCTCAATTTCATGAGTTTGGAGCGAGGGCAGCTAATTTTTAGAAGAGCATTTTTAGTGCCCGCTAAAATGGGTTTTCAGAAACGAAATGGGATGATCAACTAGGCTTAACTAAAAACTAACAATTTATAGTTGATTTAATAAAAATTTAATGGGTTTCTAGCGAAAAAATTAATATTTTTAGACCTTTCAAAGGAATCTATTTCCTTGAAGGAACATGTTTGTGTCCATTGGACATAAAGATTGGTTGAAGTGAGTAGTAGAATTATTTTAATATCAAATTGAAAAAATGCAAGTGATGAAAAAATTGGTTTTATTGTTTATCGGAGTTGTTTTTGTAGCTGCAGGATTGCTTGCTCAAACGCCAGTAGCACCTTTGACAGAGGGCGTCAAATTATTGAACTATGAAAAAAACAAATCAGCACTTGTTTTCTTCAAAGAGGCTTTAGATAAAAACCCGGCCGATGGGGAAACTATATTTTGGTATGGCCAAGCTTTATTGGCTCAAAACTACAATGGTATTCCCACTGCTGAATTCATCAAAAAAGCAAAAGATGCTTACCAGGCTGGTCTTCAAGCAAAGGGCAATGACCCATGGTTGTTGATTGGTATGTCACATATTCAATCCTTAGAAGGGGCTGACGCGAATGCAGTAAAACAAAACTTAGAAGTAGCTATTACTACTACACTTAATACCAAGGGAAAAGCTAAAGGGAAACCTAATCAAGAAATCATCAATGCCATTGGGCGTGTTTTTGCTGAGTTACCAATTAGCGTTGGAGACCACAAATATGCTGTAGATAAATTGAAAGAAACAGTGTCCGCTTATGATGCGGTTAGTGCCGACTTGTATCTTAGCTTAGGAATCAATTATTTAAAATTGGGTGGCGAAAATGGCGGTGATGCAGTGACTGCTTTTCAAAATGCCATCAGCAAAGATCCTAAAAATGCTTACGCCTATTATAGAATTGGTAAAGTGTATCAAACTCAAAGCAATCAAGAGTCATTAGAAGAAAATTACAAAAAGGCCATAGAAGCTGATATAGCTGTAGCTCCAGCGTATTTTGCTTTGTATGATTTTTACAAGGATAAAAATTCAAGCCTAGCGAAAGCCAATTTAGATTTGTTCTTAAAATACGCAGATAAGGATCCATTGTTTGACTATTATAGTGCAGACTATTTATATAGATCAGGTCAGTTTGATCAATCCTTAGAGAAGGCCAAAGCCATGGAAGCTGCAGGGAATCTTACTATTTTTCCAACCTTGGCTGTATTGTTGGCAAAAAATTATGACCACAAGGGGGATTCTATTTTGGCAAAATCATATATAGAGCCCTATATCAACAACACGCCTACTGATAAAATTGCAAGTTCAGATTACGAATTGGCCATCAAAATTTTATCTCGTTTTAGTGGGAATCAACAAGCATTAGCAGCTTTATTAGACAAAGCCATTGCAGTGGATTCTAGTAAAGAAAACAAATTGAAATTTTACAAGTTAGGGGCTGATATGTTCGAGAAAGCAACCATCTATTCAGAAGCCTTAAAATGGTACACCAATTTAATTAAGTTAAAAGGAGCCAAAGCGGAGTTTGATTATTATAAATTAGCTAGCCTTGCATTGAATGCAAAAAACGGCCCCGTTACGATGGAAATTGCCAAACAATATGTGGCCGCCTTCCCAGAAAAGCCTCAAGGTTATAATTTTAATACCAAGGGGGCAGCCTTAGTGGACAGCTCCAATAATCAAGGAATCTTGTTTGAAGCAGTTAATTTTCAAAATCAGTTTTTACTAAAAGACAGCGTTAAGAACAAACAAGCACTAATCAACAACTATTATACCCTTATTGGCTATTACAACGAAACCAAAGGCTATGACAATGCGGTGGTAATGTGTGATAAAGTGCTTGAATTAGTACCTAATGATCCTACCACCTTACAAGCCAAGGCCCAATTTGTTAAAAATGCCGAAATTTTGAAAAAAATGCAAGCAGGCAAGGGGGCAAAAGCAGCCGTTTCGGATACCACGGCACCCAAGAAAAACTAAATTTAAGCATTTGGCAGCCTGCTGCATCTGTTCATAAATAATTTAAAAAAACTCCCTAATTATAGGGAGTTTTTTACTTTAGGTGCTATCCTTTGCGTATTTTTGCGGCACCTAAACCAACCGTATGAATTTGCTGCAGTTTTTGATTTCTATAAACGAAACAAACAGCGCTAATAATTACTTACCTATAGCCTTACAATTGCTATTTGCAGGTGGCTTTGTGTCACTGATGTTGTTGATGTCCAATTTCTTAGGACCTAAGCGAAAAACATCGGATAAATTAGAAAATTTTGCCAGCGGAATTGAAACACATGGAGATGCTAGATCACCTATGGCCATCAAGTATTTCTTGGTAGCTATCTTGTTTGTGTTGTTTGATGTGGAGGTTATTTTCTTTTATCCTTATGCGGTAAATTTCAAAAGTTTGGGCTGGGCTGGGTTTTTCGAAGTGGTTTTATTTGTAGCTTTTTTCTTGGTGGGTTTTATTTACATCATCAAGAAAGGGGCTTTACAGTGGGAAGATTAATTTAAAAAAATTAAAGCAAGTATATGCGTCCTGTTAGATTTAATTTGAACCCAAAAGAAGCTGAGATCACAGAAGCTATCTCTATGGGTAAAGCACCAGATGGTGTGCCAGGGGATGGATTTTTTGCCACACAGTTGAGCTCAGTCGTTGGACTAGCTAGAAAAAATTCTTTATGGCCTTTACCCTTTGCTACTTCTTGTTGTGGAATTGAATTTATGGCGACCATGGCTTCGCATTATGATTTAGCTCGCTTTGGTTCGGAGCGTGTAGGTTTTTCTCCACGTCAATGCGATTTATTAATGGTGATGGGCACCATTGCCAAAAAAATGGCACCTGTTTTAAGACAAGTGTATTTGCAAATGGCTGAACCACGTTGGGTTATCGCTGTTGGTGCTTGCGCTTCTAGCGGTGGCATATTCGACACCTACAGTGTACTACAAGGCATTGATCAGGTTATTCCTGTAGATGTATATGTCCCAGGTTGTCCTCCAAGACCAGAAGCCATTATTGATGGGTTTATGAAAATCCAAGATTTAGTAGGGCAAGAAAGTATACGCAGACGTAACAGCGAAAAATACCGCGACTTATTAAATAGCTACGGCATCCAATAAAAAAATAGAGCAAAAAATTTTTGAACAGAAATGGCATTAAGCAACGAGACGATACAAAATAAATTAGTAGAAAAATTTGGAGACCAAGTCTTGAATTTCTCGACTGCGTCTGGTATTTTGTCTTTTGAATCTTCCAAGGAAATCAATTTAAAAGTACTTCAATATTTATATGAAGAACCTAGCTTAGGTTTTACTTTCTTAACCGATTTATGTGGAGTAAATTATCCCGATAACAAAGGTGCGGAATTAGTGGTTGTTTATCATCTGCATAATTTTTCAGAAAATATTCGTTTGCGTTATTCAGTGAGTACCTCCGTGACTGAAACAGCGGTATTTACAGCTAGCAAATTATTTGAATCTGCTAATTGGATGGAGCGTGAGACATATGATTTTTTCGGAATCAATTTTGTAGGCCATCCTAATTTAAAACGCATTTTGAATGTAGACGAAATGGATTATTTTCCTTTAAGAAAAGAATATCCATTGGAAGATCAAACGCGAATAGATAAGGATGATGAAATGTTTGGAAGAGGATAAACAATAAAAAAAAGGCGCAATAAAAATAGAATGGAACATCAAACGCATATAACACTGCCAAAAGGGTCAATCGAAAAGACAACGACCACTTTAAATATTGGGCCTACCCATCCGGCAACGCATGGGGTGTTTCAGAATATTATGGAAGTGGATGGAGAGCGTGTGGTCTCCACCGAACAAACAGTGGGCTATATTCACCGTGCTTTTGAAAAATTAGCAGAACGTCGTCCTTTATATCAAATCACGCCAATTACCGATCGTTTAAATTATTGTAGTAGTCCTATTAATAATATGGGCTGGCATATTACCTGCGAAAGGTTTTTAAAATTAGAATTGCCTAAGCGTGTCGATTACTTGCGTGTCATTATCATGGAACTAGCACGTATTTCGGATCATTTAATTTGTAATTCAATTGTGGGGGTGGATACAGGTGCGTATACAGGATTTTTATACGTGATGCAATACCGTGAATTAATTTATGAAATATATGAAGAAGTATGTGGGTCCCGTCTTACTACTAATATTGGCCGCATTGGTGGCTTTGAAAGGAATTTTACAAATACTGCATTTACGAAACTCGAGAAATTCTTAAACGAGTATCCAAAAGTTTTAAAGGAATTCGAAAATTTATTTGCGCGCAATAGAATTTTCATGGAGCGTACCCAAGGCACAGGAGGCATAAGCGCAGCACGTGCTATGAATTACGGATTTACTGGTCCTAACTTACGCGCAGCAGGGGTGGACTATGATGTGCGTGTGCAACAACCTTATAGTAGCTACCAAGATTTTGATTTTAAAGTACCTGTGGGAACCACCGGTGACAATTACGATCGTTTTTTAGTACGCAATGCAGAAATGTACGAGAGTATATCTATCATTAAGCAGGCCTATCAAAAAATACAAGAATTTAAAGGAACAGATGCGGAAGTATACCATGCCGATGTACCTGAATACTATTTGCCAAAGAAAGAAGATGTCTATACCAAGATGGAAGCATTGATTTGGCATTTTAAAATTATCATGGGAGAGATTGATTTACCAAAGGGTCAAATATATAGTGCAGTGGAAGGGGGTAATGGAGAATTAGGTTTCTATTTGGTAAGTGATGGTGGACGTACCCCATTCAGATTACATTTTAGAAGACCTTGTTTTATTTATTATCAAGCCTTTGAGGAATTGATTAAAGGGGGCATGTTAAGTGATGCGGTGGTCACCATGAGTAGTTTGAATTTGATCGCAGGAGAGTTGGATGCGTAGCTTTTGCGATGTGTAGGAAAATAATTATTGAGAAAATGAAATTTGTATATGAGTCTTCAATTTAATAACGAACAAATGACCGAGTTTAACCGCTTGGTGGCTCGTTATCCAGAAGGGAAACAAAAAAGTGCACTGCTACCGGTATTGCATTTAGCGCAGGATAGTTTTGGAGGCTGGTTGCCAACCGAAGCTATGGACTATGTGGCAGGCTTGTTAAAAATCGAACCTATTGAAGTGTATGAAGTGGCTACTTTTTACAGTATGTACAATTTAAAGCCTGTAGGCAAATTTGTATTTGAAGTTTGTCAAACGGGTCCATGTATGGTGAGCGGTTCAGATAATATCATTGCCTATATACAAAAGCAATTAGCTATTCAGCCTGGTGAAACCACTAAGGATGGAATGTTTACTTTAAAATTAGTAGAATGCTTAGGGGCTTGTGGCTATGCCCCCATGATGCAAGTAGGAAAAATTTATAGAGAACATTTGACCAAGGAAAAAGTAGATGCGATTATTGCAGAATATAGAATGCAAGTAGTAGCGCAAAATTAGAAAAGATAAAGAAGCAACAATGGGTGTAAAATTATTATTAGAGAAAGCCAACGTGCCAGGTATTCGTACTTATGATGTTTATCGTCGTGAGGGAGGATATGCGACTGCAGAAAAAGCGTTGAAAGAAATGTCCATTGAAGCCATTGTTGAAGAAGTAAAGAAAAGCGGACTTCGTGGAAGAGGCGGTGCTGGTTTCCCTGCAGGCATGAAATGGAGTTTTATTGCAAAACCAGAAGGCGTGCCACGCCACCTGGTATGTAATGCAGATGAAAGTGAGCCCGGTACATTTAAGGATAGATATTTAATGGAATTCTTACCCCATTTATTAATAGAAGGCTTACTTATTTCTTCTTATGCTTTAGGATCTAACGATACTTACATATATATAAGAGGTGAATACGCATGGGTGGCTCAAATTTTAGAGGATGCTATTGTAGAAGCCACTAAAAATGGTTGGTTAGGAAAAAATATTTTAGGCACTGGATTTGATTGTAGGATTCATGTACACCGTGGTGCAGGTGCTTATATCTGTGGAGAGGAAACAGCACTCATAGAATCATTGGAAGGTAAAAGAGGTAATCCTCGTATCAAACCTCCATTTCCAGCCATTCAAGGATTATGGATGCGCCCAACAGTGGTGAACAATGTAGAAACTTTAGCAGCCATAGTGCCCATTATAAAATTGGGCGGTGAGGAATATGCAAAAATTGGGGTGGGCCGTTCTACAGGTACTAAATTAATTTCTGCTTGTGGAAATATTAATAAGCCAGGAGTGTATGAAATTGATATGACTATTTCAGTTGAAGATTTTATTTACAGCGATGAATATTGTGGAGGTATTGCTGGTGGCAAAAAATTAAAAGCTTGTATTCCAGGGGGTTCTTCTGTGCCTATTTTACCTGCGAATCTTTTATTAAAAACAGCCAAGGGGGAAACGCGTTACATGAACTATGAAAGTTTAAGTGACGGTGGTTTTGCATCAGGTTCTATGATGGGCTCTGGTGGTTTTATTATTTTAGATGAAGACCAATGTATTGTAAAAAATACTTTAACCCTAGCGCGTTTTTACAGACACGAAAGCTGTGGACAATGTTCACCTTGCAGAGAAGGAACAGGATGGATGGAAAAAATACTACAAAAAATTGAATTAGGAAAAGGAGAGATGAGTGATATAGATTTATTGTGGGACATTCAAAGAAAAATAGAAGGCAATACCATTTGTCCTTTAGGAGATGCAGCCGCTTGGCCAGTAGCCGCAGCGATTAGACATTTCCGTGATGAATTTGAATGGCATATCAACAATAGAGAACTATCACAAACAAGTAATTTTGGTTTACAACACTATGCAGACCCTATTCATGTGCCTGCATAACATTGCGTAAAACTATGAGTGAACAAACATTATTTAAAGTAACAGTAGACAACATTACCATTGAAGTACCAGCGGGCACGACGATATTGCAAGCGGCACGTAAAATTGGTGGTGCGGTGGCACCACCGGCAATGTGTTATTATAGCAAGTTGCAAGGAAGTGGCGGAAAATGTCGTACCTGTTTAGTAGAAGTTTCAAAAGGTTCTGAAAAAGATCCTCGTCCAATGCCCAAACTAGTGGCTTCTTGTAGAACCACAGTAATGGATGGAATGGAGGTTAAAAATATTACCAGTGAAAAAGTAATTGATGCAAGAGCAGGGGTGGTTGAATTTTTATTATTGAATCATCCCCTTGATTGTCCCATATGTGATCAGGCAGGAGAATGTCATTTGCAAGATTTAAGTTTTGAACATGGCAAGTCTAGCACACGCTATGAATTTCAAAGACGTACTTTTAAGAAACATGATTTAGGTAAACATATTCAACTACATATGACACGTTGTATTTTGTGCTACCGTTGTGTGTTTACCGCCGACCAATTAACCAATAAAAGAGCGCACGGAATTTTAGACAGAGGCGACCATGCCGAAATTGCCACCCATATTGAAAAAAGCTTGGACAATGAGTTTATAGGCAATGTCATTGATGTGTGTCCAGTGGGGGCTTTAACCGATAAAACATTCCGTTTTAAAAATAGAGTATGGTTTTTAAAACCAATGGATGCACACCGCGATTGTCCAACCTGTTCTGGTCGTGTAACTTTGTGGAATAGAGGTGATGAAGTATTTAGAGTTACTGCACGCAAGGACGAGTGGGGAGAAATTGAAGACACACCCGAAGGTAAGCCAGGATGGATTTGCAACACCTGTCGTTTTGATAAAAAACATGCCAATGATTGGGTGATTGAAGGTCCACGTGAAATCAGCAGGCATTCCGTTATTGCACAAGGTCATTATGCAGGAAATATTGGCACCACAATTCCAACAGAAACATTTAAAGCAGTGAATGATGGCAGAGCCCCTCATTTATTGATGGACATCCACAATGAAAGTGAAGTTAACTTACCTTCTATTCATTTAAGTGAAATTGAAGGGCCTTCTCATGGAACTACTTTTAATAATAAATCTAATAACGCCTAATAAATAAAGTATGACACTACTCGCATTTGATTGGGCATTTGTAATTGAAAAATTAATAGTCATTGCCATTATAGTTTTTGCAAGTTTGGGCATTGCCTTGTACACTACTTTTGGCGAAAGAAAAGTGGCAGCTATTTTACAAGACCGTCCAGGTCCGAATAGAGTAGGTCCATTTGGTTTATTGCAACCTCTAGCGGATGGTTTGAAATTAATCATGAAGGAAGAAATTATTCCCAATGCATCCAGCAGATGGTTATTTATATTGGGTCCAGGCTTAGCCATGACTGCAAGTTTGATGACTTGTGCGGTGATACCTTGGGGCACGGCATTACATTTATTTGGAAGAACCATTGAACTACAAGTGGCCGATGTTAACATTGGCATTTTATACGTTTTCGCTGTAGTAAGTATGGGTGTTTATGGTATTATGATCGGAGGATGGGCATCCAACAATAAATTCTCTTTGATGTCTGCTTTAAGAGCGGCCTCTCAAGCAATAAGTTATGAAATTGCCATGGGCTTGGCTTTAATTGCACTACTGATGACCACGGGTACTTTGAGTTTAAAAACCATTGTGGCGGATCAAGTGGCAGGACATTATTGGAATGTGGTTTATCAGCCCTTGGGTTTTTTAATTTTCTTCATTTGCGCGATGGCCGAATGTAATCGTACCCCTTTTGATTTACCAGAAGCAGAGAATGAATTAAACTTTGGTTACCACCAAGAGTATTCTTCTATGAAATTAGGTTTTTATTTATTTGCAGAATATGTGAACATGATTATGAGCAGTGCTATTATGGCTTCAATGTATTTTGGGGGCTATGACTTACCTTTCTTTAATGAAAGTTCAGTAGCGCCAAATATTGCAGCCATGATTGGAGTGGGCACTTTGCTTATTAAAATTGTGTTGTTTATATTTTTATTTATGTGGATTCGTTGGACCATTCCAAGATTTAGGTATGATCAATTGATGAACTTAGGTTGGAAAAAAATGATTCCCCTGGCCTTATTTAATATGTTGCTCACGGGAGCTTTAATTTTATCCAAATTATAATTATAAAATTGTACGAATAAAAGATGCAAGCATTAACCAATAAATCAATCGCAGTAAACCGCCAGCCCATGACTTTCTGGGAGCGTTTGTATTTGATTAATATCATCAAGGGGATGTTCATTACTTTTAGCCATATGTTTAAAAAACAGCCCACGATAAGCTATCCAGAACAAAAAAGAGAATTCAGTCCGGTGTTCAGAGGCTTGCATGTGTTGAATAGAGATGAGGAAGGTCGCGAGAATTGCACTGCCTGTGGTTTGTGCGCAGTGGCTTGTCCCGCAGAAGCCATTACGATGGAAGCGGCAGAAAGACAGGAGGGAGAAGAACATTTATACAAAGAAGAAAAATATGCTGCAAAATATGAAATCAATATGTTGCGTTGCATTTTCTGTGGGTTGTGTGAAGAAGCTTGCCCAAAGGATGCTATTTATTTAAGCGAAACTTTTGCGCCAGCCAATTATACACGCAAAGGGTTCATTTACGATAAGAACGATTTATTAATTCCCAATACTTTAACCAATGCAAGTGCATTGGCAAAAGCAAAAGGAGTAGAAGCATAATCATTATGAATTTATTAGAAATTTTATTTTACGTATTGTCTGCTTTTGCTTTGGTAAGTGCCATTATGGTGCTGGTGAGCAAAAATCCAATTCATAGCGTGCTTTGGTTGATTTTAGTATTTTTTGCTATCTCAGGTCATTATATATTATTGAATGCTCAATTTTTGGCCATCGTTAATATCATTGTATATGCAGGGGCCATCATGGTTTTGTTCTTGTTTGTGATTATGCTCATCAACATAAAAAAAGACAGCGAACCACAAAAGCATTTGTATGTAAAGTTTATCGGAGTGATTGCTGGCGGAAGTTTTTTGACCTTGCTCATTTCTTTGGTGAAACAATCAATGCCCTTGGTGGGAAAAAATGTATTGTTAAAAGAAGGGTCCATAGGATTGATACATCCATTGGGTAAAGCATTGTTTACAGACTATGTAGTTCCTTTTGAAATTAGTAGTGTACTTTTTTTAAGTGCCATGGTGGGTGCCGTATTGATTGGAAAAAAATAAAATTCGAACTATGCCTATACAATATTATATCTATTTCTGCCTTACACTATTTAGTATTGGTGTGGTAGGCGTATTAACTCGTCGAAATGCGATTATCGTGTTTATGTGTATTGAATTGATGTTGAATGCCGTAAATTTATTATTGGTTGCTTTTTCTAAAATGTATTATGGCTTGGCTGCCCAAAACAGCGTCGCCAACACGGCAGGCATAGATGCACAAATATTTGTTTTCTTTATCATGGTCGTTGCCGCCGCTGAAGTGAGTATTGGACTGGCCATTATAGTAATGATGTACCGCAATACTCATTCTATAGATATCAATTTCTTAAATAGATTAAAAAACTAAGTCAATGGCCTTCATGAAAATACTAGTTGCCTTCATACTTCTTTGGCCCTTTGTTGGATTTTTATTCAATGGATTGGGTAGAAATTACTGGAGCAAGAAAGTGATTGCCTATAAGGCCACTGGTTATATTGTCTCTTCCTTTATTGCAAGCATTTTTGCATTTATACAGGTGCAGACGCATGGGGCAGTAACTGTGCATTATTTCGATTTCATCCATACGGCTACCCTTAAAATACCTTTTGATTTTAAAGTGGATGCCTTGTCTAGTTTATTTTTATTAGTCATTACAGGCGTGGGTTCTTTAATTCATTTGTATTCTACAGCTTACATGAAAGACGAAGCTGCACCACATTATGCACGCTATTTTGCTTATTTGAATTTGTTTATTTTTTCTATGTTGATTTTGGTTTTAGGCGATAATTATGTGGTGATGTTTATTGGATGGGAAGGCGTGGGTTTATGTTCTTACTTATTAATAGGCTATTGGTTTACCAATGGCAATTATAATTATGCTGCCAAGAAAGCCTTCATCATGAACCGCATTGGTGACCTAGGATTTTTATTGGCCATTTTTTGGTTAATTGCTAAACTAGGAACGGTGAGCTACAGTGAGGTTTTAACTTATGAAAGAATTTCGAATTTATCTTCTTTTGATATTACAGGCATTACTTTATTATTGTTTGTTGGTGCCATGGGTAAGAGCGCGCAAATTCCTTTGTTTACTTGGTTGCCTGATGCGATGGCGGGGCCTACACCAGTTTCAGCTTTAATTCACGCAGCTACCATGGTGACTGCAGGTATCTACATGATTACTAGAAGCAATATTTTATTTAGTCATAGCGCCATTACACAAAACGTGATTGCGATTATTGGGATTAGTACGGCCTTATTAGCAGCCACCATTGCTATCCAACAAAACGATATTAAAAAAGTATTGGCTTATTCCACAGTGAGTCAATTGGGTTATATGTTTTTAGGCTTGGGGGTAGGTGCTTATTCGGGTGCGGTATTCCATGTCATTACCCATGCATTTTTTAAAGCATTGTTGTTCTTAGGCGCTGGCTCGGTAATACATGCCATGCATCATGAACAAGATATCCGCAAAATGGGTGGATTAAAATCAAAACTTCCTATTACACATATTACTTTTTTAATTGGATGTATTGCTATTGCAGGGTTACCTCCATTTAGTGGTTTCTTTTCTAAGGATGAAATATTGGCAGCTGCCTTTGCAAAAAGTCCTATTTATTGGGTATTGGGTGTGATTGGTGCCGCCATGACTGCATTTTATATGTTCAGATTGTATGCCACAACATTCTTAGGAAAATTTAGAGGAACAAACGATCAAGCGAATCATTTACATGAATCTCCTGCTGCCATGACTTTGCCATTGGTTTTATTGGCCATCGCAAGTGCTATTGCAGGGGCCATCGGCATTCCTGAATTGATGGGTGGCCATCATTGGTTGTCTCATCAACTTATGCCCATTGTAGGCGAACCAGTAGAATTAGGCTTAACTCATTCCATGGAGTTGATTTTAATGGTGGTATCTGTGGCGATTGCTTTGATTGCATTAATGATTGCGCTATCCATCTATACAAAGAAAACCGACGAGGAGCCTAAAACCGCTATTGGTAAATTTTTCTACAACAAATGGTATGTGGATGAATTTTACAATGAAGCCATTGTATTTCCTTTGAACCGATTCGCTGGTTTTTTAAAAAATGTAATCGAAAAGCAAGTGATTGATGGCGCGGTGAATGGCACAGGAAAATTAGTTCAATACAGTGCAAGAAAAGTAAGATTGATACAAAATGGACAAGTGGGTTATTATATTTTATTTATGGTCATTGGAATCATTTTACTTTTTGCTTTTTGGTTTAATGATTTAAACATTTTGAGATTTATTAATAAATTGAATCAACATTAATCAAGCAAATATGATCTTAGTTTCATTATTGTTTTTACCTATTTTGGCTGCCATTCTGGTCTTGTTTATCAAGAACAAGAAGCTAGCCAATTGGACTGCAATTTTATTTAGTGCATTGACTTTATTGCTTGTATTGCAAACATTAGGCACCCCCATTGCAGATTTTGATCTGGCTTGGTTGCCTAATTTAAATAGCAGGTTCGTTTTACATGCCGATGGATTGTCTAAGCTATTACTACTCTTGACTGCCATTAGTTTTCCTGCCATTCTTATCTCCACCGCTAAAAATGAATACAAACAGAATAATGTTTTTTTGTCCTTACTGTTATTTACCCAAGCAGGATTGATAGGGGTGTTTTTAGCGGCAGACGCTTTACTGTTTTATTTTTTCTGGGAATTGGCCTTGATTCCAGTTTATTTTTTATGTTCTATTTGGGGCGGCGAAAAAAGAGTGGCTATAACTTTTAAATTTTTCATTTATACTTTTTTAGGTTCATTATTCATGTTGGCAGGAATATTATTTGTCAACGCACATACCACCGATCATAGTTTTGCCATTCAATCTTTTATACAAGCAAGTTTAACCCAAGGACAACAAATCACTTCCTTTGCTTTATTTTTTATAGCGTTTGCCATCAAGATGCCCATTTTTCCATTGCATACCTGGCAGCCAGATGCCTATGAGCAATCTCCTACAGCGGTGACCATGGTCATGAGTGCAGTGATGGTGAAGATGGGCTTGTATGGAATTTTGAGGTGGTTGATGCCTTTGTTTCCTTTTGCTTTTATGGCACATACTCATTTTGTGGTGGCCTTATCTGTGATTGGTGTTTTGTACGCCTCTTTTATCGCCATTCGTCAGGATGATATAAAAAGATTAATTGCTTATTCTTCTATTGCACATATCGGCTTAATGAATGCGGCTTTATTTACACATACCCAAGTGGCAGTGCAAGGAGTTTTGATACAATTGTTTTCACATGGCATCAATGTGGTTGGCTTATGGATTGTAGCAGACATTATAGAACAACAAACAGGCACAAGGTCTATGCAACAAATGGGCGGGTTGGCGAAGAAGCAACCTACTTTAGCCATTTTACTAGTGGGTTTTGCCTTAGCCAATATTGCCTTGCCATTGACCAATTCTTTTGTTGGTGAATTTTTAATGTTCAACGGACTTTTCTTATTTAATCCATGGATGGCCGCTTTAGCAGGCTTGAGTATTGTGCTAGCTGCTATTTATACTTTAAATATGGTGCAAAAAGTGGCTTATGGTGAAATAAGTGAAAAAATAAATACCATGCAAACGCCCAACAAAGGAGCGCAAGCGGTATTGATTGTTTTACTGTTGCTGGTATTTGTAACAGGGGTGTACGCTCAACCTTTATTTACTTTAACAGCAGATACTTTAAATCAATTGTTTGTAAAATAATTAAATGAATTAGTAATGAATGCAATTGTAGTTTCTACTTTACTCGGGGTGATGATGATGTTTTGTTCTTGGGGCATTCAAAGTCAAAAAGCACAAAAAAACATTGCTTTATTTGGATTGATTATTTTAATCATGGCCAATTTAGCACAAGCCAACGGTTGGTATACATTTAATTATGATACAAAAGGTATGTTGGCATTTAATGTGTTCGGTTTGTATGCCAATACTTTAATGTTTGCCCTTACATTTATATATGTTTGGATCAATGGGGAAGAAATTTCAAAATTAAGCAATGCTGCTGCCGATTTTTACAGTTTGATTTTTTTCATTTTATGCGGCGTAAGCGTCCTCACTTCTTTTGACAACTTATTGATGTTGTTTATTGGCATAGAAATTTTATCTATCCCTTTGTATATCTTAACAGGAGCCGATAAAAAAAATATGCTGAGCAATGAAGCTGCTTTGAAATATTTTTTAATGGGTTCTTTTTCTACCGGTATATTATTGTTGGGCATTACTTTGATTTATGGCGGGTCTGGGAGTTTTCATTTGGCCCCGCCACTAATTCATATAAGTACCGGAATGGTGGAAGAGCAATTGCTTGTCTCTGCAGGTTTGATTTTAATTTTTGCAGCCATGAATTTTAAAGTGTCTGCAGCGCCCTTTCATTTCTGGACTCCAGATGTATATGATGGAGCCCCTACGGTCTTTACTTCCTTTATGGCCACCATCGCTAAAGCAGCTGGCTTTATTGCTTTTGTAAAAGTATTCAATACCCAATACTTAGCCTTGGGTTATTCTTGGACCATTCTTTTAACTTTTGTTATTATAGCTACACTTTTGGTGGGTAATATTATTGCTGTTTTCCAAAGAAGCGTAAAACGTATGTTGGCTTATTCAAGTATTGCGCAAGCCGGATTTATGTTGTTTGCTTTGTATGGCAAATCAGAAATTTCTAATGAGTCTATATTATTGTATGCGGTAGTTTATTCCATCGCCACCATTGGTATTTTCGGCGTCTTGGTAAAGATGAAAGAAAATAGTTTTGAAGCATTTAATGGTTTGGCTAAAGCAGATCCTTTGTTGGCCTTTACCACTACCATTTTCTTATTTTCATTGGCTGGTATCCCGCTTACGGGTGGTTTTTTCGCAAAATATTATATGCTAAGCAATTTATTAAAAGCAGGTGCTGGTCTTTGGTTGATCCTTGTAGCAGTTGTTTTTGCAGCCATCAGTATTTATTATTACTTTAAAATTATACAAGCCATGTATTTTACAGCAGGGGAGCCAGCCATTGGCCCCATGCCCAAAAACTACCAATATCAACTTCTGGTATTGGCCATTGTGCTGCTCGTCCTAGGGGTTTTACCTAATTTACTGCTCAATTATCTCTACTTCTAGCCGTTCTTCATTTACTCGTTACAAAGGGAGGGGCATTGTGGAATCTATCTTACCTTTAAGTTTCATAAACCAAGTATAATGACCATTCAGGATTCTTTTGTGTTGGCATGGCGCACCGTTAGGGGCAATAAATTACGTACTGGAATTACTGTAGCCATTATTGCATTTGGTATCATGGCCTTAATTGGCATTATCACAGCAATATCCGCCATGAATCAAAGTTTGAAAGAAAACTTTTCATTCATGGGTGCCAATGCCTTTAGTGTTCGATACAAAGAGATGAATGCTAGAATGAATATGGGTGGCCCTAACGATGGGGATGAATTTGGTAAATCTAAAAAAGGGCAAAGAGAAAAAAAATCAAACCTAGATAAAATCATTAAAATAGAAGAGGCAACTTATTTTAAAGAACATTTTGGTTTTAATCGTGCTGCTGTAAGTATTTCAATAAGAAAAGGGGGGAATAATGAATTGCATTTCAAAAATAGAAAAACCAATCCGCAAATTTCTTTGATGGGTGGTGATGAAAACTATCTAGCAGTGAATGGGTATGCTTTAACGCTAGGGCGCAATTTTAATAATGTAGATTTAAGTAGTGGTCGTAATGTTTGTATTATAGGCTCAAATGTGGCTGCTAAATTATTTCCAGGTAAACCAGAAAAATGCATTGACAAAGTAATATTATTACAAGGCAAGCCTTATCGTGTGCTTGGTTTATTAAAATCAAAGGGCTCCAGTGCGATGATGCGTCAAGATGATATTGTTATTTCTACTTTAAAAAATGTAAGACAGTATCAAGGAAGTTCTTCTTATGCACTAGGGGTGATGGTGAACAATGTAAAAGAATTGGCGCCAGCTATTGACGAGGCCACCGAGCAAATGAGAAAAGCCAGAAGATTAATCCCTTCTGAGACCGATAATTTTGTCGTGGACAAAAGCGACAAATTTGCAGACTTGTTTATCGGGCTTTTATCTGGCATTAGTGGTGCAGCAGGCGCTATTGGAATGATTACCTTAATTGGGGCAGCCATTGGTCTTATGAATATCATGCTCGTGGCCGTAAGCGAAAGGACCAGGGAAGTGGGCTTGATCAAAGCCATTGGGGGTAAAAGAAGAGATGTACGCCGTCAGTTTTTATTTGAGAGCATTTTAATTAGTATTTTAGGAGCAGTATTTGGTATTATTTTAGGGGTCTTAGTGGGCAATATATTTAGCCTGGTCTTAAATACTGGATTTGTAGTACCCTGGATTTGGGTGGTAATAGGTATCGTCATTTGCTCGGTGGTGGGTTTGGCCGCAGGTATTTACCCAGCCATGAAAGCCTCCGCCTTGAACCCCATTGACGCCCTCAGGTACGAATAATAGCCATCAATGGCATTGTTTATCCATTTTTTCTCTTTTTTACACCGACTTTTAGATTTTCTAGGTCCTTTCTTCTAGAAATTGAAGTAAAATCCAATTTTTTGCCTGTATTTTTTTCAAATTAAGATGATTGATTTTTTTAATACTTGGCCCCCAGCATTTTTAGGGTCCGCCAACAAGGGTTAGTTTTAAAATTATTTTTAAATAAAATTATTGTTTGGAATTTGTTTCAACCAATAAATTACTTATTTTGTAAGCCCTTAGTAATTAAACCGTACCGATTTGAAAGAATCTTACTTATTAGTTAACAAGGACATTTTCTAAAAAAATTTTTATTTAAACCAAAAATCAATTGAATCATGGCTGAGATTAAATCAACTGCAACAGCTGCTGCTTCAAAGAATGCAGCACAGCCTCAAAAGAGTGGGAATCTTGTTGCAACTTTAGCACCTATCTTATGTATTTTAGCAGGTTACGTCATCTGGCGTTTTGTGCTAGGAAACGGAAGTAATTTCACTAACCCAGACCCGAATGGTGGATTCTGGCCTAGTCATAAAGGACCAAAAGGTACTTTTACAAAAATGTACGAAGGCGGTATCGTTGTGCCAGTTTTAATTGGAAGTTTATTAATCGTTTTAACTTTCGTTATTGAAAGATTATTAACAATTAAGAAAGCTGCAGGAAACGGAAACATTGCTGAATTCATTCGCAAAGTACAATTCCAATTAGCTAATAAAGAAGTTGACAAAGCAATCGCTGAGTGTGACAAACAAAAAGGATCTGTAGGTAATGTAATGAAATCAGGTTTGACTAAGTACAAAGAAATGATTTCAAATACAGAATTGGATACAGACCAAAAAGTTTTGAATATTCAAAAAGAAATCGAAGAAGCTACTGCATTGGAATTACCAATGTTAGAGAAAAACTTAGTATTCTTATCTACCATCGCATCAGTAGCCACCTTGTTAGGTTTGTTCGGTACGGTATTGGGTATGATTCGTTCTTTCTCTAAATTAGGTGAAGAAGGTGGTGGAGAAGCTGCTCGTGAATTATCTCAAGGTATCTCTGAGGCCTTGTATAATACTGCATTGGGTATTGGTACTTCAGCTATCGCGATCATAATGTACAACGTATTCACTACAAGAATCGATGGCATCACTTATGGTATTGATGAGTCTGGATTTACATTAACTCAAAGCTTCGCAGCCAACTACAAATAGTAGTTAAAGCAAAAAATATTTTAATAAGGGCAACCTTATAAATAATAATTAAAAGAATATACAAATGGGTAGAGCCAAATTACCTCGTAAGAGTACCACCATCGACATGACTGCCATGTGCGATGTGGCCTTCCTTTTATTGTCTTTCTTTATCTTGACAACTAAGTTCAAACCTTCCGAAGCCATAGCAGTTACTACACCAAGTTCAGTATCTTCTAAAGTGGCTCCTAACAAAGATTTTGTCTTAATTACCATTGATAAAGATGGCAAAGTATTTCTTACCATTGATGACAAACAAAAAAGAGAAACTATTGCGAACTCTTTGAATGCCACTAAAAATTTAGGAATTGATGTTCCTGCTTTTAAAAGTGCGAATTTTATAGGAGCGCCGTTAAGTGGTTTGAAATCTTTTTTAGCCATCTCTGAAGAAAACAGAAAAGGGAACTTGCTTCCTGGTATTCCATGCAAGGACAGTACAGACAATGAATTAATCGTTTGGATGCAAGTGGTGAATGAAGCTTATGCCGGTGCCAAATTGGACCTTTTATTAAAAGGAGACAATTTAGCTAAGTATCCAGCTTTCAAAAATGTACTTGTAGCATTTAAGAAAAACAATATTCAAAGATTTCAAATGATTACCAATCCAGAAAATGCTCCGGCAGGTTCAGAATTGTATAAGAAATCTATGAGTGGCGAAAAACAGGAAAACTAAATTATAAACTAATTAAAAG
The DNA here is from genome assembly GCA_947451115.1 of Bacteroidota bacterium. Classification (GTDB taxonomy): domain Bacteria; phylum Bacteroidota; class Bacteroidia; order Chitinophagales; family Chitinophagaceae; genus Sediminibacterium. The sequence continues at coordinate 52,126 of CANFXV010000007.1, forward strand.
CTATTTACTATGGCAGAATTAGATACCTCGGGTGGTGGCCATAAGAAAGGACCAGGGGTCAAAAAAGGAAAAAAGCTATCAACGCGCGTCGATTTGACGCCGATGGTGGATTTAGGTTTTCTTTTGATTACCTTCTTCATCTTCACTACTACGATGAGTCAACCTACAGCAATGAAGTTGATTTTGCCTGATGATAAAGTAAAACCTGAAGAGCAAAATAAAGCAAAGGAATCAGGTGCTTTAACCATCTTAATGGGTGCGGACAACCATATATATTATTACGAAGGACAATTGAAACCTGATGCTTCTAATTTTTTATCTGCTTCTTACAATGGAGAAAATTCCATTCGTGATGTGATCTTAAAAAAGAAGGAGTATGTAAGAAGTGTCGCACAAGATCCAACAAATCCAGAAAAGGATTTAGTCATTGTGATCAAGCCAAGTTCAACTTGTACTTACAAAAACGTGATTGATATATTAGACGAAATGTCAATTAACGTTGTAAAAAAATATGCACTAGTAGATATTTTTGACATTGAAGAACAATTGGTTAAAAAATCCGATGAGGCCGCAAAATCTTCTAGCAATTAAAAGCATTAAAAAATGGACATAAACAAAATATTAAACGCCGATATTCTAGACCTCATCTTTGAGGGAAGGTTTAAGGAATATGGTGCTTATGACTTAAGAAAAACCTACAATGATCGCCTTAAAAAGGCTTTAATTGGTATGGTCACTGTAACCGTTCTTTTGGCTGCTGCTGCAATTTGGTCTAATAGCGCTAAGAAATCTAAAACTGAAATAGTGGTAACGGATGTTTCTTTGACAGACGTAACTCAAGAAAAGAAACCACCTCCACCTCCTCCACCGCCACCAAAAGTGGAACCACCAAAAGTGGAAATGGCCAAGTTTACACCTCCAAAAATCGTTAAAGATGAGGAAGTGAAAAAAGAGGATGAAGTGAAAGAAGTTGAAAAGCTAGAAGACGTAAAAATTGGCTCAACCGATCAGAAAGGTATTAAAGATGATGGATTGGTTGCCCCAGTGGAGTCTGGACCAGTAGCTCCTCCAGCAGATGAAGAAACAGACAAAATTTTTACTGTAGTACAAATTCAAGCGGAGTTCCCAGGTGGACAGCAAGGCTGGATTCGTTACTTAGAAAGAACTTTGAATAGAGATTTACCTGTTGAAAATGGTGCGCCTCCAGGTAAATATTCTGTAGTGGTTTCATTCGTCGTTTCAAGAGATGGTTCTATCAGTGATGTAAAAGCGGAGAACGATCCTGGATACGGTACCAAAGACGAAGCGGTTCGTGTAATTACAAGAGGTCCAAAATGGAAGCCCGCAGTTCAAAATGGACGTAATGTAATTTATCGTCACCGTCAAGCCATTGTATTCGTAGTTTCTGAAGATTAGGTTTAAACTTTTTCTACATAATAAATCCCTTTTCGAAATTTCGGAAAGGGATTTTTTTTATGCTTATTTACATTGGTTCATCTTCCATAAATACTAGTTAAAGTTTACCTTTGCCCTATGCGCGAAAATCTAAGTTCTTGGAATGATACCATTGTAGCCCTAGCCACTCCACCAGGTTTGGGGGCCATTGCGGTGATCCGATTAAGTGGTCCAACGGCTATTGATATTATCAGTTCGGTTTTTTCAAAGAAGCATTTACACAATAAAGCCTCTCATACGATACATTTAGGAAAAATTATCAATGGCAAAGAAGTCATCGATGAAGTGGTGCTAACCCTCTATAAAGCCCCTAGCTCTTATACCGGCGAAGAAGTGGTTGAAATTTCTTGTCATGGTTCACCCTATATACAAGATTCTATTTTACAATTATTACAGGCCAAAGGAGCTAGATTGGCTAAGCCTGGGGAGTTTACACAACGTGCCTTTTTAAATGGGAAATTAGATTTAACCCAAGCAGAAGCAGTGGCCGATTTAATTGCCAGTAATACCGAGGCAGCTCGTAAGACAGCTTTATACAATCTAAAAGGTGGGTTTTCGTCGGACTTACAAGTCATGCGCGAGAAGCTCATTAAATTTTCGGCCTTGATCGAATTGGAATTAGATTTTTCACAAGAAGATGTTGCGTTTGCCAATAAGAAATCTTTGGAAATTTTGGTACATGAATTGCAAGCAAAAACCAATGAATTGTTACTATCCTTTCAATTAGGCAATGTCATCAAACATGGAGTCCAAGTAGCCATCGTGGGCAAGCCCAATGCAGGCAAGTCTACTTTGTTGAATGCCTTACTCAATGAAAACAGGGCCTTGGTCAGTGAAATTCCAGGTACGACTAGAGATACTGTAGAAGAGTATTTGAATATACAAGGAGTGATGTATAAATTGATTGATACAGCAGGTATTAGAGAAAGCACTTCTGATGGCATCGAGCAAATGGGCATTGAGAAAAGCAAAGAAAAAATTCAAGCAGCTGATATTGTGATTGCCTTGTTTGATGCAAGTACTACTACCGCAGCTCAAATCAAAGACTGGCAGCAGGAATTGGCAGGAGCGCATAAATTAATACTTGTAGGAAACAAAATGGACATAGCCATCGACCCCACGCTTGAGCAAAATCCTGAATTAAAAGAAATTATATTTATTGCAGCTAAGGATAAAAAAAATATACTTGCGCTTGAAAATGCATTACATCAAAAAGCAGTGGGAGATGGATTGAACAAAGAAGGCACTATTGTCACCAATGCAAGGCATGTAGCTTCTTTAAAAAGATTATTATTTTCACTCAATGATGTGGAAACTGGCTTAATAGAAAATGTAACGGGTGACTTACTCGCCATCGACATCAATCGTGCGTTACATTTCTTAGGTACCATTACAGGGCAAATCACCAATGAGGATCAGTTAGATTTTATATTTTCTAAATTCTGTATTGGAAAGTAGTTGGGGTGCAATTACAATTCTAAGTGGGTATAGTCTTCAATAAAAAATAAGATATTGTCAAAATCAGCGAATTCAGCTTCCTGATGCATGCCTTTGATCACAATAGTTTTCATGCCTGCACTTTGTGCACATAAGACTCCTTTAGGTGTATCTTCAAACACAATGCAGTCCGATGGGGCATAGCCTAGTTGCGCTGCACATTTTAAAAAAGTTTCTGGATGAGGTTTGCTGATGCTTACATCATCGGCACTCACAATGGCATCAAAATATTTTCTTATCTGTGTATGGTCAATAACAAAATCGATGTTTAAAGTGATGGCTGCAGAGCCAATACCCATTTTGATATTTTTTTCGAATGCATTCACAATAAAATGGTCAAGTCCGTCTATTAATTTTAGATGTGGTTTAAATTCCACACGATACAAAGCTTCTTTGTTGGCGCCAATGGATAATTTTTCTTGCATCGAAAATTTTCCAGGAAAAACTCTTTCTAAGAGCTCATCGTTTTTTCCATAGCATTGGTGTTTTACTTCCTCTAGGCTTAATGTACTACCCAAGGCAGTCAGTTGTTGGTGCCAAGCCCCAATATGGTAGGGCATGTCATTAATCATGGTTCCATTTAAATCAAAAATAAATGCTTTGGCTTTAGCTAACATGTATAATAAATTTTTGTTGACTTGTATTTACATAGAACCACCTTCTACAAATTTGGCATCAACGGTAAGTTCGTTTAGTGTTTTTCCTCCTTGCATATTGGCCATCATTTGCACAAAGGCCAATTTGCCTAATTGAAAGCCGCTGGTTTCTACATAACTAATGACTGGATGGTATAAGTTAGGAATAAATCCATTGCTGATACTGATGACGCCCATTTCCTTTGGTATTTTTATTTCCAAAGCTTGTATGGCTTTCATTACCCCAATTAATATTTCATCGGTCATGCAAAAAACAGTATCAAATTTTAAAGCTTTGCTATAATGTTTTTTAAATGCCTCCTCTGCTTCTACAGAACTATTGGCATGGATGTAATTCACATGCGTTTTAGGCGCAAAATCACGCATAAAATTCTGAAAAGCTAATTTTCTATTTTGACTGATGGATAGTCCTGGATCACCAAAAATAGCCAATACTTTTTTTGAATTTCTTTTGATGATGTTCTCTGCAGCAATCACACCGCAACGTTCATCAGCCATCCTCACTTTAGTAAAATGATTGTCTTTGGGTACAATGTCAAAAAACACTACAGGAATTTCTCTTTCATTCATTTTATGGTACACATCAATATTTTCAGAGCTGGCAGATAAACAAGCAAATACACCCGATACCCTGTTTTGTCTAAATATTTTCAAGTTGTTTAATTCATTCTCTGGATTATGACTGGATTGAAGAATCATTAAGGCATAGCCATGTTTTCGGCTTTCTTCTTCCACTGCAGCAATAAAGCTATCATAGAATAAATTTGAAATAGCTGGAACAATTACGCCCAAAATTTTGCTACTCTGCATTCTTAATTGGATAGCATAAGCATTGGGTTCGTAATCTAAGCTTTGTGCAAGTGCATGTACTTTGGCCTTTGTTTTAGCAGAAATATCTGGATGATCTTTTAAAGCTCTTGAGACTGTTGAGATGCTTAATTGCAATTGTTGGGCTAATAATTTGAGCGTTGTATTGGTCATGCCTTGTTCAATTTAATGACCAAATTTATGAAAACTTTACCACAAATTTTACCGCAAACGTTTGTTCTTTTGTTTAAAATCTATGGCAAGATAAAAAAAATAAACTATTTTTTTATAGGGGGGTATTTTCAAAAGTCCTTTACTGTATTGATTTTCAGGTCAAATTGGAGGGGAACTAAGATCATTTTACTACTAATTGTTAGCTTTTTTGGGCAAAAAGTTAAAAAAGAATTAACATAAAACTTGTTGGAATCAAAAATCGTGTAATTTGTACACGCTTAATAAACCAATAAATTGCCAATTATGAATTTCAAAATTGTTAAGTCCACTTTTGTTGGACTATTCCTTGGCTTGCTTGTTTTAAATGCGCAAGCACAGAACAAAACAGTTACAGGTAAGGTTTTAGATGCAAAAGACGGTTCACCAATTGCTGCAGCTTCTGTTGTAGTTAAAGGTGCATCAGTAGGAACAAAAACTACTGCTGACGGTTCTTTTGCTATTACTATTCCTTCTACTGTAGCAAAATTAGTGATCTCTTCTGTAGGTTACTCTTCAAGAGAAGTAGATGCTACAGGTAACATCGCAGTTTCCTTAAACCAAACTAGCAACCAACTAAATGAAGTGGTGGTAGTAGGTTACGGTACGCGTAAAGTAAAAGACGCGACTGGATCAGTGGTTTCTTTGGGTGAGAAATCCTTTAACAAAGGGGTTATCGCATCTCCAGAGGAATTATTGCAAGGTCGTACAGCTGGTGTTAACGTAACAAGCAATTCTGGTGAACCAGGAGGTGCTATTAACGTAACCATTAGAGGTACTTCTTCTGTAAGAAGTAACAACAACCCATTATATGTAGTGGATGGTGTGCCTTTATATGGTGGTGGAATGACAGGTTCTGGTATTTCTGTTGAAGGTTCAACTACAGCAAGAAACCCATTGTCTTTCATCAACCCAAATGATATTGAAAACATCTCTATCTTAAAAGATGCATCTTCTGCAGCTATTTATGGAGCAAGAGGTGCGAATGGAGTAGTTTTAATTACTACTAAATCTGGTAAAGGTAAACCAAGCTTAACTTTCAATACTACTACTAGTGTTGCTACTACAGCTGCTCGTTATGACCTTGCTAGCCCACAAGAATTTATGTATGGTATCAAGAAGACATTAGCAGATGCTGGAATTGATGTTACAGGCGTAGGTGGTAACGATAAAGGTTACAATACTGACTGGCAAGATCAAGTTTTCAGAACAGCAGTATCTAAGAGCTACAACTTAGCTTGGGGATACTCTAATGCAAAAACTTCTTTGAAATTAAACGGTTCATTTGACGACCAACAAGGTATCGTTAAAACGCAAGATTTAAATAGAATGACTTTTGGTTTGAAATATTCTAACCAATTAACTTCTCGTTTAAAATTAGACGTTACAGTGAATAAGTCTTCTGTTAAAAACAGATATGCGCAAGTAACCAATAATGCTGGATACCAAGGATCTTTGATTGGTGCTATGATTAGCTACAATCCTACTTTCCCTGTATACAATGCTGATGGTTCTTGGTTCGATAATCAAGATGGTAACAGAAACCCTGTTGCAATTTTAGAAGGTTACAATGACCAAGATACTTATAGCAAATTATTGACTAACGTGTCTTTATCTTATAAGTTGTCAACCAATTTGACTTACAAACTTATTTATGGTATTGAAAATGGCCAAACAGAGCGTTATACTTTTCAATCACCTAATATGTCATCTGCCTATGGTCAAGGGATCATTAATATCCGCGGTAAGAACTATCAAGGTAGTGATATCAGTGGACATGGTAGAGCTGCACAACAATTCTTAAATCAAAATTCAGCAGTGATCGAACACACTTTGAACTATGATAAAACATATAAGAATGGTAACAACTTGCAAGTTTTAGCAGCGTTCTCTTATCAAAAAACTACTGACTACTACAGAGCTAAACAAGCTTGGGGCGTAGCAGGTACAACCTCAATGAAAACTAGTTGGGATTCTTATACTGGTGGAAAAACAGATGAGTATGGAGATAGTACACAAGTGGAATTACAGTCTTATTTTTCTCGTGTAAACTATACTATGAAAGACAAATACATCCTTTCTGCTTTGGCTAGAATTGATGGTTCTTCTAAATTAAGTGCTGGTCACAAATACGGTACTTTCCCTGCATTTGGTTTCAAATGGAGAATGTTAGAAGAAAAATTTGCTCAAAATACTTTGGGTAAAATCTTCTCAAACTTTGATGCAAGATTAAACTATGGATCTACAGGTAACCAAGAGTTCCCTGCATATGCTTCATTGGCGATTCAAAGTAAAGATTTCAATGGTAACACTTCAGTGAATACCAACTCAAACCCTAATTTGAAATGGGAAACTACCACCACTACTGGTGTTGGTATCGATTTCACTATGTTCAATGGTCGTTTAAACGGTACTGTTGATTATTTCAAGAAATCTACTAAAGACTTATTGTTCTTAATTAGCTATCCTCAACCAGCAGCTTCTGCTGATCGTTGGGTTAACTTACCTGGTATTGTTGACAATACTGGTTGGGAATTTAGCTTAGATTATCAATTAGTTCGTCCAGCTTATAAAGGTGCTTTCGGATGGGATGTTGCTTACAACATGTCATTCTTGAAAAATAACATTTCTGGATTTGGTTCAACTGTAGTAAATACAGGTGGAGTAAATGGTCAAGGTTTGTCTGGTGCTTACGCTCAAACAATCAGAGACGGTTCTCCTTTGTTCACTTTCGTAATGCCTACTTTCTTAAGATTTGACGCTTATGGAAATGGTGTTTATGCAAATGGATCAAAAGACGAATTACAAGGAAGTGCATTACCTACATTCAATGCAGGTTTAACCAACAGTTTTTCTTACAAGAAATTTACTGCTAGCGTATTCTTTAACGCAGTAACTGGTTTCTATGTATACAACAACACTGCGAATGCCTTATTGTTAAAGGGTAGTTTAAAGACAGCGCATAACGTAACAAGAGATATTATTTATAATATCGAGAACTCAATTAACCCAGGTAACGTATCATCACGTTTCTTGGAGAAAGGAGATTATGTACGTTTAGCGAATGCTTCTATTGCTTATGCAGTAGATGTTAAACCAGGTTCTTTCATTAAAGGATTGAACTTGACATTGTCTGGACAAAACTTAGCCTTGTTTACTAAATATTCTGGACTAGATCCTGAAGTGAACGTTGATCATAGCCTTAATGGTGTTCCATCAAGAGGTTTTGATTATACAGCAACTCCAAGAGCTAGAACTATCACTTTAGGACTTAACGCACGCTTTTAATTTTTTAAATAATAATACACATGAAAAATAATTTTATCAAACAAACGGCCATCTATGTAGGTGCAATTGCACTTTGCATTGGACAGGTATCTTGTTCTAAGTTAGACGAGAAAGTGTTTGGTTCTAAGTCAGTGGCTACTGCCTCTGCTGGATCTAATTCAGCTGACTTGAATTCAGTTTATGGTAAATTAAATGATTTAGCAACTCAGGGTAACTGGTTTGCATTTCAAGAACATTCTACCGATGAATTACTAGGCCCAACTCGTGGTACTGACTGGGATGATTTCGGTACTTGGAGAAAAATCCATTTGCACGCTGTAGATGGTGCACACAATCAATTATATGATACTTGGAACGGCTTAAATGGTGCTTTGTTTGCAGCTACTTTGGTGGCTGAAAAAAGTACTGGTGCTGCACAAATAGAAGGTAAATTTTTGAGAGCTTTTATTGCTACTCAAGTAATGGACTTATTTGGTCAAGTGCCTTATCGTTCGGCTACTGCAGGTCCAGATGATATACCAGAAGTAAAAACAAGAGCAGCTGCTTTTGATTGGATCTTAGCAGATGTTGACGCTGCAATCGCAGGCTTACCAGATTTCGGTCCAGGTAGCGATAACCATAAAGCAAACAAACAAGCGGCTCAATTTTTAAAAGCTAGATTGTTGTTGAACAAAGCAGTATACAAAGCAGCTCCAGCTACTCCAGCAGGACCTTATACTTTTGCTGCTGCTGATATGAGTACAGTAGTTACTTTGGTAGATGCAATCACTGCTAAAGGATTCAAATTATCTAAAGCATATTGGGATAACTTTAAATGGGACAACAACACAGCTTCAACTGAGTTGATCTTATCTAGAGCATCTAATGGTGCAGGTAACAAAAATCAAACAGGTGGTAATGCAGGTATTACTTGGGCTACTGGTATGGGAACACATTACAACCAAGCATTTTCTGGTTGGAATGGTTTCACTACTACTTCTGATTTTTACAATTCTTTCGAAGAAGCGGATGCTAGAAGATATACTGCTTTACCATTAATGACTGAAGTTTCTGGTTTTAATGCAGGTTTCTTAGCTGGCCAACAATACAAGTATGACAATGGAACTAAAGTGATGGTAAAAGACCGTTCTGGTTCTCCATTGATTTTTACTCCTGATGTAAGTTTGTTCTTCTCTACAGAAGCAAAAGGTATCAGAACTATGAAATATCCTTTAAAGGGTGATCAAATGGGCTTCAACGAAGAAAATGAATTCGTTTTGATGCGTTATTCTGATGCAGTACTTATGAAGGCTGAAGCTATTTTAAGAGGTGGAACTGCTACTAACAATGAAACAGCGCTTTCTATTGTGAATGCCATCAGAGCTCGTTCTGGTGCCACTAAATTAGCTGCAGTTACCTTAACTGATATCTTAGCTGAAAGAGGTCGTGAATTGTACCTTGAAGCAGTAAGAAGACCAGATATGATTCGTTTTGGTGTATTCAACAACCCAGTTGTTGAAAGACCAGCTAAATCTGATGGTTTCAGAGTGGTATATCCAATACCTAACCAAGCAGTTTCTTCAAATCCAAATTTGAAGCAAAACTTCGGTTACTAATTTAATAGTTTAACTATTTATACAGCGCCTCCTCATTTTGAGGGGGCGCTTTTTTTTTGTCCTGAATGAGTATTCAAATAAGGGAATAAAGTCAAGATGTCGTATTTTTATTGATCCTTTTAGAGGTCAAGCCTATGCAAAATTGTACCCATAAAATTGTTTTTATTTTTTTAACAGCTTGTGTGCTTTCTGCATGTCAAACTAAGCCATCCACTGCGCTGTTTGAAAAAATGGACCAAACAGGTATCCAGTTTACCAATACCGTGGTCGATGACAAGGAGAATAATATTTTCAAGTACCGTAATTTTTACAATGGGGCCGGAGTGGGTATTGGCGACATTAACAATGATGGGCTACCAGATGTTTTTTTTACTGCGAACCAAGGTGCGAACAAATTATTCTTAAACAAAGGCGATTTTAAATTCGAGGACATATCCGCCAAAGCGGGTTTTCTAGATAAAAAACAGTGGAGTACCGGCGTCACCATGGTGGACATCAACCATGACGGTTGGTTGGATATTTATGTTTGCAATGCAGGCAATATGATGCATCCAGCACTTCGAAAAAATCAATTGTTTATCAATAACCACAATTTAACTTTTACAGATAGTGCTGCAGCCTATGGCTTAGACAACGATGGCTATACCACCCATGCTTCCTTTTTTGATTATGATATGGATGGAGATTTAGATTGTTTTATGGTCAACAATAGCCCCATTCCTGTCAATACTTTGAATTATGGGAATGCACGTAATGTAAGGGCAGAAAATTCTACTGTAGCTGATTTCTTAAAAGGCGGAGGTGATCATTTGTACAAAAATGACCATGGGCATTTTGTAGAAGTATCTAAAGAAGCGGGCATACATGGTTCTCTAATCAGTTTTGGCTTGGGCGTTACCGTTGGAGATGTGAATGGAGATGGATGGCCGGATGTGTATGTGTCCAATGATTTTTTTGAAAGAGACTACTTGTACATCAATCAAAAAAATGGAAGTTTCACAGATGAATTAGAAAAATATACGGAGCACAACAGCATCGCTTCGATGGGTACGGACATGGCCGATATCAACAATGATGGCTATCCTGATATATTTACCACAGAGATGTTGCCTGACGATGAACAAAGATTAAAAACAACTACCTCTTTTGACAATATTGATATCTACCGATTAAAAGTAGCCAGTGGATTTTACCATCAGTTCATGCACAATGCTTTACAATTAAACAATAAGAATGGAAAATTCAAAGAGGTAGCACATTATGCAGGGGTACAGGCCAGTGATTGGAGTTGGGGGGAAATGATTTTTGATGCAGACAATGATGGTTACAATGATATTTATGTAAGCAATGGAATTTACAGAGATTTAACCAATCAAGACTTCATTGATTTTTTCGCGAACAACATGATTCAGAAAATGGTATTGACAGGGAAGAAAGAAGAAATTAGTAGCATCATCAGTAAGATGAGTTCACAGCCCATTGCCAATAAAATGTTTCACAACAATGGCGATTTAAGTTTTAAAGAATCGGCCAAAGATTGGGGCTTGGCCATACCTAGTTTTTCCAATGGAGCTGCTTATGGTGATTTAAACAACGATGGGGCCTTGGACATGGTGGTTAACAATAACAATATGCCTGCTTTTATTTTTAAAAACAACAGTAGAGCAGTCAATAAAAATCATTACCTAAGTATTCGGCTTCAAGGCTTGGCGCAAAACACCTATGCTATTGGTGCTAAAATAAATTTGTATGTACAAGGGCAAATTTTAAGCAAGGAACTAATTCCCGCAAGAGGATTTCAATCTTCTGTGGATTACCAACAAGTTTTTGGTTTAGGAAAAAATACAAAGGTAGATTCTGTAAAAATTATTTGGCCTAACCTCACTCAATCTGTTTTTGCTATTCAGAAAATTGATACGGTCTATCATTTCAATCAAAACAATACAACAAGTACACCCTTAAGGATAAATACACTTGCAACTAAACCATTAATGGTAGAACAGGCAGCAAATTTTGACCGACATGTAGAAAACGACCATGTTGATTTTTATGCTGAAAGAATTATTCCAAGAATGTTGTCTCAAGAAGGACCAAGAGCCACTAGTGGAGATTTGAATGGGGATGGTTTATTGGATGTATATATTGGAGGGGCTGCCGGGAAAGGCGGTGCTATTTATTTACAAAACAAAGAAGGACAGTTTATAAAAAAAGCTACCCCTGCCTTTGACCCCTTTAAAAATTTTGAAGATGTGGCTGCTGAATTTTTTGATGCAGATAAGGATGGAGATGTAGATTTATTGATTGGTGCTGGTGGCAATGACCGTTTGCCCAATAGTGGAGAATTGAATCACCGTTTATTTTTAAATGATGGTAAAGGAAATTTTACTTATAAAGAAAATGCTTTTCCGAATTTCTCCTACAATACGGGGGTGCTTTTACCCTTTGATATAGATGGGGATGGAGACTTAGATGTTTTTGCTGGTGCCAGAAATACACCCTTTAAATATGGGGTAAGCCCAGCAAGTAGTATCTACATCAATGATGGCAAAGGTAACTTTACAGAACAAACCAATAACATAGCGCCTAGTTTTTCAAGCTTAGGCATGGTGACTGCTGCGGTATGGGGCGATGTAATGGGTAAGCATAAAAATCAATTAGTGGTGGTGGGTGATTACATGTATCCTGCTATTTATTCTTACAGCAATGGTCAACTAGTAGAAGAAAAATCAAATTTGACGGACCTATTTGGTTGGTGGCAGACGATTAAAATAGCTGATTTAGATGGAGATGGCAAGATGGATTTGATCTTGGGTAATATGGGCGAGAACGGGTATTTGAAACCTAGTCCAGCAGCGCCAGTCAAATTATGGATGTATGATTTTGATGGCAATGAAAGCTTGGATAAAATTTTAACAAGAAGTATTGGGGGTAAAGATTATACCGTTTTCCTAAAAGCAGAAATGCAAGAGCAAGTGCCCTTGATCAAAAAAGAAAATTTAAATTACAAAGATTACGCGGCTAAAACTTTTCAAGAATTATTTAGTCCCGACAGCATCAAAAAGGCAAAACTTAAAATGTATAATTTTACTTCCTCTGTGATAGCCTGGGGTAAGGGCAATGGACAATTTGATATTCAAAGACTACCAGCCGAAGTACAATATTCTTCATTGAATGCCTTATTGGCCTTAGATTTAAATGGAGACCATCAACTAGACCTAGTCATGGGGGGCAATCAGTTTGGATTTATTCCACAATTTGGAAGATTGGACGCTAACTACGGGCTTGTTTTAATGAACAAGGGCAATAGAAAATTTGAAGTTTTAGAAGATAAAGTTTCAGGCTTGTCCATTACAGGTCAGGTAAAAGATATCTTATCCTTACCCAATAAAAAAAATCCAAGGGTTTTGTTTATTCGTAACGACGATTTTCCAGTACTCATGAATATTGATGCCCATTTCAAATGAAAATAAATTTTCAAAATAAAGGATTAATCATCATTGCAGTTGGTATCAATCTGCTACTATTTGCCTGTACCCCAGCAAAAAAGGAAGCCCCTTTATTTGAAATGCTCAATGCTCAAAAAACTGGCATTCAATTTGAAAACAGGCTGCATCCCAATGAGCAGTTCAATATGTTCCATTATATGTATTATTACAATGGTGCTGGCGTGGGTGTGGGAGATTTTAATAAGGATGGTAATATTGATATCTTTTTCGCCTCGAATGAAGGGGCCAATCAAATGTATTTGAACAAGGGCCAATTGAAATTTGAAAATACGACCACCGCTTCACAAATACCACAGGACAGTGCTTGGAATACAGGTGTATCCATCATTGACATCAACAACGATGGCTTATTAGATATCTATATATGCAGACTAGGTAATTTTGAAAAATTTAAAGACAAAAATCAATTGCTGGTTTGTCAAGCAATAAAAAATGGAGTGCCCATATATAAAGACGAAGCCAAGGAATATGGATTAGACTTTTCTGGCTTTAGTACCCAGGCTAGTTTTTTTGATTATGACAATGATGGCGATTTAGATGTTTTTTTATTGAATCATTCGGTGCACCAAAATGGTACTTTTGCCCCAAGAAAAAATTTCATAGGCACTTTTGACCCGCTTTCAGGAGACCGTATTTTTAGAAATGATCATGGTCATTACAAAGATGTCACTGCTTCTACCAAAATAAACAGCAATGCCATTAGTTATGGATTGGGGGTGGTGGTTAGCGACTTAAATTTAGATGGCTGGCCAGATATTTATGCGGGCAATGATTTTCATGAAAATGATTATTTGTACCTGAATCAAAAAAATGGAACTTTTAAAGATGAGCGGGACAATGCAATGATGCACAGTAGCCAATACTCCATGGGGGTAGATGCTGGCGATTTAAACAATGATGGCTTTCCAGAAGTTATTTCAATGGATATGTTACCCAAAGATCCTTACATATTAAAAAGGTCCTTGGGGGAAGACGATTATGATATTTATAAATACAAAATATCAGTAGGGTACGATTATCAATTTACCCGAAATAATTTACAATGGAATAGAAGGAATGGCCAGTTCAGTGAAATAGGCATGTACGCTGGCATTTTTGCTACTGATTGGTCTTGGGCCACTTTGATGATGGACTTTGACAATGATGGTTATAAGGATATTTTTATCGCCAATGGTATTCCAAAGCGAATGAATGACATGGATTACGTCAATTATGTTTCCAATCAAGAAATTCAAGAAAAAATTAGGGATAATAAAATGGGTGATAAGGATATGGCTTTAATTGACAAGTTTCCAGAAATTAAAATTCCCAATCAATTCTTTTTAAATAAGCATAGTTTATTCTTTGATGACAAAGAAAAAAATATTGTCAACAATCCCCCTTCTTATTCCAATGGAGCGGCTTATGCCGACTTTGACAATGATGGTGATTTAGATTTAGTAGTAAACAATGTGAATGACAAGTCTTTTATCTATGAAAACCAACAAAACATAAATCCTAAAAATGAATTTGTTGCGATTGATTTAAAAGGACCAGAAAAAAATTACAATGCGCTGGGTTCAAAAATTATTGTTTTTACAGGCGGAGAAATAAGAACCTATGAAAAATATCCCGTTAAAGGATTTTTATCAAGCATGGAAATCCCAATCCATATTGGATTAAATAATACCAAGGTAGATTCTGCTTTTTTAATTTGGCCTAATAGTACTTACCAAAAGCTAGACCTCAACAAAAACAGAAATAAAACCCTACATTTTGATTTTGCAAAAGGCTTACCCTTGTTTAATTACAATAGCATTACGCATCATTATCTCATCAAGGGCAATCCTCTAGAGGACATTACTGCACAAACAGGGGTTCAGTTTTTACATCAAGAAAATGAATTTCAAGAATTCAATAGAGAGCAATTGATACCACAAATGAATTCTACCGAAGGCCCTGCCTTGGCGGTGGGCGATGTTAATCATGATTTACTAGAAGATATTTTTATTGGGGGTGCCAGAGGACAGGCAGGAGCGCTTTTTTTGCAAGAAAAAAATGGCAAATTTATAAAAACTACGCAGCCTGCCTTGGCTTTAGATAGTAATTATGAAGATGTGGATGCGGTATGGGCAGATCTCAATAAAGATGGTCATCTAGATTTGATTGTTGGATCAGGCGGCAATGAATATTATGGTAAGGATGTCAATATGTTGTCCAGGGTATATTTGAATGATGGAAAAGGAAATTTAAAAAAACTAGACAATGCCATTCCAATTCACAATCAAACTTCTTCTATCCTAGTTGCAGACTTTAACAAGGATGGCCATCCGGATTTATTGATCACCAGTAGGGTTGTAGCCATGAGCTATGGACAAAAACCGGATGCTTATTTATTGTACAATACAGGGGATGGGCATTTCAAAGAGGCTAATGTTTCCATTGCACCCATGCTGCAAAAAATTGGTTTTATCACCAATGCCATTCAAGCCGACATCAATGGAGATGGGCAAAAAGAAATCATTCTTACGCATCAATGGGGCGGCATAGATATTTTATACCCCAATCCCAATGGTTGGAAAAAGGGAATTGTAACCAATTTGCCAGGTTGGTGGAACTTTACCCTTGCAGTGGATTTAGATGGAGATGGTGATTTGGATTTGATAGCAGGCAATCTAGGTTTGAATACCCGATTAAAAGCAAGCAAGGAACAGCCCATTCGCATGTACTACAATGATTTTGATGACAATGGTAAAAAAGAACAAATTGTCAGTTTCTATTTGCAAAACAAGGAACTGCCCTTTGCCAATAAGGATGAAATTCAAAGACAAATTCCAAAAATTAAAAAATCGTTTTTGTATGCCGAAGATTTTGCCAAAGCTAGTTTAGCAGATATATTCACTAAAGAAAAATTAAATACTTCAGAAATTTCAGAAGCCTATCATTTTGCGAATACTGTTTTTATCAATGATGGCAAAGGTAATTTCACGCCTAAGGAATTGCCATGGGAAGCCCAAATAACTGCTTTCAAAACAGCTGCAATTTGTGATGCGAATGGGGATCAATTACCAGACCTCCTATTAATGGGAAATTTTTACGACAACAATGTACAAATGGGTAGATACGATGCCGATTATGGAACCCTCTTATTAAATAAAGGGCAAGGCGCATTCGAGGCAGTGCCTTTCAATGGTCTTGTGGTGAAAGGGCAGGTACGTAAAATGTATCCTATACAAATTGGTTCAAGCAAGGCCTTTGTGCTTGGCATGAATTCAGATAGCCTTAGAATTATTCAGTTTAGTAAATCGGGTAATAAATAAAAGAAACCCATTTAGAAGCATCTTGTACTAATAATCTATTGTTGGCATATTTTACAAAAGGCATGGCAGGAGAAGTCCTTAATTTGTCATGAATAAAATTTTCAGTAGCTAGCAAGGCTTTATTCACTTCATTTTGATCGCCCACTACTTTTACTTTAAGGATATTACCTAAAACCATTTTTTTAAGCAAGAATTTGTCATTGGTTGGAATTCTTTTTTGAATGGGTAGGCCAACTTGTGTAAAAACAATTTTGTCTAATTTGGTAATATTGACCATGGGGTAACCTTGAATTAAACCATTGTTCTTTTCAACATATTGAGCTACTTCACTAATGAGTGAATAAACTTCTGCAGTAGTAGGTGTATCTGTAAAATTTTTTTGAATGGCCACCAATAGAGAATCTTTTACTTTTTCTTCTGTGATCTCAAATCCATAATTAGCCTTGGTGGTAGAATAATAATTTCCAGCTTGATCAATCAAATTACTCAATTCTTTTTTTATACGAAGGGCTAAAAAATAGTTGTCAATTCTTTTGAAAGGAGAGAAGGAAACATTGTCGATGGTTAGTTGATATTTTATAGCAGTGCTGTCATTGCCCACAGCATCTGTAGCAAAAACAATAGGAAAACGACGGGCGTCTAAAAGGTATTCCCCATTTGCAGCGGCAACAGTAGTAGTATTGATGTTGATGATTCCATTGGCAACTTTGAAACTATTTTTACCTGCTACTTTTTTAGGCATCCAATTTTCCCAATTTTCTAATTTTGTAAAACCTCTAATCACAGAATTGTTAGATTGGTGGGCAATGGAACTACCACTTACAATTATGGAACTCGGTATAAAAAGGTAAACGAAACCAAGAAGTCCCGCAATTACAATGGCTAGAAATACTTTAGTAAATTTCATGAGTAAAGGCTAAAAATGATAAGCTCAAAGATAACAAAATGAATTTATTAATCCTATCGCAGTTGTTAATTCTGAGGACTTATAGTAACTTACTGCTTCAACGATTGACTTATGAAACGACTATTTTTTTCAGTGGTATTAACTGCTAGTATTTTAATGCTTAATGCCCAATCCATTGACCCTTGGAATCTAGAAGCAAAAAACTGGGACAGCAAAAATTATTATGGAGTTACAGTGGCCAATGGCATGGTGGGCATTGTTTCTGCCCCAGCGCCTTTTAAAGTTAAAGAGGTGGTATTGGCAGGTGCTTATGATTTATATGGCCGTGGAAGAGTAAGCAATTTCTTGCACAGTTTTAATTTGTTGAACATGCAAGTGACTGTGAATGGAGAACAAATTAATTCAAGTAATACGCAAAATTTTACCCAAAGTTTGGACATGAAAAATGCAAGTTTTACGGGTAGCTTTGAGATGGGAGATAAAGCGAAAATTACTTATACTTATTATGCACTGCGTCAGTTGCCCTTCACGGTATTAATGGATGTGAGCATTACCGCTATAAAAGACATAGACCTAGGCGCCGCTAGTGTCATGGAAGCCCCTGATGCTTTAAAAGAAGTGCAAAATTATTACAACGAAATTGATCGCCCGCATGTGGTCATAAGCTTACTTACTTCTTCTGCCAAAAGTCCAACTGGAAAATTATTAATGTGCGCTTCCAATACTTTTTTATTTTCCGAAACCCATGGCACAGAACCTAGGGTCATTCATGAAATGTGGGACAACAATATGCACCTGATGAAGTTTGCAAAACAATTAAAAGCAGGCACCACTTATCATTTCTCTATTGCAGGTAGTTCCATTACTTCAGCACACCATGAGGATCCATTGAATGAAGCAGAACGCATGACTATTTTTGCAAAATTAGAAGGTAGAGAAAGTTTAATACAACATCATCAAGAAGCCTGGGCCGATTTATGGAAAAGCGATATTCAATTAACAGGAGACGATCAGGCACAACAAGACATTCATAGTATGTTGTACCATTTGTATTCTTTTGTAAGGGCAGGCTCCAATTTAAGTATTTCTCCGATGGGCTTGTCTGGATTAGGTTACAATGGGCATGTTTTCTGGGATTCAGAGTTATGGATGTACCCAGCCCTTTTGGTCTTGCACCCAGCATTGGCCAAGTCCATGATTCAATATCGGTACGATCGATTGGAAGCGGCCCGCCGCAATGCTTTTAACCATGGATATAAAGGCGCCATGTTCCCTTGGGAAAGTGCAGGATCTGGGGTAGAAGAAACACCAGTATGGGCATTAAGTGGTCCTTTTGAGCACCATATTACAGCCGATGTTGGATTTGCTGCCTGGAACTATTATTGCGCCACCCAAGACAAGGAATGGCTGCAAACAACAGGCTGGACCTTGTTAAAAGAAACCGCTAATTTTTGGGCAAGCAGGGTAGAGCGAAAAGCGCCTGGCCATTATGAAATCAACGATGTAGTTGCCGCAGACGAGTGGGCCGAAAATGTCAACAACAATGCATTTACCAATGCAGCAGCTATTGTGAATTTGCAATCCGCCAACAAAGCGGCGGCTATTTTAGGCCTGCCTCAAAACGAAGACTGGGCCTTGGTTGCAAAGAATATCCCTATACTTACTATGCCTGATACAGAAGGAGAAGCCAATGGGGTTACGAAAGAACATGCCAGTTATAAAGGAGAGGGTATCAAGCAAGCCGATGTGAATTTATTGGCCTACCCACTTAAAGTAATTACCGCACCCGCTCAAATTAAAAAGGACTTAGATTTTTATTCCAAAAGAGTACCCAATCAGGGCACACCTGCTATGACCCAAGCCATCTTTAGTTTGTTGTATGAAAGATTAGGAGAAACTGAAAAAGCAGCACAGTTTTTTAAGGAATCCTATACCCCTAATTTGAATCCACCATTTAGGGTGATTGCCGAAACCAAGGGGGGTACCAATCCCTATTTTGGCACAGGGGCTGGAGGTATTTTACAGTCTATGTTGATGGGCTTCGGGGGCTTGGATATTACGGAAAAAGGCATTGTTCAATTGCCCAGTAAACTGCCTAAAAATTGGCAACAATTAACCATTACAGGGGTGATGGGAAAAACCTATACGGTTAAGTAATTTTTTGTAATTTTAGGTACTTGAAAAAGCTATCTGCTATATTGTTTATGGGCATTATGCTGTTTAACGGATTCGGTTACCGAATGGTCTCCAATTATTTTGACAAAAAGGCATCGGATCGTTTGGTAGAACTGATTGATCAAAACCAATTCAACGAAGCTGAACTGATCTCGGTTAAAACGCCCATCAATTTGCCTTATTATGCCAATAATCCAAAATTCGAAAGAGTGGATGGAGAAATGTTGATCAACGGCATCGTATACCAATATGTACAAAGAAGGGTTTTTAATGACAGTATTGAAATCCGTGTCTTGCCCAACCAAGACCGCTTACACATCAAAAATGCACGTGAAGATTTTTACAAATTAGCACAGGATTTAGAACAAAGAGGAATGGATAAAAAATCTGTTCCTATGAACAAGTCCATGGCTAAATTCATCAATTTCGATTATTTTGCTCAAGACATAAAATGGTCTTTAAAATCTTTGGTTCCTCTAAAAATTACAATTGGTAGTAATTATGCAGAGGGTTTATTAAGCATTTGCTTACCTGTACAAATGCCTCCTCCAAAATTCAACGCTTAGTTTATTAAGCAAGTTGCTATGTCAGCAATTTGAAAACACCAATGAAATTGTATTCATTGTACGTGTTTATTTAGTTACGATTTTTTAATTATTGAGTATGAAAAAATATATTTCAATCGCGTTCATCGCTATTGGGTTCTTGGCTTGCAATACGGCTTCTGATTATAAACAAATCACCAGCGATCCCAGTTTCTATGCCAATACCGTGCATGAATTAAATCAAGTGGTAATGGGTAATAATTTCAGTCCTATTGTTGCCTCTCGCAATTATGCTTATGCCTCCATAGCAGGTTATGAAGTTACTGCAGCGAGTGCGCCAGCTCAGTATCAAAGCTTGGCAGGGCAATTGAAAGGACTTAAAACCATTCCACTGCCAGAAGATACCAGCAATATTGATTTTCCCATGGCTTCAGTGCTTGCTTTTTCCATGGTGGGAGAAGCAGTTACTTTTCCAGAAGGAAGTATGAAAGAGTATACCGATAGTTTGAAAAAAATGGTCAAAGCGCATGGAATGCCTTCCTCAGTTTTATCTGCTACAGAGGCCTATGCTAAAAAAGTAGGTGCAACCATTTTGGCATGGAGTAAATTGGACAATTATGCACAAACTAGAAGTGCCGAAAAGTATACAGTAAAAGATATTCCTGGAAGATGGGTGCCTACACCACCAATGTATGCCTCTGCTGCAGAGCCACATTGGATGGAAATTAGAACCATGGTATTAGATAGCGCTAGTCAGTTTAGACCTAAAGCACCACCCGCTTTTAATATCTCAGACAAGAAAAGTGAATACTATATCAATGTCATGATGGTGAAAAATGCAGTGGACAGTTTAACTGAAGAGCAAAAACACATTGCTAATTTTTGGGATGACAATCCTTTTAAAATTAATGTCAATGGGCATGCTATGTTTAGTACTAAAAAGTTCTCCCCTCCAGGACATTGGATGAGCATTGTGGGTATTGCCAATCAAACAGCCAAAGGCGATTTTCAAACAGCAACTTATGCTTATGCCAAAACAGCCATTGCCTTGTTTGATGCTTTTATTCATTGCTGGGATGCCAAGTATACTTTCAATACCATTCGTCCAGAAACGGTGATCAATAAATACTTTGATGCCAACTGGAGACCACTATTGCAAACACCGGCCTTTCCTGAATATACTTGCGGGCATTCTACCATTTCATCATCTGCTGCAGAAGCCTTGACCAGTGTGTATGGCGATAATTTTGCTTACACCGATTCTACTGAAATAGAATTTGGGATTGCCAACAGAAAGTTTACTTCTTTCAGACAAGCGGCTGACGAAAACAATTGGGCGCGTTTCTATGGCGGCTTACATTTTCACAATTCATGCATTACCAGTACCCAACAAGGCAGACTGGTAGGCAATTGGGTGGTGACCCATTTAAAAATGAAAAAATAAATAATTATTCTACTCCAATAATTAAAAAAACAAAATCAAAACCTACACTCAAATTTATTTTATGTCAAAATATTTATCAATTACACTTATTATATTAGCTTTTTACTCGCAAGCAAGCGCACAGGGGTGCGTAGCCATTAGAACCGTAGGCGGTTTAAATACCATGCAACATGCAGGCATGATGCATGATGGAATGATGCATGAAGGAACCCAAGAATTAAAAGATACTTCTAAATGGGATTTGAATGTGAGCGGTCGATATTTTAAATCTTACAAGCACTTTAATGGTACAGATGAACAAACTCAAAGAGTAGAAGAACAGACCGATGTTAGAAATTTTAGTCGTACCCTAGATATTTCATTGGTTAGAAAAATCAATGAGCAGTGGAGCATTGGTGTTGATTTGCCTTTAGTGTACAATGAGCGTTCTTCTTTGTATGAGCACGTTTCAGGTACCAAAGGCAATCCAAGGTATTCCACTTATTCACAAGGCATAGGTGATCTAAGAATTACAGCTTACAAATGGATCTTTGCACCAAAACAAGGCAGTAAAGGAAATTTGCTAGGCGGCATCGGTATTAAATTACCAACAGGAAATTACAAAGCCACCGATCAATTTCATTATAGCAAAACAGCATCTAGAGAAGGACCAGTAGATCAATCCATTCAACCAGGTGATGGTGGATGGGGTATGACTTTAGAATTGAATGGGTTTAGGGCCATCGATAATACTTGGAGCTTATACGGCAATGCTTATTACTTAATTAATCCAATGGGCAACAATGGGGTAAGTACTTTAAGGGGAGTGGCCATTGCAACACCTCCAACTGCATCGCAAGCTGCAGCCATTAAATACACTTCCAATGTAATGAGTGTGCCGGATCAATATTTATTAAGAGCAGGTACCAATTGGACAAAGGAAGCGGTGACCATTTCCTTAGGGGCAAGGTATGAATGTGTTCCTGCCAGTGATTTAATTGGAGACAATACTGGATTTAGAAGACCCGGTACTGTTTTGGCTTTAGAACCTGGCGCCAATTACAGTTATAAAAGTTTAAACTTTTATTTATATACACCCATTGCTTTAAAAAGAGAGCGACCTCAAAGTTATCCTGATGTATTAAAATCTAATGATACCAAGGTGTTTTCTAGAGGCGATGCTGCCTTTGCAGACTACAGCATTAGCGTTGGTGTTGGTTATAAATTTTAAGTATGAATTTTATCCATCTGCTGATGGTATAAAAAAAGGTCCCTCGAAATTCGGGGGACCTTTTTTTATTAGTCAACCGCTTCTAGCAGTGCAAAACTATAAGCGGCTAAAACAAAGTATTCATGGTCATTGCCAACTTTATGTACTTGCCCCGTCCAATGATCTAGCAATTTTGAAGGACGTTCTCCATGTTCTTTAAAAGCATACCAGGTAAGGTAGGAAGCGGTATCCTTGTAATTGAATACACAATAAAGCTTTTTATTTTCAAAGCTGCGCACAAAGCCTGCAATATGAATATTGTGCGGAGGCATCCAAGTGGTATTTTTTACATCGGAGAGTATGGTAAGCGAATTACGTGTTGCAATTAACTTTTTAGTTGCTAAAAAAATATGGTTTTCAAAACTGCCTACTGTATTTCTTTTTTCATTTTTATCCCAATCGATAATGGGTCGGTGCATCCACCTGTTGTCATAACTTTTTCCTGTATCCTGTAAATAACTATAATCGTTGGTATAAGCCAATTCATCTCCATAAAATAACATGGGAATACCACCCATGAACATAGAATGCGCTTGCATTAAAATTATTTTTTTCAACGCATTTTGTAGCTCATTATCGTTTTTCCATTCGATGGCTTTTTCTAAACCACATAAGGAAGCTAAAGAACCACTAATTCTTGCATCTCCAGTTTTAGGATTCACCGAAAACAAAGCGCCAGCCGAAGGCGATCCTGCCTGTATCCCAGCAAAATAATTTTTTAAATAGGTGCGGTGGTGGTAAGCATTAAATCCTGCTCGTTCAATCATGGCATCGTCATAACCCAAACCAATATCATCGTGACATCTGGTATAGGCAATCCAGGTACAGCCATAAGGTTTTTGAAGGATGGGGTCCTGCGCTGCTAACATTATCCTTGTATCCCCTGTAGCCAATGCATCCCATTGTAATGCCATTTGTGTGGCGTTGTAGGCAATATCACATTCCTGCGCAGTGGCTTCATCGGTGCCAAAGTATTTAATAATTTCATAGGGGGCTACGATGGCTTCTCCTAATAAAGCCATGCCTGGGCTAGCCACTTGAACGCATTGTTTTAATAATCTAAGTAGGGTATGGGCTTGAGGCAAATTTTGACAACTGCTGCCCAATTGTTTCCAAATAAAAGCGGGCGCATCAATTCTTAAAAAATCTACCCCTAAATTGGCGGCATATAAAACATTGTCCATCATCGCCACAAATACATCGGGGTTGCTGTAATTTAAATCCCATTGGTAATGATGAAAAACTGTCATTACCCATTGATTCATTTCGGGGATATAGGTAAAATTACCAGGCGCTGTTTCAGGAAAAATTTCAGGCATGCTTTGATCAAACTGATTAGGTAGGTCTCTATTTTCGTAGCAATAATAAAAGTCTTGATAGTATTTATCCCCTGCCTTGGCTTTTTCTGCCCACTCATGATGATGTGAAGTATGATTAAATACCATGTCCAACATCAAATACATTTGAGCTTGGTTCATTTTTTGAACAAGATTTTCTAAATCTGCATTGCTTCCAAACTTGGCATCTACTTTTCTAAAATTAGAAACAGCATAACCGCCATCACTTTCTCCTGCAGGGCTTTCAAATAGCGGCATCAAATGTAAAAAATTCACACCGAGCTCCTTAAAATAAGAAAGCTTTTGATGAAGCCCTTCCAAGTTGTTTGCAAATCGGTCTACATACAAACTCATGCCAGTGATTTGGTTGCTTAAAAACCAGTGGGTTTGTTTTGCTTTTTGATCGTCTTTATTTTTAAAAACCAATGGGCGCTGCTGGTAATGCAGTATCAATGAATTTAATAAGGCGTCAAACGCAGCGTTTCTTTTTGCATTAGCACCATAGATTTCATTGAATAAGTCTTCTATTTTATCTAGATGTGCAAAAAAACGTTGTGCAAATGCCTTGTCTTTTTTTTCAATGTCGATGGAATGCGCTTGTAGTAATTTTTTTCCAAATAAATGTAAGGGACTATCGTTCACAGGTTTAAGTATATTAATTAAAAATCGAATTGTTTAAATGCTTGAATGCTTCCATCGCACCCATGTATTCACAGGTGCGGGCACCCGCCTTATTGGCATTGGCAATAATTTTTTTCCATTGTAGGATATCTATTAAAGGCAGCGATTTGGCATTAGTGCTAATTAATTGAAACAAAACAGCGCCCACAAAGGCATCTCCTGCCCCAGTGGCATCTATAGGCGTAATGGCAATACTACCAATCATTTCCAAATGATCACCCATGCACAAAAGGGTGCCTTCTTTTCCAAGGGTTATGGCAAATACAGCGCTTGATTTTTTTCTTAATGCCGCAGCTGCATGTTGCACGGTATCGCAACCGGTAATCAACAAAGCTTCTTCATCACTTAGTTTAAAAAAATGACAGGCTTCAATAAAAGGCCAGCATTGGTCAATAAAACTTTGCGTATTGTTTTGAAAAAGTAAATGTCTGTAATTGGGATCAAAACTAATGATGGCGCCGCTGGCTTTGGCGCTATTCAATAAACTGGTATACGCAGTTTGCAAGGCACCAGGTAAAAAACTGGTGGCAGAACCAAAATGAACAATGCTGTACTCGTTTAAATCCAATGCAGCTAAGTCAGATTCAGTCAATTCTTTATCTGCCCCTCTATTAAAATAAAAATCTCTTTCTCCATCTTCCATCAAGGACACAAAAGCAAAAGTGGTAAAAATGTTAGGGTCTTGAAAAATCCATTTCGTATCAACGCCCATTTCAATTAATAAGTCAATC
The DNA here is from genome assembly GCA_947451115.1 of Bacteroidota bacterium. GTDB lineage: Bacteria > Bacteroidota > Bacteroidia > Chitinophagales > Chitinophagaceae > Sediminibacterium. The sequence continues at coordinate 77,508 of CANFXV010000007.1, forward strand.
AAATGTTGGCCAAAGGGATCCCTCCCCACTTTAGCCGCCATGTCCACTTCGCCTCCAAGCGCAGCGATGGCTGCGGCTACATTGGCGGGAGCACCTCCTGCTTTCTTTAAAAAATTTTGCCCATGGGCTAAGCTCACCCCACGATCAGTGCAAATCATATCAATTAAGGCTTCACCCACACAGAGTACTTTCATTTTATTTTTTATTCAATGGTTAATGACTAGGTTTAAAAGAGGACATTTCATTTTCTTTAGCAGTTGGTTCTGCTTGAATAAAAAAAGTGAGTCCAGAAGCAATGAGTAAAAAAACGCCAGCAAAACTAATGGCTTTGCTTGGGTCATTGTTTAAAAAATGTTTGAGTATATAACCAAAACTTATATTTTGAATTAGCATGGGAATGACAATCATCATATTAATAATGCCCATGTAAACCCCATATTTTTCTTTAGGAATTTTATGCACCACCAATAAATAAGGAATGCCCATCATGCTGGCCCAAGCAATACCAAATCCAGTCATGGGAATAAACAATAAATTTTTGTCTGTGATGTGCGGAAAGATCAATAAACCAATACCTGCGAGAAGTAAGCAAAGTATATGAATTAATTTAGGACTTATTTTTTTGGCCAACCACAGTAGTCCAAAGGCAGATAAAAAAGTAACTATATTGTACCAGCCATTCACTAAGCCGGTCCAACCCACTGCTTCATCATAAGCAGGATTGTTTTGGTAGGTGGTTGTTTTCCAAACAGACAAGGCAATACTTTTGGATGCATTTTGCCAATAACAAAATAGTGCATACCATTGAAAAACATAAACCAAGCCTAATTGCCACATCACTTTGGGCATCGTTTTAATGGCATGGGCAATTTCAATAAAGGGCGTAAATAATTTAATTTTTTCTGCTTTTAATTTGGCCAACTCGGCTGGACTAGGAGGAATTTCTGGTGTTTTGAGTACTGACCAACTTACGGATGCAATGGAACAAATGGTACCCAAAAAGAAACTTGCATAGACCCAATAAGGCAGGCTCCCATAATGCCCCGTAATTTTTTTCTGAAAAATAAACAAGGATAAATTCGCTAGGGTGATACCCAAACCTGTAAAAAAACTTTGAGTTAAAAATCCTGCGGCATGTTGTTCGGAAGGAAGCTTATCGGCAATAAAGGCACGGTAAGGTTCCATGGCCGTATTATTGGCAGCGTCTAAAATCCATAACAAACCCACGGCCATCCACAAAGCACTACTAAAAGGATACAAGAACAAGCATAAACTACAAAGAATGGCCCCAATCATAAAATAAGGCTTACGTCTTCCAAAGCGAGGTGACCATGTTTTATCACTCATGGCGCCAATGATGGGTTGGATCAACAAACCAGTCATAGGGCCCGCTAAATTCATTAACGGTATTTGATCTGGGCTGGCACCTAGCATATCATAAATTGGATTCACCGCCGATTGTTGCAATCCAAAACTATATTGAATGCCCAAAAAGCCCACATTCATATTAATGATTTGGGCAAAGGTTAACCTTGGTTTAAATGACATAAGATCCCCATTTTTAAGTGAAGCAAATCGCAACTCAATATAGTCAATTTGTATTTTTTGAACCTCTTTTTACGGGCTCATTTTGTATTTTCTTGTCTTTTTTGCAAGCGCAAACCTTTGCGGCATGTATCTTCGTAGCCATTGAAAAAATAAAATTAAAAATGGCCTATACTATTCAATATAAAAAAGCACAGGTATTGCAAGCATTGCGTTATCATTTCATGAAACAATCAGAAATAAAAACCTTAATGATTGTAGTGAATGTGTATGCCATTGCTACGGGTGTTTTGTTGTTCCTTAAAAAAATAAGACCTGAATTATTTTTATTGGGTTCGATACTCTGGATCATCCTCTTGTTATTGTTTTGGTTTGCCATGCCCGCCTTGTTTTATAAAAAGGCAGCACTATTCCAGCAAGATTGGAACTTTAGTTTTACGCAAGCAGAGGCCAATTTGTATTCCAATTTTGGTGCTGCACAATGGACATGGGATGAATTAACCCACTATTTTGAGAGTCCTTATTTTTTTCATTTCTACTTTGGGCCTAAAACATTTTTTTTAATTCCAAAGGAAAACATACCCTTTGAAGATCAACAAGTATTAAGAACGCTACTCAAAGACAAATAAAAAGAGTGGATAACTTCCTATTAACTACTAGCTGTTCGTATAGTTAGGGGCATAAAAAACCTTCATTTTGAGGGGGTTGGCTAGGTTTATAAGCCTAAATAGGCCAAATTAGGCCTACCTTGTATAAAGAGTTCAAATTGTGTAAACAAAAAGGCAAATAAAATACTTCGTTTTTAACAAAAAGTATATTTTTGCGCCGTAAACAAAAACTATTTACAATGTCAGACATCGCTACAAGAGTTAAAAAAATCATCGTTGACAAATTAGGTGTAGATGAAGCAGA
>CANFXV010000008.1 GCA_947451115.1 Bacteroidota bacterium
ATTAATGGTGATTTACCTGTCTTAGTGGATTTTTTTGCTGAGTGGTGTGGCCCTTGTAAAATGATGCCTCCCATTTTGGAACAAGTTAGAGATAAGTTAGGGGGTAAGGTTCGTATTATAAAAATTGATGTAGATAAAAATCAAAAACTAGCATCAGAGTTAAATGTATCTAGTGTGCCAACACTTGCAATTTTTTCAAAGGGAGAAATTAAATGGAGACAACCAGGTGTTCAACAAGCAAATACATTGGTTCAATTATTAAATAAGTATATAGTTTCATAATCTGCCTCTGTGTGAGGAAAACACCTCCTGAATTCGGTCAAAATTGGTTGAATTGGGTTTTGTGAAAACATAACTAACTATAAATCAACGCTTTCATTTTCACCAATTTTGAAAAAGTATATTGAATGCTTTTACTTTTATGCTGGTAAACAAAACTCAAAATTTAGTTATGTAGCATTTCCTCATTTTAATTCTGGTTTTTTTAAGTGAGCTTCTATTCAAAGAAAAAATTCAAGTTTAAAAATTTCATTAGGCCTATTAATTAAGAGAATAATTCAATTTTGTTTTTAATAATTCAATGTGATGAGCCGTATGGAAGGAGGTGAAGAAGGCAAGTTCTGCTAAGGTAACTTTCCCTAAAATTGGATGAGGTAATCTAAAACTAGTTAACTCCTTTTCAGAATGATTATTAATTTTATTAATTAGACTTTCATTCAAAGATTGATGCTTTTTTATCAAATTGACTTTTTCTTTAAATAATACTGGTTTTGGAATATATAAACTAGGCGCTTTTGCACCACCTTCTAATGCGTTCTTATATATAGATTGAAGCTCATTAAAGGGTCTAATTTCTTCTTTATTGATACCGTACAATAATTGTAATACCAGTTTAGGTAATGTAAACCCAATATTTACTATATGGAGTACTTTAATCAAATGAACTAAATCTTGTCCTGCCGACCACTTGTTATTAATATTTATCTCAAATTGATCATTGGTTAATTTAGAAATCAATTCATTAAATTGATCTGTAGAATCATTTAGTGCATTAATGATATTTGTTTTATTAATCATGGTTTTGATTTTAATTAGCTTAAATAATTGTTTCCCTTCAATTCGCCAGTATTTAAAATTAGTAATTTTAAATTTTTAAAACACCTTCATTTTTCTTTTAAAATAATTATTTAACCCCTGCGTGAGCAAATTACCCCCTAAATTAACTGAATGTCCAGCTTCCTTCTTCTAGCTCCGCTTCCAATTCTCCCAAATCCCATCCGCAATAGCCAATAAAAACTTGGATTTCTTGTTGATTGGCAGCTCCGCTGTTGATCGCTTCTAACACTTGCTCCATATTACCACCTAAATAAAGACCATTGGGTGTTTGTTCGCCACCTTTAATGAGATCGGGTCGACTGTGCAATACAAATAGATGTTCTCTATCAACAGGGCCGCCATCCATCAGTGTATATGGTTTAGCATGATTGAATTCAATTAGTTCATGCAAGGACTTTCCAAAGGTTTTATTGGTTACAAAGCCTAAACTACCTTCTTCATTGTGTTGAACGATCAGAATGGTGGTATGTTCGAAGAAACTGCCATTCAATGATGCAGTGCTTTTGATTACAATTCCAGCTTTTAGATCTCTCATGTCCTACTTTTCAGCTATACCAATGTATTTTTTTAATTCAGTTTGGTTTTCTGCTTGTTTTATTAAAAAGTCTGCTACATCTGCTCTATTGATGCCGCCTATATTTATTCCTTTAAATAATTTGTTCTCTACACGGTATTTTTCAGTCAATCCCTTGTCTAATAACCTTCCTGGCCTCACCACTGTCCAATTTAGATCTGAATCAGTGATGATTTCTTCCATTTTAGTTTTGTCGGCATAAACGTCTTTTAATAGGTATTTTAAAAACATCTTTACTAACCAAGGAACATAATTTTTACTTTCTCCAGCTCCAAATCCGGTAACAAAAATAAATGGAACATCAATTTTGTTTTCCCTTTGTATCTCTACAATTAATTTTGCAAAATCTGAAAACAGGGTAGTAGCTTTCATATTCTTGCTAGTTCCTAATGTTACAATAATAGCTTCTGCATTTTGGACTGATTTTACTAGGTCAGTTTTATGAGTAGCATCCCCAATTATCATTGTTAACGAATTATTCTCTTCTATTTTAATCTCAGATCGAGAAAGGGTAGTTATTGTATGTTTTCTATTTAATCCTCTTTTTACTGTTTCTAGTCCTATTCCTGCAGAAGCGCCAATTATAGTTATATTCATTTTGCTTTTTTATTTCAGTTTTAAAAAATATCAAATAGCCTAGTAAAAGTAAGGTAAAGTTGATGGGCAATCAACAATCATCAATGCAAATTATGCTAGTACAAGCTGAAGAAACATACATGCCCTACCTGAAGTAACCATCCCCTATAATTAGGTTAAAATTGATGATATCATTCACCGTAAAAATAATTAGCTGTTACGCCGCCATCCATAAGAAAATCACTTCCAGTGATGAAAGCCCCATCTTCACTCATTAATAAAGCAGCCATGGTACCCACTTCATCTGGGGTTCCTGGTCGCCCTGCTGCAGAACTATTGATCATTTTACGATAAACATCGCCTCTTGGCCCTTCCAGTTCGTCTTTTGCTAATGGGGTAATAACAATTCCAGGGCTAATTGCATTAATTCTTGCACCTCGCTTTCCCCAGCGAACAGCTTCTGCTCTTACACGTAATGAATTTCCTCTTTTAGAAATTTGATAGGCATGCAAGGAATCTTTTACATTATCTTTTTTGAGTAAAGGAAGCGTTAATAGCTCCTCTACTGAAGTAGTAGCCAATTGCTTATCTTCTTCAATAGTAAGGGCAGGTAATCTATGTCCAGATTGAGAGGAGATGACAACACCAGCGCCCCCTTGTTCAATAACATGGCCAAAGGCCTCTAATACCAAGGCTGTTCCATACAAGTCAACCTTTAAAATTGTTTCTACAGAAGCTTGTGAGGGAGAAACGCCTGCTGCCTGAATTAATCCTACAACTTTACCAATTGAAACAGCTTTTGACACAAGGGCATTTACTGATTCTTTCGAAGCTACATCGACTATGGTGGTGCTTACTTCAAACCCTGCATCTGATAAAGTTTTTGCAGCAGTTTCTGCATGTTCAATTTTAATATCTGAAATCAATACATGTTTACCAGCACTCACTCTTCTTGCGATGGCTTGGCCAATAGATCCGGCACCTATTAATACAACTACTTTAACTTCTTTTTCCATAAAAAATATATTTAATTTGGAAGAACGCTTGCTTTTAAAGCAATTAACTTCCAGTCATTTTTTGTTTTAATAAAGGTCTCTATATAGGACAAGTGTCTAATGATATTATTCCCGCCAGCGGTAATGTTAAAAATTCCTTTACCGGCCACTATTGCAGTATTATTTAAAACAGTTGTTTTGCTTTCTTCAATGGCTATGCTGTTGTGAATAATGGCACCACCTTTAAACGTGGCTAAGTATTGTAATTTTGATTGTGTCTCTCCTTTGCTATTCACTACAATCAATTGTTCATGTAATAAATTATCAATAGAGTCAATTTTATTTTCAACTTCCCATCTAAATAAACTTTTAGACAATTCTGTTATTTTGTTTTCATTTTTTGATTGAGCAAAAATTATACTAGATGTAAAAAGTAATACTATGGCAATGATATGTTTCACTAATTTTAATTATTTATTCAAAGATACTTAATAGTAAACAATTTCTTTTAAATCGAGGAGAATTTGCAATTTTAGTTTTTATACATTCGCCCTATTTAAAAAACTTATTTTCAAAAGCCAATAAAGCTATATTTTTGCAAATGCTATTAATTAATAGAAAATTCATTGTACTGCTTGCGATAGGACTAATTGCAATTTTTCAACCCATAAAGGCGCAAGAAAAAACAACGGTTAACGGTACTGTAAAGGATAAACTTAGTGGTGAATCCATTATGGGGGCAGTTATAAAAATTGATCAGTTAGCCAACATTGTTGTCACTTCAAATGAATACGGATTTTTTGCAATTTCTTTACCAAAAGGTAAATATGATCTAAGGATAAGTTATGTTGGGTATGAAGAAAAAAGAATACCCATTGCTTTAAACGAATCCATATCCATTCCGGTTTTTTTAGAAAGCAAAAATCAACTAGCAGATGTTGTGGTAGAATCAAAGCGGAAGGATGATAATTTGATTAAGGCTCAAATGGGAACGGAAACGCTGAATATGAAATCCATTAGCAGGGTGCCTGTGCTATTTGGAGAAAAAGATGTTTTAAAAACGATCCAATTATTACCTGGCGTTAAATCTGCTGGAGAAGGGAATAGTGGTTTTTATGTAAGGGGAGGGGCTTCAGATCAAAACTTAATCTTACTTGATGAAGCCCCAGTATATAATGCCTCTCATTTATTGGGATTTTTTAGCACTTTCAATAGCGACGCCATCAAAGATGCCACTTTAATTAAAGGCAATGGACCCGCGCAATATGGTGGCAGACTTTCTTCGGTATTAGATGTAAAAATGAAAGAAGGCAATAATAAAAATTATATTGTTAATGGTGGTCTTGGTTTAATTAGTAGCAGATTAAGTATTGAAGGTCCTATTCAAGAAGATAAATCTTCTTTTATTTTATCTGGAAGAAGAACTTATGCGGATGTTTTTTTAAAGGCAACGGATAAGTTCAAGGATAATATATTGTACTTCTATGATTTTAATGCAAAAGCAAATTATAAAGTTGACGATAAAAATAGAATCTATTTTTCTGGTTATTTTGGTAGAGATGAATTAGGCCTAGGTACAAGTTTTGGTATTAATTGGGGCAATAAAACTGGAACCATACGCTGGAATAGGGTGATTAGTAATAAATTATTCTTAAATACCTCCTTTATATACAGTGACTATAACTATGATGTGAATTTAAAAAATGGAGAAACGAAATTCAATGTCAATTCAAATATAAAGGACGTTAATATTAAACAAGATTATACCTATTACTTTAATCCAAAAAACACGATTCGCTTTGGCTTTAATTCTATTTTACATTCCATCACACCTAGTATTTTTACGGGCACTGTCAACAATAGTATCAATAAAGTGGGGCGCAATGGATTGGAGAATGCGATCTATTTTAATAATAATTTTAAAGCCAACCAAAAATTGACCTTTGACTATGGCTTGAGGGTATCGGCTTATTCAATAATGGGTGGAGATATCTATAATTTGTATAATGGCAATGAAAAAACTTCCTCTATTTTATTAGAAAAAAATGCTTTCGGTAAAACTTATTTTAATCTTGAACCAAGAATCACAGGAAATTATAGGATAAATGAATTAAGCAGTGTCAAATTGGCTTATGCACGTAATGTGCAGCATTTGCATTTGCTTAGCAATGCCACCGCTTCTAGCCCATCTGATCAATGGATAGGGGATTCCTATAATATTAAACCTGAATTAGCGGATCAAACAAGTATTGGGTATACTAGAAATTTTAAAAACAACACATATGAACTTGGCGCCGAGCTCTATTATAAGGATATGCAAAACCAATTAGATTATAAAGATGGAACCAATATTAATACCATTGCAGATGTGGAAAGTGCCCTATTGTATGGAATTGGTCGTGCCTATGGTTTTGAATTATTGGCAAAAAAGAAAATTGGATTAGTTTCTGGATGGATTAGTTATACCTTATCTAAATCAGAAAGAAAAATTGAGGGGATTAATGGGGGTGACTGGTATAATGCAAAGCAAGACAGAACACATGATATTTCGATAGTTAGTATTGTAGAATTAAATTCAAAATGGTCTGTTTCTGGTGTATTTGTATACTATACGGGCAATGCGGTTACCTTTCCTACAGGCAAGTATTCGTTTGAGGGGCAAACAATTTATCAATATGCAAAAAGAAATACGAACAGAATGCCCACCTACCATAGGTTTGATATAAGTGTAACCTACGAAAACAGGGATAGAAAAAAACGAGAAACCTCTTGGAATTTTAGCTTGTACAATGTTTACGGAAGGGAAAATGCCTATAGAATATCCTTCCAAGATGATCCCCTAGATAAAACCAAAACTCAAATTGTTCAAACAGCTTTATTTAGATGGGTTCCAAGTATCACCTATAATTTTAAATTTTAATAAAGATGCGTTCAATAATATATTTATACTGTGCAATTCTCTTTTTCGCAAGCTGTGATAAAATTATTACACTTCCCATAAAGGACAATGAGACAAAGGTGGTGATTGATGCAACCATAACAGACCAGCCAGGTCCTTATTTTGTAAAGCTGACTCGATCCATTAATTTGAATGAAACAAATATTTACCCAGTGATTGAAAATGGCATTGTTATTATTACCGATAATACTGGCATTAAGGATACACTTAAATATGCAAAGGACGGCATCTACAAAACAAAATTAATTCAAGGGGTATATGGAAGGACTTATCATTTAGAAGTGAATATTGAGGGTAATAAATATACTGCAACCACCACGATGCCCTCTAAGGTATATTTAGATAGTCTCAGAATTAATACTTTCGCCTTTAATGGGGAAAACCAATATAGTATTATTCCTGTATATACAGACCCTGTGGAACTTGGCAATAATTATCGCTTTATTCAAAAGATCAACGATACTTTGGATAATAACTATAATATATTTAACGATAATTTGAACAATGGAAAAATAAATCAACGACCCTTAGGACGCGGCAATAAAGATATCTCAATTAAAAATCTAGACCTTGTGACCGTAGAAATGCAATGCATCAGTAAAGAAGCACAATTGTACTTTTATACCCTTAGCCAACAAACTGGAGGAGGCCCGGGTGGTGGCACTGCGCCAACAAATTTGCCCAATAATATTAATGGTGGAGCCTTAGGCTTATTCTCGGCGCATACTTCTCAAATTACATCTATAAGAATACCCAAGTTTTAGCAAAAAATAATTTAACCAATGGAAAGAATAGACATAGATAGAATTATTGAAATGGCCTGGGAGGATCGAACACCTTTTGAAGCAATTGCCATTCAGTTTGGTTTATCAGAGGCAGCAACAATTAAATTAATGCGCACAGAATTAAAACGAAATAGTTTTAATCTTTGGCGTAAGAGAGTAAATAGTGGTATAAGTCAGAAGCACCTTATGAAAAGAACTGCTGATATGAAAAGGTTTAAATGTTCTAGGCAAAAGGCTATTTCAATGAACAAAATAAGCAAGCGTTAGGATGATCAAACAGCCTTGATGTTAACAAGTTTAATCATCCTAATTTTATCAAATAGTTTGATAATAGGATAAACAGGGTCAATCTCCCACCATTTAGCAGCAAAATTGGGTCTTGCGCCCGCATGATGATGATTATTTTGAAATAATTCACCCAGCATTAAGAAATCAAATATTAAAGTATTTTTTGATTGATCTTTCTCGTCAGGGAAATTACGGTACCCATATTTATGCCCTGCCCAATTAACGATGGCACCTTGAATGGGGCCAATTAAAAAATGAATAGGTAATAATAAGAACATCCACCAATGGGTGGCGAATACAATATAAAAACTAATATAAACTACTGCAAAAAACAATCTAGTGATTAAGTGATCTGCAATTTTATCAATTGCTGGGTATTCTGGGAAATTTTTATCAAATTTAGCTTCCACTTGAATGCTACCTGTTAATACGCCATTGTAAATTTCTCTTGTATGCATCATCATAGTAAACACTTCTTTAAAAAAATGAGGTGTATGAGGGTCTTTTTCGGTATCGCTATAGGCGTGGTGCATCCGATGAAGAATGGCATAAGCGCGGGCATTTAAATAAGAGCTTCCCTGTGTAATCCAGGTGAATAGGTACCAAAACTTCTCCCAAAATGGAGACATCGTAAACATTTTATGGGCCGCATAGCGATGTAGGTAAAAAGTTTGTCCGAATAAAGAAAGATACCAGTGAAGAAGCAGAAAAATCAGAATTGCCATATTGATATTTATAGTAGGCGAAAGTAGTCTACTAAATCTATTATTATATGTTTTGTTTAATCATTTACTTATTGATTGATGAATAGACACATTATTATCTTTTATAAAAAATTTGTATTCTTAGTACTAATTAAGGCATGGTAGTTTTTTACTAGCAAACCTTACTTTAAAATCATGATTTCTACCGCTCTTAAAATCTTTTAAATAATTTACTATTTTTCGTATATATTCAATATTCAATCAAAATATATGAAAAACATCAAAAAACTATTTTTTCTTATTTTAACTTTATTTTCTACGCAATTATTTTCCCAAGAAGTGGGTCAAATGGAACGTATTGTTTCTCCAGAAATTAGTGCGAATAATGAAGTGACATTTCGTATAAAAGCACCAGGTGCCAACTCTGTAAAACTATCAGGTAACTGGATGCCCAATGTTCCGCAGAGTCCGAATCGCCAATTGGTGGACTTGGTGAAAGGGGAAAAAGGTATTTGGTCCGTTAAGATTCCTGCGCTTGCCCCAGAATTATATGGGTACTCATTTATTATTGATAGTGTTTCTACTTTGGATCCAGCCAATTTAAATGTGGCAAGAGATGGAATGTTTAGAATTGAAAGCCAATTGTATATACCTGGACCGGCTTCCGAACTTTATTGGGCAAAAGAAGGCCCAAAAGGCACCATCCAGCAAATATGGTATGAATCGCCCACTTTGCAATTAACTAGAAGAATGATTGTGTATACACCTCCTGGTTATAACGCCTCTAAAGACAATTATCCTGTAATGTATTTGTTACATGGTGGTGGTGGTGATGAAGAAGCTTGGCCAACGCTTGGGGTTGCTCCAAATATTTTAGATAACCTCATCAATAGCGGCAAAGCCAAACCCATGATTGTGGTTATGACCAATGGCAATCCAGGGCAGGCTGCAGCCTTAACTGTTACTCCTCCTATTAAATCAAATACACAAAGCCCTCAAGGAATGGCAAGTATGATGTTTGAAAAAAGTTTAGTGAATGATGTGATACCTTATATTGAAGCTAATTTTAGAGTGAAGAAAAATAAAGAAAGTAGAGCAGTCACAGGATTAAGTATGGGAGGTTTGCAAACTCAGAATCTAAGTTTTGAAAATCCAAACTTATTTCAATACATAGGGGTGATGAGTATGGGATTTGCAGATCTAAGTAGATTTGGGATCAAGCTTGACACTTCTAAAAGAGTGAACCAAATTCTTGAACTTAAAAAAGCAAAACCTACATTATACTGGATTGCTGTGGGCAAGGATGATTTCTTGTATGAGAGTGTGGTTAAAATGCGTAAAGATTTAGATGCGCAACAATTTAAATATATCTATCGTGAAAGTGCTGGTGGGCATACCTGGACCAACTGGAGGGTGTATCTCTCTGAATTCGCGACTATGCTTTTTAAATAAATTTTTTTGGGTGCACAATACACATAGAATTTTTATTTAAAAAAAAGGCCTCTAGCAATAGAGGCCTTTTTTGTTTTCAAACTTATACCTTATTTCATTAAGGCATTTATCCTTATAGGATCGTAATACAGCATTTCCTTCACTATTTTACCATCCACAAAGGCATCATATTGGTTTATAGGAACATCGATAGATTGATCACCTTTTTTTAGTGTTAATGTTAAGTAGGTTACCACAGATATGCCTTGTGTATTATCTTTTTTTGTAAATCTACTTTCCCAAATTGCAGCAATGTTAGAAACCTTCACTTTGATGCCGGCCAATTGCCATCTAGTTAATATGTTAATATTTTCTGCCAAACTCATTTTTACACCGTTGTCTAAAAAAACAGCTGTATCCGCATATTTACTTTTATAGCTAGCTGTATCATTGTTGGCCATATCTTCAAATGAAGCTTTGACAGCATTTATATTAGCCGTGCTGTCGTATTCATATCCATGTGGTTTAGGATTGCCATTACTTTCAGTTTTAGTTTCTTGGCTGGTACAAGCAATCATTGAGGCAACTAAAAGAAAACTTAATAATCGTTTTTTCATGAGGTTTTAATTTGGATGAATAAATGTACAATAAATAGGGCATGTATTTTAATGCTTTTGGCTAACCTGATTTCATTTGCAATAAACTAAAAAAAATAAGCTTATTTATTCTTTTTACATCCTTCGCTACAATACTTTACTTCCTCCCAAGTCTTTTCCCATTTTTTTCTCCAATTAAAGGGCCTATTGCAATGCAAGCAAATTTTAGAAGGTAGGTTTGCCTTTTTAATAGTTTTTTGTTTGCTATTTTTCATGTGTGCATTTGTCTGAAGGTTAAATTAATTCTTGGAGCTACAATTTTTTTTGACTTTGGCATAGAATGCAACCAATGTTTTTGAAAACTACCTAGCATTTCTAATAGTGATCCGTGCTCCAATAAAATGGATTTGGCCTCCTTGGTTGCTTTGTGTTTTAAGGCAAATTTTCTTTCTGCACCCAAACTCAAAGAGGCTATGGAGCTGTTGGGAATAATTTCCTTTTCATCATCACTATGCCAGCCCATGCCTTCTGCGCCATCATGATACAAGTTTAATAAACAGGCGTTGTAATTGGATCCAGTGTAGGAACTAACCAATTGTTTTATTTCTATCAGCAAAGGTGTCCATTCCAATCCCTTTTTTGTTTTATTGGAATAAGTATACTCAATTAAATGATCTGCGTAAAAAGCCACTTTCCTTTTAGTAGTGATTTCCTTACCAAACATCACTAGGTTTTCATTCGTCCATTCTATTTTGTTTAGGAGTTCGTTAAAATAGATATGCTTTTGTTCAGCATTTATAATTTTTCCAAAATAATGTGCTTGACCATCCTGGTTTATGATATTTGGAAAATTTGTAATCATGCAATGGTATCATTTGATGGTATTCGAAATTATATTTTCCTTTGTGCCACAAAACAAATTTAGATCAAATTGTTTTATTAAAATTCTTATGATGCAAACACCTATCGAGCAATTAAAATTAAGTATTCAACCTACAAGAGAAGTATTATTATCACATCCAGTGTATAGTCAAATAAAAGACTTTGAAGGCGTCCAAGATTTTGCCAAATACCATGTTTTTGCCGTCTGGGATTTTATGAGCTTATTAAAATCTTTACAAATAGGGCTCACTTGCGTAAGCCTGCCTTGGATACCAGTTGGCTCAGCCAATACTCGTTTTTTAATTAATGAAATTGTATGTGGTGAGGAATCGGATGTTGATGAACAAGGCAATAGGGTAAGCCATTTTGAGCTATATTTAAGCGCCATGCGTCAAATGGGGGCAAATACAAGCAAAATGGATCAATTATTAAGGTTGTTGCAATCAGATAGGCCCATTAAGGATTGTATAGAGGCTGTTGATTTGCCAATACAGGTAAAACAGTTTTTACATTTCACTTTTGAAATAGCCATGCACGCACCATTGCATGTAAAGGCCGCAGTTTTTACCTTTGGTAGAGAGGATTTGATTCCAGACATGTTTACCCAAATTTTAAATAAAATTTACGCCCAGCATCCAGATAAGATTGCCATATTTAAGTACTATATAGAAAGACATATAGAAGTGGATGGCGGCCATCATAGTGAATTGGCCATTCAAATGGTCAAGGAACTTTGTGGAGATAGTAAAATAAAATGGGATGAAGCTACTAAGGCGGCTATTGATTCACTAAAAATGCGCGCATTATTATGGGATGCCGTTTGTGCTAACTATCTTGTTTAGAAAAAAAGCTAATTTTCTAAACAAAAGACTAAACAAATCTAAATTTATTTTTCTTTTTTATATTTTTTAACACTTTTTTAATTTTTTTAAATTTAACTTTTCTCTCGGATCTCAAACAACGATTGAATTGCTATTGCTTTGCATAATGTGATAAAATAACACATTATGACAGCCGGAATGAACCGTGGAGTGTTGTGAATGAAAACGTTCACCAAAACTCAACAAATATGGATCATTTATTTCTTCTTGATGCCTCAATGGCGATTGCAAAGACCGATTATGTGTCTTTCACTTTCTTCATTGGCACAATGGCCATGATGGCCGCGGCGGTATTTTTCTTCTTAGAATTGAACAACACTAGTAAAGAATGGAGAACCTCGGTATTGGTATCTGGGTTAATCACTTTCATTGCTGCTGTTCACTATTATTACATGCGTGGTTACTTTTTAGAAACGCATGAAAGTCCAACCTTTTTCCGTTATGTAGATTGGTTATTAACGGTGCCTTTAATGTGCGTTGAATTCTATTTAATCACAAAAAAAGCGGGTGGTACCACAAGTTTATTATGGAAAATGATTTTAGCCTCTGTTGTAATGTTAGTAACAGGTTATTGGGGTGAAGCAGTTGCCCCAGCTCAAGCTACATTATGGGGAACTATAAGTGCTATTGCTTACTTCTACATTGTATATGAAGTATGGATGGGAGATGTTAAAAAATTAGCCACTGGCGCTGGTACTGCAGTAGCATCAGCGAATGCAGCATTAGGCTGGTTCGTTTTAGTGGGTTGGGCTATTTATCCTTTAGGATATTTAATTGGCACAGCCGATGGACAATGGTATGCTAGCTTCAAAAATATTGGAATTGACATGAATGTTATTTACAATATTGGTGACGCTGTCAACAAAATAGGTTTTGGTTTGGTTATTTATAGCTTAAGTAGAAAAGCTGCTTAATATATTACAGTAACTTTTAAGGGGCAAGTTGGTTACTTGCCCCTTTTTTATTTAATTTAGATCCATGCAAATTAAACTACGCCTTTACCTAATACTATTTGCATTTCTTTTATTTCTTATTGATACATTGTTTGTTTTAAATAACAGCACGCAAATTTCCTTTTTAATCATCGTGCTTATTTTGTTTGGCGTGCCCCATGGAGCCCTTGATTTATACATCGACCAACATTTACATCAATCAAATAGCAATCAAAAATTATTTCTTTTAAAATACATGGCTAATATTATTGGCTATGCCTTAGTTTGGTATTTTTTTCCCATTGCGGCTTTAATTATATTTATTCTTATAACGGCTTATCATTTTGGAGAAATGGATTGGTTGGGAAGAACAGAAAAATGGATGCATAAAATAGCATATTCAATGATTGGGCTATTATGGATTTTATTTTTGCTTTCTAAGAATATCAATTTTGCCCTGCAGATTTTTATTCGAATGGAGCGGTCTGCTTTTAATGAAACTCAATGGGTGGGACTTGCAAGCAAAATTTATCCCTTAACCTTTATTGGACTAGCTGCTATTTATTTTATTTTATTCTTTTTCAAAGCACAGTTCTTTTCAAAAAATAAATACTACTACTATTTAATTTTGCAACAAGCTATACTCATTAGTTTTGCTCTTTTTATGCCTTTATGGCTTTGTTTTGCCTTTTATTTTGGGTTCTGGCATTCCTTATTATCATTCGATAAAATAAGAATCACTTTTAATATGCCCAATGACTTTAATGGTTGGAAGACCTTACTTATCAAAGCAGCACCTTTTTCTATTATGGCCTGGTTTGGCTTTGTTTATATCACTTTTCTAACACTCAATAGTAAGGATGCTTCTGGTATTTTTACCCTGCTATTTATAAGCCTATCTGTACTAGCCCTCCCTCATTTACAAATATTTACAAAGATTAAGTTGAAGCCTGATTGATCCTTGGAATACCATCAATTTTTATATTTAGGTGAGGAAATAATTTCATAAATTGTATTTGAATTTAAATATTCAAATCAAACCAGATGGCTTATAAAATCAAATCATTACTTCTTTTATTTTTAGTTTGCTATTGTATAGATGTTCAAAGCCAATCTAAAAAACAATCAAGATCTTATTATTTTTCTTTCAACGGCAATGACCTAAATGATGGTACTGTATCATCTCCTTATAAATCAATAGGTAAAATAAAAGACTTAGAATTAAAACAGGGCGATAGCATTCTTTTTAAAGCTAAAGAAGTATTTATTGGCAACTTGCTTTTTGAAAATATAAATGCTAAAATACTAATTACGAGTTATGGTAAAGGTTTGGCCACCATTAATGGAAAGAATAGTGCATCGATTGTTTTAAAAAATTGCTCCAATTTTAATATTGACAATCTGAATTTAGTGGGCAATGGAAGAAAAGAGGGCAATACCACCAATGGATGTGAAATATCAATGTCTAAAAATATTAAATTAAATAAACTACATATACAGGGGTTTCAAAAAGCTGGCTTGTATGTATTTGCATCCAATTTAATTAATATAGACTTTTGTGTGGCTGAAAATAATGGAGCCGCGGGTATCATGGTTGATGGGACAGATAAAAAATCTTCAAAAAACATTATCATAAATAACTCAAAGGCTTTCAATAATCCAGGAGATCCTACCAATTACATTAATCATAGTGGCAACGGCATATTAGTTGGATTATGTACCAAAGTGCTCATTGATCATTGCGAAGCTTATAACAATGGCTGGGATATGCCCAGGATTGGAAATGGACCTGTTGGTATTTGGACCTATGAGTCAGATAGTGTGGTGATACAAAATTGTATATCGCATCACAATAAGACACCGGAGGGAGCCTCAGATGGGGGTGGGTTTGACTTAGATGGAGGGGTGACCAATGCAGTGATACAAAATTGCACCTCTTATGAGAATGATGGGGCAGGTTATGGCATTTATCAATATGCCGGCGCTTCAAATTGGAACAATAATAAAATTATCAATTGCAGTAGTTTGAATGATGGCTTAAAATCTGGCGGTAAAGCTGCTGTATATATTTGGAACAGTGCGCAAGATCAAAAGCAATTTAAAAATTTACTTTTCAAAAACAATACAATTACAAATAACAATAATATAGTTATTAAATTTGATACATTGAGCAATCATGAGTCCTTCAGTTTTATAGGAAATAAATTTATTGGTAGAGATTCTGTCATTCTATTTAAACAGCTAAATGAAAATGACAAGTTTCAATCCAATACCTGGACCTCATTAAAAAGAGGCAGGCTTGATATTGATCAACTTTTACATAAGAATATCATTCAATCTTTTATTGATAATCAAAAACCTTTGAATTACTCATCGATTGTTTATTAGGCCTTGATTGTCAAATTAGACCGCTACTATTGATTGGTTCTAAATCATTGCCTATCAATGGCTTAAGTTTAGACCCATTTCTTTCATAACAAAAGGGCTTAATTGATTTATATTTTTATTAAATTATAAAAGCTTAAAAAGAATAATTATGCAACAAGTACCTGCGCTTATTTTAAAGTTTATGAATGAATCTTACCCTTTAGATCAATCTCATATTGATTTTTATAAAAATAATGGGTTTATTAAATTAAAGCAAGTATATAGTAAAGAAGAAATAGATTATTTGAATGAGGTCATCACTACTGAAGTTAATGCACTCAATAAGCAAGTCTTGGCCATGGACCAAAGAGATACCTATGGCAAAGCATTTTTACAAATTATGAATATTTGGAAAAATTCTGAGCTGGTAAAAGAAATTGTATTTGGAAAAAAGTTAGCCAAAATTGCCACTGAATTAATGGAAGTGACTGGCGTAAGATTATACCATGACCAAGCCTTATACAAAGAGCCCAATGGGGGGCATACGCCCTGGCATGCCGATCAATATTACTGGCCCTTGGCTTCGGATAAAACAGTTACGGCATGGATTCCATTACAAAATACACCACTAGAATGGGGCCCATTAGAATTCAGTGCAGGCAGTGACCAATTAAAAGATGGCCGGGACAAGGAAATTAGTGATGAAAGCCAACAGTTTTTAGAAACAGCTTTAAAAAATAAAGGATTTGTTCATGTGGTAGAGCCTTTCGATTTAGGTGAAGTTAGTTTCCATAAGGGTTGGTTGTACCATAGAGCTGGTCCCAACAAGACCAATCAAATGCGCAAAGTTATGACTGTTATTTATATGGATAAGGACATGAAATTAAAAGCCCCAGAAAACAAAAATCAACAAAATGATTGGGCATCTTGGTGCCCAGGTGCAATCATCGGTCAAACTGTGGACTCTCCTTTAAACCCAATACTTTATCAACGTTAGATTAATTTGCCTAAATGTCGAAACTTTGGTTTAAGAATTTAATATACTGATTATTGATAACCAATAAATATTTAGGCATGTTGAAAATCAATGTTTTGAAGTTATACTTAAGTTGTCTTTAAGTTGGAATAAAATTAATATATAAATATATCATCAATCAATCGGTAACATTCAGTTAATAATTAAGTAACTCAATGTTAATACCATATAAAATATTCAAGTAAGCATTACTGATAGATTTGCGTTTCAAATTAAACTAGTTTTTATGAGTGCAAAACAAGTAGTGCAAAAATGCATTATTCTCTCCATTTTCTTATTCTCTATAACTGTTAGTGTTTTTGCAGAAGGAGTAAAAGGGCGTGTTCTTGATGCTAATTCCGGTGAACCATTGGTTGGAGCAACCGTAACATTGAACAAACAATCTACCTATGTAAAATTGGATGGAACCTATCAGTTCAAAAACGTGGGTGCTGGAAAATATACTATAACAGTTTCCTATACTGGTTATCTGACAGCGTCTAAAGACGTTCAATTAGCCAATGCAACAGAAACCAAGACTATAGATATTAATTTACAATCTACAAGTGTCAATTTGAGTTCTGTAACCGTGAGTTCTAATAGTAAAGAATCTGACAATGGAGTTAGAAGATTAGAAAAAGTAGCGGATCCGATTATCAACGTATTGTCTGCAAAAAATATACAATTATTGCCAGATATTACAGTAGCCAATGCTTTGCAAAGAGTAAGTGGGGTGACTATTGAAAAAAGTGGATCTGGTGAAGCGCGTTATCCGATCATTAGAGGGATGGAAAAAAGGTATATCAATACTTTAGTGAATGGTATTAAAATTCCTAGTCCAGACAATAAAAATCGTTTTATTCCGCTAGATTTATTTCCTTCTGAATTATTAGAAAGATTGGAAGTAGGTAAAAGCTTAACCCCTAGTTTAGAGGGAGATGCTATAGGAGGAACTATTAATTTAGTGATGAAAGATGCGCCAGACCATTTAATTATACAAGGTAATGTGGCAGGTGGATTTAATACTTCTTTCCCTGATCAAACCTATAGTAAGTTTGATAATTCAACCATGCTGCATTCTTCTCCTGCACAAAGATTTGGTGCAGGCTATGTAGCTAATTTAAATGATTTGCCTGTAGCGCACTTAAATTATACGAATATCTCTAATCCAGTTAACTCTACTTTTGGTTTGACTGTTGGTAACAGATTTGGAAAAGACAATAAGTTTGGATTTATCATTTCTGGAAGCTATCAAAATATATACAGAGGGACTACTTCCAACTTCTTCTTACCCAATTCTCAACCAGGTTTAAATAATATTCCTTTATTTTCTGACTTGCAATTAAGAAAATATTCGGTTCAAAGTGAAAGAAAAGGAATTAATGCTAAGTTGGATTATCGTTTAAATAAGAATAATAAAATTTCTTTGTTTAATACTTATGTCCATTTAGATGATTATCAAACAAGGTTCATCTGGGATACGGTAGCTTTAAACTCGGTAGTTGATAACTCACAAAGAAGTCAGTGGACTTTTCAATCCATCAACAATACTACATTACAAGGCGAACATAAGCTTTCCAACTCAGATAAGTTAGATTGGTCTTTAGCTTATTCTATGGCTAAAAGTAAAACACCAGATCAAACCTCTTTTACACATCAATATGCAATTGTTGCTACTAGCTTAACAGCAGATAAATTACAGTCCATGTCAAGAATTTGGACTAGCAATACAGATAAAGATCTATCGGCCTATTTGAATTATACAAAAAACACTACTTTATTGAATCGTGATATTGAGTTAAAAGTGGGTGGTTTATATAGAGATAAAAATAGAGATAACTACTATATTGCTTATTCACTTAAACCATACCTAGGTTCTGTTTACACAAATATTAATAACGCTCAATTCCAGTTTAATACTGGAGATGGTACTCCTTCATTGAATGGCAATAATTATACATTTGAAGAAAAAGTTACTGCTGGTTATTTACAAGGAAAATGGAATTTATCTAATCGTTTAGAATTATTAGGTGGTGTTAGAGCGGAAAATACCAATCAACATTATGAGACTTTATTGACCAATGATGTGCAAGCGAAATCTGGTACAATTCAATACACAGATATGTTACCTAGTGCTCAAATGAAGTTTGCCTTAACTCCAAATCAAAATTTACGTTTTGCTTATTATAGAGCTATCGCTAGACCTGGTTTTGCTGAATTAATTCCTGATGGCGCAGATGGAGAATTTTTTAAAGAAGTAGGAGATCCTGTCCATTTGAAACATACAGTTGCTGACAACTTAGATTTGCGTTATGAATTCTATAGCAAAGGGTCTGATCAATTGTTGTTTGGTGGATTTTATAAAGACATTCAAAATCCAATTGAAATTTCTGCTGTAAAACCTCAGAACATCAATAGTTTGTACTTGCAGCCAGTAAATATCGGTAAAGCAACCAACTATGGTCTTGAATTAGTGGCCACTAAGTTCTTTGGTTCATTTGGAATTTCTGCTAACTATACTTATACAAAATCTAGTATTACCAATGACAGTTTAATTTTCTCCTACAGAAACACTACGGGCCAAATAGTTTCAAAAAGAGTTTCTGAAACCAGACCCTTACAAGGGCAATCAGACAATATTGGTAATTTATCTTTGATTTATAAAAATCCTAAAATTGGGTTGGATGTTCAAGTGGCAGGTGTTTATACAGGTGAGCGAATTAGCTTTGTTAGTCCTTATGCTGGTTTAAATTACTGGCAATCACCCACCACTCAATTAGACCTTTCCTTTGAGAAAAAATTTGGCAGACACTTTTCTTTTTATGGAAAAATCAACAATTTGACTGATGCGCCTTTAGAACTTTCATTGCATCAATCTTATAATTCTTACATGGAAGCTAGTGGCTCAAGAGTATTGGCTTTACAAACAGATCCTGCAAATAAAATAATTATCCAAAAGGATTATTATAGAACTACTTATTTATTTGGAATCCGTTATAAACTTTAATATATAATTTACAACAATTTACAATGAAACAAAAGTTTACATATTTAGCAGTGATTTTGATTACAGGATTATTTTCTTGTACCAAAACTGAAGAAACAAAAAATTTATGGCAAGCAGTGATTATTCCTGCTTCCCCAATTAGTGAATCTACTCCATTGACTGGTGCAATTAAAGGAACAATGTTGGCTGGCAAAACCTATACTGTTAGTGGAGATATTTATGTCAATGCAGGTGATGTGCTAGTTATTGAACCAGGGGTTACGGTTAATTTTACAGGAACTGCTGGTGTTCCAGTTGGTTTGGGTGTGAAAGGAACATTACTTTCTCTTGGTACAAAAGAAGCGCCTATTACATTAACTTATCCAGGTGTAACAAGAACAGATGAATTGGGCTCTAACCCAGATAATGATCCAGCTTTAAAAGGCAAATGGACAGGTGTTATTGGCGCTACTACATGCCCATTAATTGTTTTAAAATGGACCCATGTTGATTTTGGTGGAGCAGCTATTAGTTCTGCTATGAAAAGCTTTACAGGTAGCTCAAGCCCTTATTCAGTCTATTTTGCGAATCCTGATGGAAGCTTTATTTTAGAAGATTCTTGGATTTACGGAAGTACCGATGATCCATTTAGAATTAATGGAGGCAAGATTCATGTAATGAGAAATACTTTTGAAAAATGTGGTTATACAGGTGGCGAGGCGATGAACTCTAAAGCAGGAACCATTGGTGATTTTGCCTATAATTTATGTATTGGTATGGCAACCAATGGTCCAAAAGTTTCTAATATTAACGTTGCAGTGGGTAAGCCGGGTTCTAATGTGCGTATTTATAACAATACCATGATTAACTGTGGATATAGAAGATCAGCCGCAGGTCGAGGTGGTTCAATTAATTTTGAAGAGGGTGCTGGTGGAATGGCTTATAATAATTTGATTGTAAACTGTAAATTTGGATTACGTGTAGTTAACAATCCAATTGCAGATACTGCTAATTTAAGATATGGCTATAATTTTTATTATGCCGATTCTATTTCCGTAGCTAGTCAATTTATCCCTTCATTATCGGTAAGTACTGCAATTAGTAAACCCATGGAAACAGATATTCCAAAACCATCTACTTATTTACCAGTAGGTTGGACAGTGGGTGCTGTTTATACTGCACCGGCTTCAGTAGTAGGCATTAATAACCCACAATTTATTAATGCACCTGTGCCTTTACCTGCTGGTTTAAAATTAAGAGACATTGCAGTGGTAGGTAATTACAATTTTGCGTTAAAACCAAACTCTCCATGTATTGGGGCTGGTTTTACAGGATTTGCACCTAGAGCAGATGTAATTCAAGATTTAAGATTAGGGGCTACTGAAATTACAGGTCCAGGTAAAGATATTGGTTGTTATCAAAGCAATGGTAGAGGTAATCAACACTAGAATTTAATAAATAAGATTATTATACTAAGTGCCTTAAAATTATATTTTAGGGCACTTTTTTAAATATATAACAATGTCTCTTTTACAAAAATTTAGAAATTTACATAAGAAATTTGCATCTGTGCTTTTTGCATTTTTCTTTTTAATTGGATTTACTGGCTGTTTATTGGCATTTAAATCGGCTTTTACTAAAACTATTTTTGAAAATAAGGAGGTAGCAGCCGAAAGTAAATTTGCAAATATCTTGCCTTTAGATAGTCTCGAAAAAATTGCCACCAATACCCTTAATGAAAAAGCTAGTACTAATTTTAAGAAATCTGAAAAGGTAGAGATCAAAATTTCAAAAGGAACCATTTTGTTTTACTATAAAGATGCCTATAGCATTCAGTTAAATGGAGCCTCTGGGGCACCTATATTAATTGAAAAGAAATTTGGAGGCATTATTCAAGACATACATGATGGAGCAATTTTAGATAGTTTGGTAACTAATAAATCAAGTCTATCCAAAAAAGTATATTCTATCATAATGGGTCTTTCCTTGTTATTGCTTACAATTACTGGCACTTATATGTGGTATAAGCCTAAAATGATTAAAAAAAATAGATAATGAAATTTAATAAATACATTTCTTTTAGTGGATTGATTTTGTTGTTATCATTAACAAGTACAATAGCAAGTGCACAAATTAAAGACAGTGTTATTAATTTTCTATTTACCTCAGATGTTCATTTTGGTTTAACTAAAGATCATTTTAGAGGAAGTCAAAATGTGCCTGCCAAGGATGTAGATATGGCCATGATGCAGGTAATGAATCAGATATCTGACAATCATTCAATTGTCAACGGAATTGATGCTTTAGTGATCACTGGAGACATTGCCAACAGAATGGAAAAAGGAATTCAATCGGCCACTGCATCTTGGGATCAGTTTAAAGAAGTTTTTATCAATAGTAATCACTTGAAAAAAGCAGATGGAACAAAATCAGACTTATTGGTAGTTCCAGGTAATCATGACATGAGCAATGCCATTGGTTTTCATAGAGCTATGGAACCAAAAAAGGATCCTGCATCCATGTTGGGAATTTATAATTTAATGTTTCCAAAAAATCAAGCGACTAGTTTTGATAGCAGTTTAATTCGTATTCATTATTCTAAAGATATCAAAGGGGTACATTTTATTTTTTTAAGTTTGTATCCAGATTCTGCAGAAAGGGTTTGGATGGAAAAAGATTTGAAAATTATTCCATTGTCAACTCCTGTTTTCTTATTTGCACATTCCATACCTGATGTAGAGCCAAGATTTTTTGAAAATCCCAATGGTTTACACGACATCAATGAAGACGACAAGTTTGAAAATTTAGTACCCGAAAGGTATAAAGATGGGAAAGACGTGAAAGGGGAAACGACCATTGAACAAAATGGCTTTGTGGATTTTATCCAACAACATCCCAATATTAAAGTCTATTTCCATGGTCATGAAAATTGGACGGAGTATTACCAGTATCATGGCCCAAAAAATAATATCAATCTAACATGTATTAGAACAGATAGCCCTATGAAGGGCAGATCCTCAGCCAAAGAGGAAACAAAATTAGCTTTTGAGCTCATCTCTATTAATACAAAAAATGGGGATTTAAATGTAAAAGAGGTCTTGTGGAATGCACCCAATCAAAACAATGGTTTTCAGTGGGGTCAAATGGCTAATTTTAAGTTGAAAGAATAGCCAGCTCGAATTTTAATACTTATAATTTAGATTTAATTAAACATTGCGTAAATTGGTGTCCCAATGCGGAGCATTTGCCTCTGCTGGTCTAAATTAAGTGATGATGAAGAAATTTATAGTAAGTCTTATTGCAATCTTGGGCATATCTTTTATAACAGTGAAAGCGCAAGCGCAAGTCATTGATTCTGTTTTAAGTATTTATGAGGAGCAATATCCTCATGAAAAAATACATATTCACTTTGACAGAACCCTATACAATGTGGGCGAGACTATTTTTTATAAACTCTATGTTTTGAATGGATTGGAATGGACCAATTTGAGTAAGAATGTGTATGTAGTTTGGTATGACAACAATGGCAATTACATCAAACAAACAGTGACTCCTTTATTTCAATCTTCTTCCAAAGGAAGTTTTGAACTGCCTGCGAATTACAAAGGAGACTTTATTAGGGTAAAAGCATTTACAAGATGGATGCTTAATGACGACAGTGTATTTCTTTATGAAAAAAATATTGCCATCAACGATGGTTCAGTAAATAAAACAAAAACAGCACCTGTAACCAAAACCAAGGTAGAGGTTTTTCCTGAAGGCGGTGTTTTAGTGAATGGACTTATTAGCAAAATAGCTTTTAAAGCCACTAATGGTAGTGGTATTCCAGTTTATATTAAAGGGTTCTTAGTCAATGACAAAAATAAAGTTTTAGATACTTTAAAAGTGGCGCATGATGGCATGGGAATTTTTCAATTAAAGCCAATCGCTGGAGAGAAATATCAGTTGAATTGGACAGATGAAAATGCGCAAAAAGGAACTACGCTAGTAATGCCTGCTAATAAAGAAGGGGTTGTTCTAAATGTTAGTATGGACTACGAGAAAGCCTATGTGCAGGTAGAACGTAGCTCAGCGGCCCCTCAGAATTTCAAACACACCAGGTTACTAGTTCATCAGAACCAACGTTTATTATATAAAGTAGATTTTAAAGGAGAAGATAAATTAATACAGAAAGCAGGCTTGCCTATTGAGGAATTACCCACAGGAGTGGTACAATTTTCCTTGTTTACCGAAGATTGGATGCCCATTGCTGAAAGAATTGTGCTGGTAAATAATCGCTTGCATGAATACAATGCAATGATGAACTTGGATTTGTCTAGTGTACATAAAAGAACTAAAAATATTATTGAAATTTATGTAAAAGATACAGCAGCTAGCAATATGTCTATCTCTGTTACGGATGCGTCTATCGTTTTACCAGAGCAGCAAAGCATCTACTCCGATTTCTTATTAAGTAACGATATAAGAGGTAAGGTATACCATCCAGCTTATTATTTCTCTAGCGATGCAGATAGTGTGGCGGCGCATTTGGATTTGGTGATGCTCACCAACGGCTGGAGAAAATTCAATTGGGATAAAATAAAAGCTGCCATTCTACCTACGCAAATTTATCCTGCAGAAACAGAAACGATGAAACTTACAGGTAGAGTGTACAGTAGTTCTTCTACAAAATTACCTAATGACCTACTTTTAAATTTAATCATCAGCGGTAAAGACAGTAGTAAAAGAATGTTGTTTCTTCCTGTGGCTAAAGACGGTAGTTTTGAAGATAAAACGGTTTCTTATTTTGATACTGCCAGAATTTTTTATGCCATCAATGGAAAAGGGGGACAAAATAGCCCATCGGTGGTGCATTTTGAAAATGGCTTGTATAAACAAGAATTTAAAAGCATACTAGTAGATGGCCAAGATTTTAAACGCAATTGGAATGATAGTATGGCTAAAGCTAAATTAAATTTGATTTTACTAGAACAAGAAAAGCAAAAAAAACTAATGGCCTCTTTGACTTTGAAAGAAGTAGTGGTGAAGGCTAAAGTAAAGACGCCTATTCAAATGCTGGATGAAAAATATGCAAGAGGCATTTTTGCTGGTGGAGATGGCTTTGCCTTTGATTTATCCACTGATCCAAGTGCTGTGGGTTCTATAGATGTACTTTCTTATTTGCAAGCAAAAGTGCCTGGATTAAGTATTTCTGTTTCTGGAATGCAGGCTTCTGCTTCTTGGAGAGGCTCAAAAACTGATTTTTTCTTAAATGAAATGAACACCCAGATTGAATCCATACAAAGTTTACCTATTAATGATATAGCCTACATTAAAGCCATGCGACCTCCTTTCTTTGGATCGATTGGTGGGGGAAGTGGAGGTGCAGTAGCTGTTTACACCAAAAAAGGTAAGAGCAACAATGACGTGAATATCAATAGCAAGGGGATGGAATATGTAGTATTAGGAGGCTATTCTGTGTTTAAAGAATTTTATAGTCCCAACTATGAAAAGCCTGCAGAAAATTTTGAGGAAGATACGCGTACTACCTTGTATTGGAACCCTTATGTGTTGACTAACAAAAAAAATCCTAGGATAAGATTAGAATTTTACAATAATGACCTGAGTAAAAAATTACAAGTGGTGTTGGAAGGTATGAATGCAAATGGCAAATTGGCTAGGGTGGTAAAATACATAGAATAAAAAAAGGGACAGCAATTTTAACATCTTGCTATCCCTTAAGAAATTAATATATAATTTTTATTTTGCAGGATCTGCATTCCAAATATCCACAATGCACTTCCAACTACCATCGGCTTGTTTTTTCCAAGTTTCATCAAATTTGCCTGTTTCTTGGGCATCTTTTCCAGCAGCATCTTTAAATTTAAAATGATAAACGCCAGTACTGTAGCCCATATCCGCAGATTTGGAAACCTCTGTTTTAGTTGCTTCAAACCTCATATTAGCACCAGGTGTGGCAAACATATTTTTGATAGATGCTGCTCTTGAAGCCTTGTCTAAACATACTTTTTCACCAGGAGGCATCATAATGGCATCATCAGTGTAAAAACTTAGCCAACCATCCACTGAATTTAATGCTGATACACTATCCCAGGCAACATCCGCTTTTTCAATAGCAGCAATGGCATTGGTTGAATCTAATGTTGAACTAGAAGTTGTTGCTTCAATACCTTTAGATTCATTATTGCAGGCGGTTAAGTAAAGTAAACCTGCCATCAAAACGATGAATGTTTTTTTCATATTTATTTTTTTGTGAACTCTAATTTAAATAAATATGCTGAAAATTTCAATTATTTCCTAATCACATACAAATCAAGTGCTTGCTCGTTTAGTAGAAAATTTTGGGTAGCCTTAAACCCGCTATTTAATAAAACCTTTTGAGATGCGATATTTTCTTTATTGGTGATGGCATACAATTCATTGCAGGGCTGATGAGAGAAAAAATAGGGCACCCCAAATTTTACGAATTCCAGCGCATATCCTTTGCCCCAAAAGGGAGGAAGCAGGGCAAAGCCTATATGGTAATTAAGCTCGTCTGAAAGCAATAAATAAGAAAACATACCAATTACATGCGTCGTGGATTTTTCTATGACAAGGTACCTTCCTATGACGGAATCTTGCCTATACAATTGAATGTTTTGGTCTAAGAAAATGGCGCATTCTTCCTTGCTTTTGGCAGGTCTTATATGCTTCATGACTTCAGGGTTCCCATTGATCTTAAAAAACCCTTCCTCGTCTGCGGCTGTTATTTTTCTTACAATACATCTATCTGTTTCAAACAATAGCATGGACTCATTTATTTAATTACCCTTCAATTAAAGGCTGTTAGCCTCAAAAATAGCCCTTTAGCTTAAAACCTTTTGGCTATTTCTATGTTATAATAGATATGAAAATAGTATATTTTTTACTGGCCATCGGCCTTGTTTTTGTTGTTTTTCAATCTTTTAGAGCTGTTTCAGCATCTAAAATAGAGACCCAAAAATACCGACTGGTAAAATTGGAAGAAGGGTTTGAAATACGCTTTTATCCATCTTCTACATTTGCCACCATTCATTCCTCTAGCACCAACTACAAGCAATTAGCCAGTGGAGGTTTTAGAAAACTAGCAGGCTATATTTTTGGAGGCAATGAACAAAATAAAAGTATTGCCATGACAGCCCCTGTAAGAATGGAAATGAGTGAACAGGGTTCGTCCATGAGTTTTGTGATGCCTGAAAAGTATGACGCATCTAGTTTACCCAAACCTAAAGATGCCGGTGTTCAAATCATGCAGTCCAAAGAAATGTATGCTGCTGTTATTTCTTTTGGCGGTTATGCCAATGACGAAAAAATAAATAAGTACACCAAACAATTGGTTGATTTATTGAACAAGAAAAACATAAAAATAATTGGTGGCTTTAATTTCTTAGGCTACAATGCACCTTTTGAATTCATTGGTCGTAAAAACGAAATATCTATTCCTATAGAGTGGAAAGAGTAATCATCTATTTATACTATGTCAACTTATTTAATCATTGGAGCCTCTTCCGGTATAGGGGAACAAGTAGCCAAGCAATTAACTGCAGCAGGTCATACTGTATATGCAACTTATCATACACATCCTTTAAGCGATGCTAGTATTCAATACCATCCATTGAATGCCTTAGAGGATAATATCCAATTAAATTTTTTACCCCCTGTGCTTGATGGTTTGGTGTATTGCCCAGGATCCATTAGCTTGAGGCCGTTTGCTCGAATAGCGCCTGAAGATTTTACCAAAGATTATCAATTACAAGTAGTAGGTGCCATTAAAACAATTCAAGCGGCCTTGCCTCATTTAAAAGCAAGCAACAACGCCTCCATTGTTTTATTTTCAACAGTAGCAGTACAATTAGGACTTAATTTTCATTCTATGGTAGCTAGTTCTAAAGGGGCCATTGAGGGTTTGACCAAGGCATTGTCAGCAGAGTTGGCGCCTAGCATTAGGGTGAATTGTATAGCGCCATCTTTAACCAATACACCTTTGGCTGCTGCTTTACTAAATACAGATCAAAAAATAGAAGCCAATGCACAAAGGCATCCACTTAAAAGGGTAGGCAGTTCACTAGACATCGCTAATGCAGTAGAATTTTTATTGACCGATAAATCTAGTTGGGTGACAGGTCAAATTTTGCACATTGATGGTGGTATGAGTACGGTTAAATTATAATTAGTTTTTCTTATCTTCATAAGGCAATTAATAATGCATTGTCTATGAAAAATTTTATTTTAAGTTTTATTGGTGCTTTGTTTTTTAGTGTTGGAATAGGACAGACTAATTTAAAACCTATTTCAAAACCATTAGTGAGCCACATGTATACCGCAGATCCTTCTGCCCATGTATTTAACAATAAAATTTACATTTATCCTTCACATGATATTGATGCAGGCATTCCTGAGAATGACAATGGCGATCATTTTGACATGCGTGATTATCATGTTTTTTCCATGGATTCCATTGGGGCTAAAGTGATTGACCATGGCGTAGCCATTGATAAAAAAGACATTCCTTGGGCGGGTCGCCAATTGTGGGCGCCCGATGTGGCGTTTAAAAACGGCGTCTATTATTTGTATTTCCCCATCAAAGACAAAGCAGATATTTTTAAAATAGGTGTGGCTACCAGCAAACGTCCCGAGGGTCCATTTAAAGCCGAACCTGCCGAGATCAAAAGTAGTTATAGCATTGACCCTGCTGTGTTTAAAGATGACAACAATGAGTATTATATGTATTTTGGAGGCATTTGGGGTGGCCAGCTTCAAAGATGGGATAATAATATTTATCAGGCCGATTCCAAACTTAAGACGGCTAATGAAGAAGCCATTTTACCAAGAGTGGCTAAGTTAAGTGCAGATATGAAAAGTTTTGCAGAAGCGCCAAGAGCAATCAAAATATTGGATAAGAACGGAAATCTTTTTTTAGAACAAAACAATGACAAAAGATTTTTCGAAGCTGCTTGGATGCATAAATATAAGGGCAAATATTATTTTACTTATTCTACAGGGGATACCCATAATTTATGCTATGCCATTGGGGATAATGTCTATGGGCCTTTTACTTACCAAGGTATTTTCTTAAAACCAGTGCAAGGATGGACTAGCCATCATTCCATTATCCAATATAAATCTAAATGGTATCTTTTTTACCATGACACAGAATTGTCTGGTAAAACACATTTGAGAAATATTAAAATGACTGAATTAAAATACAATAAAGATGGCTCCATTCAAACCATCAATGCGTATCAATAATTTATGCTACGATGGCTTCTGCTTCAATTTCAACCAAGTATTCATCGCCTATTAAATTGGCTTGAACCATGGTGTTCACTGGTTGAATGTTAGCAAAACGTTGTCCATGCGCTCTGGCAATAGCTTCCCATTGAGTAATGTCTTTGACAAATACCCTAGTACGCACTACATCTTCTAATTGGCCGCCCAAGGATTGAATGGCACCTTCGATTTTATCAAAAATAAAATGGGCTTGTGCGGCAGGATCATTTCCTCCAATCAAACTTGCACCATGTGTGGCGGTAGTGCCAGAAACTAAAATTCGATTGCCTTTGCGCACGGCACGACTATAGCCAGCCATGGTTTCCCAGCTAGTGCCTGACAATGCCTTAGTTTTTCCAGAGGCATCTTTGATGGTAGGATAAGGGGAAGCAATTTCTTTAACATGATGACTTAAATCGCCACTTGCAGTTAAATAGGGTGGCTTACGGTATTCATCTCCACAATCCCCTGGAATACTATTTCCTTGCGCTAATATTTTTTTGATGGCCTCGCGTTCGGTTTCTAAAAGGGTTAGTGTAAGTATTTTTTTATTTTCATCCATATGCGCTGAAACACCCAATCTTGCACCCACAATCACGCCGCCCACTGCTGGTAAATCTTTAATGTAAGCACTGGCAATGGTAGCGATGGTTACTTGGTGTTTTTTTGCAATTTGATCTAATGTTTCTAATAATGTTTGGTACCAATCCCAGCCACCTGCTGCATCAATGTATCTTTTGTATTTCATCTGCGACCAGGTCAAGGACTCAGTCATGGCTGGTGCAGGTTGACGAAGCCATTTTTCGCTAAAAAATCCGCCGGCCACGGTACCGAAGGCCAATATTTTTATATTATGTGCTAAACAAGTTGCGCTCATTTTACCAGCAGCACGTTGATCTAGCAAGGAATAACATATTTGATTACTGACTACAGGGATGCCTGATTGAATTACCATATTTAAATGTGCTTCATCAAAATTGGTTAGTCCAATATTGGCGATCAATCCTTCTTCTTTTAATTTTTGTAAGCCAAACAAACAATCCAACCAACTTGGGTCTGCATAATTCCATGCATGAAATTGTAGTAACTGAATTTGCTCTACTTGTAATTTTTTTAAGGAAGATTTTACGGCCTCTTGAATTTGTGCAGGATGAATAGCTCCTGGACTTGGCACCCATTTGGTTAATAGTTGAATGTCCTTAAGTCCGTAGGTTTTTTTAAACACTCCTGAAATTTCTTCTGCAGATCCATAATGGTCGGCCATATCAAAACTTGTAAACCCTTGCTCATAATAAGCATGCAAGGCCTTGGCGGACTTTATTGGGTCTAATTTTTGGTTGTTTCTTTCCAAGTCTGCCACCTGCCATAAGCCTATGAGTACTTTAGAAATGCTTAAAGAGTCGCTTAGTTTTGTCGTAGTATTCATTGTTCTATTTATTCAGAAGGTAAATTTTTAAAATATTGCGCATCAAAGCGACCTGATTTTTTTAATTGATTCCAATAGATGGCAAAAATAGCAGTTGCTAAAATCATTACCACTGCAAATACATAAGTGGCATGAAAATACCAAGCAGACTTGGAAGCGCTTAAATCATTGACCACATTAATAAGGAGCAAAGCACTAAGGCTAATTAAACCCAAAATAGCAATTAGCTTTTGCACCATTTTATTTTTGATAACGGTAATTTGACTTGCCAATAAAGAATTATTTCGATGGATCAATAGTACAGCCATACAAATCAATATAAAATTAACCAACATGGCAATGACCATAATGTCGATACCTAAAAATATATCACTAGCAAAATGGCTTCCTAGTATACCAAGGCTAGAAACTACACCGCTAAAGAAGATGGCCCAATATGGAGTTTTATAGCTAGGGTGTATATTGCTTAAAAATGAAGGAAATAATTGATCCTTGGACCAGGCAAATAGTAGTCTAGATACCGACAAGATCATTGAAGGCAAATCTTTTAATAAGGCAATACAGGCGCCCAACATGATCAATATCGACCAAAAAGGAGGCAATACATAATTCAATAAGGTGGTGGCTGAAATATCTTTTTTATTGGCTAAGTCTTGTACAAAATTCCAGGGCGCAATTTTATATACACTGAAAGTAAATAACAAATAAAATAAACTTACGCTTACAATAGTGATGATAATGGCTCTGGGCAATGATTTACTTGGATTTTTTGCTTCACCACCTGCTTGGGCAATTGAATCAAAGCCAATAAAGCTTGCAAATAGAATGCCGCTGGCAGAAATAAATTGTTGCCAGTTGAACTTTCCTTGCAGATGGGTAATCACTATTCCATCTTTATTCAATACGCCTTGAATAAAATCTTCTTCGCTGTAAACTAATCCAGCCACGATGACAATGCTGGCCAAAATAAAAGTAATGATGACCAGTCCAATAATGGTCAATTGATAGGTTTTGATTCCAAAAATATTGATGCCAATAAACAACCATAACAATCCTAAGGGTAAGCATAATTTGGTAGCGCTGTTTTCAAAAAAATGAACAAGATTTATCCAATTCATGGCAGCGCAAACATCTCTAAAGAATGGCACCACCATATAAGCTACTACGCCTATCACAATGGATAAGCCAAACCACTGTGCAAAGCTGGCAACAAATCCCCAGTAAGGATGGATGGACCTACTTGCATAGACATAACTTCCGCCAGCCCTAGGCATGGCACTGGCTAAGATAGCATAGGTAAGTGCCGCAAATAATGCCGGAATAGAGGCAACAAAAAATGCGGGCAGCAAATAAGGCCCAATACCAGGTACATTTTTTTGCAACATGAAAGGAACAATATAAATAGATGCCCCAATCATAGAGGAGATGCCTGTAGCCACTAAACCTGCTACAGTAATATTTCTTGAAAGGGTAGTTGTTGGTTCCATAGTTTATTATTTCAGCCTTTTAAGTTTATTGTTTTCCCATACCCATTGTAATAGTGGATCGCCATTTATATTTAAACTTTCGTAATAAAGCCGATCATTTTTATTGTAAAACTTCATCCAAGTGGGCCCTTTTGAAACAGTTAAATCCATGCCTGCTTCTATGAATGCGCCAGTTTTATCTAGCCACTTTGTGCCATCAAATTTTAAAATCTGAATTGCCCAATTTTTATAAAAATCAGTAAGTACTTTGTTAACTAGCCTTCCGCCAGTTCTGTTAATTGCGATTTCTAATTTTCCGTCTCCGTCTAAATCTGCAAAATCAAAATCCAAGACAACGCCAAAATAGCTATTTACCGGAAGATAGCTTACATTTTCTTCATTATATTTATAATTGCTATTGCCCCAATATATTCTCGTGGCTCCTTCATACTCGGTAGCTATTTTAAAACTGGTATCTTTAACACTAAACTCATGACCACCAAGTATTAAATCCATATATCCATCTTTATTAATATCATAAAGCTCACTTGTAAATAAAGAGCCAAGACTAGCTAAATTTATAATGTTGGTTGTTATAGTAAAATTTCCTTTCCCATCATTGATTAAAAAGTATGATTTATCGTCTGCCAATGCAAAAATATCTAAATCGCCATCTTTATCAATGTCGCCTGAACAAACACTGTGAAAAACGCCAATGTTATTATTGAATTCTACTTTTTTGTATTTTCCACTTGGTATCGATAATATAAGCGCATTAGCTTCCCCTAGAAAAGGACTTTGATCCATACCAAAGCCGGCTAAAAATAGATCAGGTCTAGCATCATTATTAAAATCGCCAACAATGGATTTCCTGGCTAAATACATTTTTGGGATTTGAGCAGTGTCTATAGTATTTTCATCATAAACATATTTTCCATTTACATTTAAGTAAACTTGCCCGGCCACTTTTTCTTTTCCTTGAAAAGATAGATTAGTGACAGGATGCACATAAAAATCTTCTAAACCATCTCCATTAAAATCTAAATAAGAAGTGGCAGATGCTGAAATACCTTTATTGATTATTTCAGAGGCGGATTGTCCAAGTGAATTTTTAGCATTTACAACGATGTTTAAAATATCCTCATTTATAGGTGTATTTTGAGTTTCGCAGGATGGATTTTTTAAATTTTTATAATCATAAGTGGTTGGTGCTGTTGTATTGATGGGGGTAGTAGCTGGTGGAATAGTTGCAGGCACTGTTTCCTGAGGCATGTCCTTTGATTTAGAACAGGCATATAAGATGACTAGAATAACTACATATACATTCTTCATTTTAATGAACATTTCTTGAGATAAATATAAGTTTTCTTTTTTATCTTTAGAAGTAGCCATACCTGAATTATGACCCTTGTTTTACTTTTGCTTGCTGTTTTATCATTAGTGCTGCTAATCACTGTGGTTAAGCTGCATCCATTCATTTCATTTTTGATTGTTTGTATAGGTACAGGCTTAATAAGAGGCATGGGAGTTACCCCATTAATGAGCGCGATCCAAAAAGGGATGGGCGATGTGGTAGGTTCACTTATGATTATTCTTTGTTTGGGGGCCATGTTAGGAAAATTGGTGGCAGATAGTGGTGCAGCCAACAAAATTGCAGGGGGCTTAATTCATTTATTTGGCACTAAGTACATTCAATGGGCCTTGGTACTCACTGCTTTTATTGTGGGTATTCCTTTGTTTTATGGCGTTGGTTTTGTTTTATTGGTTCCATTAATTATTACAGTAGCTGCTCGATATAAATTACCAGCCGTTTATTTAGGCCTACCTACTTTGGCAGCTTTATCCGTCACCCATGGTTTTCTACCTCCACATCCATCACCAGTAGCATTGGCTCAACAGTTCAATGCCAATATGGGCATGACCTTGTTTTATGGCATCCTCATTGCCATTCCCACTATTATTATAGCAGGTCCTCTTTTTTCTGTGACACTTAAAAAATACACACAAAAACCTATTGCTATTTTTTCTACCAATGAAATAGCGGAAGAAAATTTACCTGGCATGTTTCCGAGTTTAATGGCCGCCTTCTTGCCCGTCTTGTTAATTGGATTAGATACCATTGTGAATTCATCCAATGTTCAAAAAAATAGTTGGACTAGTTTTATCCATATGATTGGAGATCCTTCTGTAGCCATGCTTATTTCATTATTGGTTTCCTTGTATACCTTGGGTATCAGACAGGGCAAAAGCATTCAAAAAATAATGGGCCCCATTGGAGATTCGGTTAAAGAAGTGTCTACTATTTTACTCATCATTGCGGGTGCGGGTGCATTGAAACAAGTTTTGTTGGATACAGGCATTAGTGCAGAATTAATTCAACCCCTCACTAAATTATCTTTACATCCTTTATTATTAGCATGGGGCATCGCTGCCATATTAAGGGTGAGTATTGGATCTTCTACTGTTGCAGGTTTAACCACTGCAGGTATTGTAGCGCCGCTTATTGTTATTAGTGGTGTCAATCCTTGTTTGATGGTACTCGCTACAGGCGCTGGCAGTTTGTTTTTCTCTCATGTCAATGATCCAGGTTTCTGGATGTTTAAAGAATATTTTAATTTGACGGTAAAACAAACCATTAAAACTTGGAGCATCATGGAAAGCCTGGTTTCTGTTTTAGGATTGATAGGCGTTTTTATTTTAAATTATTTCATTTAATAAAATTCAAAAAAATGAGCACACCCGAAGAAAATTTTGCAAAATTAGGTTTAAGCCTACCTCCTGCACCCAAACCATTGGGTGTGTACAAGCCTTTATTGGTAGATGGCAATCATTGTTTTGTTTCAGGGCATGGTCCAGTTCAAGACAATGGTAGTTTAATCATTGGAAGAGTGGGTGCCGGTTTAAGTATGGAGGAAGGTAAGTTGGCTGCCAGACAAGTAGGACTAGCTATAGTAGCCACTATCAAAGCTAATTTAGGCTCACTAAATAAAATTAAAAGAGTAGTCAAAGTATTGGGTATGGTCAGTTGTACCAATGATTTTGAAAAACATCCCTACATCATTAATGGGTGCAGTGAATTGTTTGCCTCCATTTGGGGCCCTGATCTTGGCGTGGGTGTAAGAAGCGCAGTAGGCATGGGTTCACTTCCGGGAAATATTCCTGTAGAAATTGAGGCCATGTTTGAATTGAACGAAAACATTTAATTTTTTAAAGATGCATTGGTACGAAATAAAAAATATAGCACAAATTGATTCTCCCTCCTTGGTATTGTATTCGGATAGGATCAAAGAAAACATCAATGCATTGATTAAAATGGTGGATGGACGTGTGGATCAGTTAAGGCCACATGTGAAAACAAATAAAATTGCCGAGGTTTGCCAGTTGATGATGGATAAAGGCATCCAAAACTATAAATGCGCCACTATTGCCGAAGCAGAAATGCTAGGCCGGCTCAAAATACCAGATGTTTTAATTGCACATCAATTGATGGGGCCAAAGTTGGATCGATTGATTACACTTATTAAAACTTTCCCTTCAACAAAGTTTTCTTGTCTCATTGATCATCTTGCAACAGCTCAATCCATCTCAAAACTTTTTGCAGCAGAGGGGATGAGTTTGCAAGTATACATGGATGTAAATATTGGTATGAACCGTTCAGGGATTATTACAGAAAAAGCCATAGAACTATTTAATGCCGTTGCATTGCTACCCAATATAAAAATCATTGGCTTGCATTGTTATGATGGGCATATTCGTGAAACTAATATAGGTCAAAGAAATATTTTGGCAGATGAAGCTTTTGAAAATGCAGACAGGCTGAGAAAAAAAATAGAAGCTTTCTCTAATGAAAACTTAGCATTGATTGTTGCAGGTTCTTGTTCTTTTTCTTCGCATATAAAAAGAAAGGACCTACAAGTTAGCCCAGGCACTTTTGTTTTTTGGGATTGGGGCTATAAAAACTTATTTCCCGATTTGCCTTTTGAATTTGCTGCCTTGGTAGTGACCAGAATTATTTCAATTATTGATGCACATACAATTTGTACGGACTTAGGTCATAAAGCAGTGGCTGCTGAAAATCCAATTCCAAGGGTTCATTTTTTAAATGCCCCTCAAGCCGAACCCAACGGACAAAGCGAAGAGCACTTGGTAGTGAAAGTAGCGGATAGTTCTTTATATCAGGTGGGTGATGTTTGGTATGGAGTGCCTGTGCATATTTGTCCTACAGTGGCTTTGTATGACACTGCCTTAGTCATAGAAAAGAATGAAGTGGTGGATCAATGGGAGGTTATTGCACGCAGAAGAAAAATTACGATTTAATTTTATTTCATGTTCATAGTAGATGCTCATTTAGATTTAGCCATGAATGCGGTGGAATGGAAACGTGACTTACAAAAAAAAGTTGACGAAATTAATGCGTTGGAAAAAGGGATGAAGGACAAGCCCGACAGAGGCAATGCTACAGTGGCTTTGCCTGAATTAAGACAAGGTAATATTGGCTTGGTAGTTGCCACACAAATTGCACGCGTAGAAACGCCTGGCTCAGGCATCAAAGGTTGGGCCAGCCCTCAGGCAGCTTGGAATCAAACTCAATTGCAATTAGAATGGTATAAATCCATGGAAGCAGCAGGCGAAATGGTTCAAATCAAAAACAACCAAGATTTAGCAGCACATCTTTTATTATGGAACAATGAATTGCCTAATCATAATAAACCAGTGGGTTATATACTTAGTTTAGAAGGAGCCGATTCTATGGTTAATTTAGATTACTTGCATATTGCTCATACCTATGGATTGCGCGCATTGGGACCAGCGCATTATGGACCTGGACGTTATGCCAATGGTACCAATGCTACTGGTAAATTAAACGCGCAAGGAAAAGCTTTGTTAAAAGAAATGGATGCATTAAATATGATTTTAGATGCCACCCATTTATGTGATGATGCATTTTGGGAGGCCATTGAAATTTACCAAGGAACCATTTGGGCCAGTCACCACAATTGCAGGTCCTTGGTCAACCACAATCGACAACTGAGCGATGAGATGATCAAAATATTGATCCAAAAAAATGCAGTCATTGGTGCTGCTTTAGATGCTTGGATGATGGTGCCTGATTGGGAAAGAGGACTTTCCACACCTTTGGGTATGCAATGTAATTTAGAAAAGATGATTGACCATATGGACCATATTTGTCAAATAGCGGGCAATACCAATCACATTGGTATGGGTACCGATTTGGATGGGGCCTTTGGTAAAGAGCAATGTCCTTATGATATAAATTCTGTGGCCGATTTGCAAATTGTTCCTAACTTACTGATGAAAAGAGGCTATACTGCCGATGATTGTGAAAAAATTATGCATGGGAATTGGTTGCGCCTTTTAAGCAATACATGGAATAGCACTGATTAATTAAATTCTTTAACCATAAAATTTTCTTACATGAAACCATTACTATTTTTAATAGTTGCTGCACTTTCTGTTGTAGGGGTGAATGCGCAAAAATTGTTTACTTATCCAATAGGCGTTCAAACCTATACTTTTAGAGATCATTTCCCAAAGGGGGTTGAAAAAACATTGGATGAAATTAAAAGCTTGGGCTTTACCGAAATTGAAGGCAATGCCCCTAAGGGAATGACCGAATCAGCGTATAAAATACTTTGTGATGCCAAAGGCTTAAGCATTCCATCTACGGGTGCCGAATACGATGAACTATTGAAAGACCCAATGGCAGTAGTTGCCAAGGCTAAAGCTTTGGGCACTAAATTTGTGATGTGTGCTTGGATACCTCATCAAAAAAGTAATTTTAATTTAGAGAATGCTAAAAATGCAGTTCAAGTTTTTAACAATGCTGGAAAAATACTCAGAGCAAATGGGTTGACTTTATGTTACCATGAGCATGGGTTTGAATTTCAACCCTATGAAGATGGAACACTTTTGGATTACATTATTAAATCGACCAATCCTAAATATGTTTCTTTTGAGATGGATGTGT
Source organism: Bacteroidota bacterium (assembly GCA_947451115.1). Classification (GTDB taxonomy): domain Bacteria; phylum Bacteroidota; class Bacteroidia; order Chitinophagales; family Chitinophagaceae; genus Sediminibacterium. The sequence goes on from CANFXV010000008.1 coordinate 37,257, forward strand.
TATGGGTAATGCATGGGGGCGGAGCAACCATGCCCGTGACTTTGTTAAATAAATATCCAGGTCGTTTCAAGTTGATGCACTTGAAAGATTTAAAAAAAGGAGTGAAAGGTGATTTCTCTGGCGGTACGCCTGCTGAAAATGATGTGCCTGTTGGGGCGGGTCAGGGCAATTGGAAAGAAATTATTAAGTTGGCAAAAAAATATGGAGTGGTACATTGCTTTATCGAAGATGAAAGCAATCACGAAATGGAAAACATTCCTTTAAGCTTGGCCTATTTAAAAAGTTTAAAATAAATGATACTTCAAAAAATAAAATAAGCCACTACCCACTAGTGGCTTATTTTATAATAGACATCACTCCATTTTAATTCATTTTTAAAGGAGCTTAATTCGGTATTCTTTCCAATCAAAGTAAATTCTATTCCAGCTATTTCTGCAAAATCTTCTAAATGATCCTTAGTTAAGTTTTGGCTATAACAAGTATGATGAGCACCACCTGCTAAAATCCAAGCAGCACATCCTGTATGCATATTAGGGTATGGCTTCCACAATACTCTTGCAACAGGCAATAAAGGCAAGGCTTGTATAGGTTTAACCGCCATGACCTCATTCACCAATAATCTAAAGCGATTACCCATATCTACAATAGAGGCATTTAATGCAGCGCCAGGCGTGGTATTAAAAACTAATCTTACTGGATCTGCTTTGCCACCAATACCCAATGGATGTATTTCGCAACTTGGTTTTCCTTCTGCAATACTTGGACATATCTCCAACATATGTGCGCCTAAAACCATTCTATTATCGGGTTGAAAATGATAAGTGTAATCTTCCATGAATGAATTGCCTCCTTCTAAACCAGCGCCCATTACTTTCATGGCTCTCACTAAAGCTGCGGTCTTCCAATCTCCTTCGCCCGCAAAACCATAACCCTTGGCCATTAATCTTTGCGCAGCAATACCTGGTAGTTGTGCAAGGCCATTCAAGTCTTCAAAAGTATCTGTGAATCCTTTGAAATTTCCTTGCACTAAAAACTTTTCAATGCCTAATTCAATTTTAGCAGCTGCTCTGAGTGAAGCATGTGCGGCTCCGTTTTTTAATAAGCTGGTTTGCAGCTGATATTCTTTTTCATAAATGGCCACTAACTCGTCAATTTCTTTTTCTGAAACCTGATCCACCACTGCGACTAAATCGGCAATGCCATAAGTATTCACACTGTAACCAAATTTAATTTCTGCTTCTACTTTGTCTCCTTCTGTAACTGCCACATAGCGCATATTGTCTCCAAAGCGAACAAACTTAGCGCCCTGCCAATCATGCCAAGCTGCTGCGGCTCTAGCCCAGCCATTAATTTTTTCTAAAGATTCTTCATCCTGCCAATGACCTACTACTACTTTTCTATGAATATTCATTCTTGCAGTAATAAATCCAAACTCTCTATCCCCATGGGCACTCTGGTTTAAATTCATAAAATCCATATCAATGGTCTCCCAAGGAATGTCTCTGTTAAACTGAGTATGAAAATGCAATAGTGGTTTGCTTAATATTTTAAGGCCATTGATCCACATTTTGGCAGGTGAAAAAGTATGCATCCAGCAAACCACCCCGATACAATTTTTATCATTGTTGGCTTCTTGCATGGCTTTCAATACTTCTTCGCTAGATTTTACCACCGGCTTAAATACCACATTTACAGGAATGGTTTTAGAAGCAGTCAAGGAACCTGCAATGGTATTAGAATGTTCTGCCACTTTTTTTAAAGTTGCTTCGCCGTATAAATCTTGGCTACCTGTAATAAACCAAACGTCTAATTTTTTTAAATCTGGAATCATACTCATTTTATTTTATTGACCGTAATAACTATTCGGGCCATGTTTTCTTTGAAAATGTTTTTCTTTTAAGGAATTTTTCATAGGGCTTGCTTCCTTATTAATTTGTTCAGTAAGTAAAGCAGCTTTTGCGATGAATTCTAACACAGCGCTGTTGTGCACTGCTTTTTTTGCATCCTTGCCCCAGGTAAACGGCGCATGGTTGCCTACTAAAATCATTTCTACTTCTTGATAATCTAAATTTCTTTCTTTAAAACAATCTATAATTTGATGCCCTGTTTCAATTTCATAATCCCCTTTAATTTTTTCATCTTTCATAGGAACAGCGCAAGGAATTGCGGCAATGGTATAATCTGCATGGGTTGTGCCATAAACAGGAATGTCTCTCAAGCTTTGCGCCCAAGCAGTGGCATAGGTAGAATGCGTATGCACAATGCTTCCAATATGCGCCCAATGTTTGTACAATACGGCATGAGAATGCGTGTCCGAAGAGGGCTTTAATTTGCCTTCTACTACTTGCCCATCAAAATCAACGACCACCATATCTTCGACAGCTAAATTTTCATAGGGTACACCACTAGGTTTAATAGCGAATACTTGATGGGCTCTGTCCACCACACTTACATTGCCAAACGTGAATAAAACCAAATCTAATTTTGGTAATTCTAAATTGGCCAAGTAACATTCTTCCTTTATTTTCTGAAATTTTGAGCTCATGGTTTTGGCTTTTTAATTTGTCTTTTGTTCTATGAATTTTCCAAATTCAATATACTTTAAGTAGCGTTCTTTATAATAATTAACCCTTTCTTTATTTGGCTGATAAGTAATTTCAAATCCCTGTCCCATCGCCTTCATAGCATCTTCAACCTTGTCGTATACACCAGCTGCAGTGGCCGCAAACATAGCAGCTCCCAAGGCACAGGTTTGTTCACTTTTATGAATTTTTATAGGCATGTCCATCACATCTGACATCATTTGCATAATAAATGGAGATTTTTTGGCCACACCACCAAGTCCGATAATTCCTTTAATGGGAATACCTTCTTCTATAAATCTATCTACTATGGCCTTGGCCCCAAAACAAGTGGCTTCGACTAAACTTTTATATAATATAGGGGCACTCGTGGCCAAAGAAATACCTTCTATGGCTCCTTTTAATAATTGATTGGCATCGGGGGTTCTTCTTCCATTCATCCAATCGAGTGCAATAGGATCATTGGAATTTAATGGAAGCGCATTAGCAGTTTCATTTAACTGTACTAATATTTTTTCTTCAAGGGCATCCACCTCCGTTTCATCCATAGACCCATTGCCAATTTTTGTATTTAATACAATATTTTGCAATGGCCAGGCCAAAATATTTTTAAACCAAGCATAAATATCTCCAAATCCTGATTGCCCTGCTTCTAAACCCACCATGCCAGGAAGCACAGAGCCATTGACTTGGCCACAAATGCCCTTGATTAATTTACCTTCTATTTCCTTGGTTGGGGCAACTAAAATATCACAGGTAGAAGTGCCCATTACCTTGCTTAAATAATAGGGTTCTATTTGTCCACCCACGGCACCCATATGTGCATCAAAAGCACCCACCCCAATTGTAGTAGTGACTGGAATACCTAGTTCCGCAGCCCATTGAGCTGTAATTGTACCTACGGAAACAGCGGCACTAAAGGTTTCTTTTGATAGCGAACTGACCACTTTTTCTAGTTTGGGATCTAATTCGGAAAAAAATGTACTAGGAGGGTAGCCACCAAATTTTTCGGCCCATAAAGCCTTATGCCCTGCGCTGCAAACACCTCTTTTTATTTTACTGGCCTGCTTTTCTCCTGTTAATAAATAGGGAATCCAATCACAATGTTCTACCCAGGTATAAATATCTTCCTCCACCGTTTTGTCAATTCTTAAAATATGCAAAAGTTTGGCCCAATACCATTCACTCGAATAAATGCCTCCAACAAATTCTAAATAGTTGGTGGTGTATTTTTTTGCATGTTCATTTATTTCTTTGGCTTCGGCTGCTGCCGTATGATCCTTCCATAACACAAACATCGCATTAGGATTTTCTGCATGCTTTGCGGTTAATGACAAGGGGATTCCTTCTTGGTTGACAGCGATAGGAGTTGAGCCTGTGGTATCAATGGATAATCCAACAATATTTTCTACAATAGCTTTATCTAAATTTTTTATACAGGCTTTAATGGTAATGCTTAAGCCATCTATGTAATCTTGTGGATGTTGTCTATATTGATTGATAGCAGGATTGCAGTACAAGCCCTTGGACCATCTTTCATAATAATGCACAGCAGATTGAACAATTGATCCATTGGAAGCATCCACCAAAATGGACCTGACAGAATCTGTTCCGTAGTCAACTCCTATTACATAACTGGTTTTAGACATAGCTCAAAATCATTATTTTTAAAGATACTAATATAATTAATGACTAAAGCCGCTCTAGGCTTAAAAAGCCCATGCCTAGCTTATTTTTTTAAAATACTTACACCAAAAATACGGCCAGCCGTTTTTTCATGATTGGCCAGAATGGTTATCCTGATGGACGCTGCTGTTAATCCGGCAGGCAAAGGGTATTCCATATCATAAAAACGGTTGCTTTGACCACCCTCCCAATTAACGGTAGTCAGTTTTTTCCCATCAATTAGAATATCAAAAATACTGTTCTTGTCATCCCCAATATAAGTAAGCAATAAACTAATTGGGGTAGAGGGTATTATTTTCATGTCAAAAGAAAATTCATTGTTCAATCTTGCTTCACGTCCCATTCTGCCCACCGCAGTCGTCACATAAGATTTTTCAGTAGCAAGTAAATGATGATCTCTTTCGGGTTGCATTTCTCCAATTCTAAAAGCATCAATAGTTCTATTTTGAATGGCAGTTAATCTTTGTTTTTCTGCCTGATAGTCTTTTTCTTTTGCTTCCCATTCGAGATTGGTAAACTTGTCCCAATACACGCTGTAAAAATCATCATTGATGGTAAACAATGGTGCCATGGTTACATCAAAAGGCTTACCTAAATGATTCCACTTGAATGCTAATTTATTTAAATCTACAGCTTGGATATTTTTTGTAGGTAGTTCATTGTTCATAATTACAGGCGTGCCAAATACTGGATCGGGTAATTGATTGCCTAATACGCCTGCCAATACAACTGGGCCATATAAAAAGGCAATTCTATTTTTATTGTCAGGAATACTTTCAGTGGTCAGCTGCATGTTAAAATCAATAATAACTTTGTCGTTGGGGTTCCATATTCTGTCAATGACGGCGTAACCATTTGCGTCTGTGACTGCTTTCACCCATTGATTGTTCACTTTTATTTTTAATGGACCTTCATTCCATATAGGTTTTCTGATTCTAAGTTTAAATTGTTTTTTTGCTGCGGCTATAAATTTTAAACTAGTCTGATTTTTAAATGGAAAATTGGTTTGCTGTATTACTTGTATTTTATTGCGCTCCCAATTTAAACTAGAGGCCACAAATAAATTTAGGTATAAACTGCCATCCGCCCCTTCGAAATAAATGGATTCCGCATATTTGGCATGGTTCTCTAAGCCACTTCCTACACAACAAGTAAAAGTATTGAATTGGTCACTGAATTCTTTGGCTGCACCCATTCTTAGTGGCATGAAATAAGTCATCATACCCGTTTTTGAATTTTGCGAAGAAAGTATATGATTGTATAAGGCTCGTTCGTAATAGTCCATCAAATTGCTTTTGGGTTGCCAAGAAAACAAATGCCTTGTTAACTTAAGCATGTTGTAGGTATTGCAAGTTTCACAGGTATTGTCGCTTAGTCGGTCGTTTAATTTTCCTGCATCACCGCAGTATTCATAATTGCTATTGCCACCAATCACATAAGAATGACTATTCACCATGGTCTGCCAAAAAAAACTTGCAATGGTGTTGTCTTTTATATTGCCTGTTAATTCGTATTGCCTAGCTGCGCTGATGGCCTTGGGCACATTGGTATTGGAATGCTTGCCTGGCATTGGATCTATTTTTTGCGCTAATTTGCCCATTACAAAATCGTCTTCAAATAAATTAGAGACCCTTAAATATTTTTGATTACCCGTGACTGCATAAATATTGGCAAGCACTTCATTCATGCCCCCGTATTCACAAAGCAACATTTTATTACGCACAGTATCTGGCATAGGCACCATTAAATCATAGGTCCAGTCTGCCATTTTAGTGACTACCTCTAATGCTTTTTTATTGTCTAAGTACAAATAAGCATCCATTAAGCCTGCCATTAATTTATGCACTGTGTACCAAGGTGACCAAGCCCCATTCAAATCAAAGCCCGATGATTTAATTTCTCCATTGCGTACTTTTTGCCATAAGGCATCTTCCTCTGGAATGGCACCTACATAACCAGTATTTCTTTTTTCTTGACAAAGCGCAATTTCATCTACTAGGTAGGCGGCTCTTTTTTTAAATTCTTCTTGATGCGTGCTGGCATACATCAAAGAAATAGCCGATAAATAATGGCCCACCGTATGTCCCGACAATCCATTAGATTCCCAACCACCATAGACTGAATCTTTGGTAGGCAAACCTGCATTCAAATAAAAGCGAGTCAATAATCTATTGGGGCTAAGGCTAATCAAATAGGCACTATCAAGTTGCATGGCTTTTTTAAAAGGTCCATTTAGTAAAGTAATTGTTGAAATAGGGAAGGCATAGGCTTGAATAGGAATAGCAGGGCTTACTATAATATTATGCTCGTTTTTGGAAGCTAAATAAGATTGTGCTTTTGCTTGAAATAAAAATATGCTAAGCAATGAAAATAGAAGTAGTTTTTTCATCGTAATTTATTTTATTTGAATCTAGAAAATTTTTCTGTGCGGCCAAGTAATGCGATGCCTATATAACCTCTCACATAAAGCACATCCTTATTATCATCCATCCACATCTTACAACTATAGGTTGATCCATTGGCGGGGTCGTAAATTTTTCCATTGACCCATTGAGGAGCTTCCCAGTTAAAATCACTAAACATAATCAATCCTTTTACCTCTCTATTTCTTAAGCTTTCGTCCTTGTTGTAAATATCTTTTCTTTCTGTTTTTACCCAAATTAATTTTCCATACAATTTATTGCCTTGAACATAGGTTTCTACAATCCCTTTTTTACTAGGGGATAACCATTTCCCAATAAATTCTTTTTGAGCCATCACTGAATTAAAAGCGGCCAAAAAAATGCAAATAGATATAATTTTTTTCATAGGATTTTGGGATAAGTATTTTCAATATTATGGTGTTCTAAGTTAGGATTTAAAAAATTAATTCCATGGTTTTTTTGTCAGGCACTTCGTTCCATTCTGTAATTAAATCCTTGTAAAGCGTTCTCATTTTAAACAAATCGGTTTCCTTGATCATTAATGGTGGAAGATCGGGGTTGGTTTTTTGCAAACTTTCTTTAAATACCTGATTAAAATTTTCAAATGGGTTTTGGGTATATTCAATTAACAATAGGTTGGCCAAGGTTTCGGCATACCAAGCTTCATTGCTTAGTTTCATTTGATCTCTTATGGCCTTATTTTCGAAATCTTGTAGCGCAATTCCGCTTTTAATAATGCCATAAAAAGCAGTGGTATAATGAAGTGTTGTTTCGATAGTATAATGACTCAAATCATGCAGCACTAAAAAATCGTCCCCTTTAGTCCAGGTGGAACTCTTATCAGCTCTTAAAAAACTAATAATATTTTTCGATTCCTTATTTTTCTGAAATTGCACCTTCATGGTTTTAAAGTTATAAAATAAATCTAGTATTTGTATCTTTGAAAGAATCAGTTTATTTATGGCCATTTTATTAGTTAGTCTATTTTTATTGGGATATTTGGCCATCGCTTTTGAAAGCTTTATTAGCATTGGCAAGGCTACAATTGCATCAGTTATTGCTATTCTATTGTGGACTACATTAGGGCTTGGTACCCAAAATAGTCCTTCGCTTTTTAGTCATTTAGCGATGGCTTTCATGGAAACTTTTAAAATTGTTTTGTTTTTATTCGGAGCCATGACTATTGTTGCTTTGATTGACTTACAAGGTGGATTTATACCCATTGGTAAAGCCCTGACCTTGCTTCCAAAAAAATATTTGGTTTTGGCCATAGGACTTTTCACATTTTTCTTATCCGCCTTTTTAGACAACCTTACTACTACCATTGTCATGGCTACTATTTTGAATAAAATGGTTCGTCCTCAAAAAACAAAATGGTTGTTGTTAGGACTAGTCATCATTGCAGCCAATGCTGGCGGCGCTTTTAGTCCCATTGGAGATATTACCACCACCATGTTATGGATGGGTGGCCAAATCACCCCTTATCAAATTATGAAACAAACTTTTTTAGCTAGTTTGATGAGTATGTTGTTGCCAGCACTTCTTATCCAATGGCAATTAAGGGGTAAAATAGAATTGAATGTATTGGATGAAAAAATAGGCAAGACTGAATTTAATTCAACACATAAGAATTCTATTCTATTTACTGGGATGGCTGGTTTTTTGTTGATTCCGATTTTTAAATGGTTCTTCGACTTGCCTGCCTACTTGGGTATGCTGCTTGTGCTTGGACTGATGGCCTTGATTACGCTACTGCTCTGGAATTTTGTACACCCTAAAAAAAATGAAGCCTTCCCATTTAGGCAGTGCTTAGAGAAAATAGATGGAGGCACACTTTTGTTTTTCTTTTCCATTTTACTTGCAGTTGCCGCCTTGGATGGGGCAGGTATTTTACCCGCAATGGCCATTCAGTTAAATAAAGCAGTTGGAAACAATTTAAATTTAGTGGCCATGGGTATTGGCTTGTTTTCATCCTTAGTGGACAATATTCCTTTGATAGCAGCTATTCAGCATATGTATCCATTAAATAATTTTCCTACCGATCATTATTTCTGGGAATTACTGGCTTATGCAGCGGGTACTGGAGGCTCTTGTTTACTCATAGGATCTGCCGCTGGCATCGCAGTAATGGGTATGGAGCAAATGGATTTTTTATGGTACTTAAAGAAGATTAGTTGGATAGCGTTGATTGGTTTTTTTAGTGGCCTACTTATTTTTCTTTTGCAAAATAACCACTTACTAAAATAAAGCTATCCTAAAAATAACAACGGCTGTAATTTTTAATAGTACAGCCGTTGTTTTATTTTAACTACCAATCCAAACCTGGTTGTGTAATTTTGAAATTGTCTTTTTCTTTGGCTTTGTCTACCATTAGTTTCACCTCATTCAATAATTGCTTGGCATCATATACAACACCATCTTTAATAGTATATTTTACACCACCCACTCTTACTGAAGTTCCATCTTGATTTAAATGAATAGCGCCAGTGCCATACAATACTTGTAAATTTTTTAATGGGTTGGCATCTACAATAATAATATCGGCCAATTTACCAATTTCCACAGTACCTAAATCTTTTTCCATACCCAATGCTTGCGCGGCATTCAAGGTAGCAGAACGTATCACTTCTAGGGGATGAAATCCTGCTTCTCTTAACAATTCTAATTCTCTAATAAATCCAAAGCCATAGGTTTGATAAATAAAACCATTGTCTGAACCTGCGGTAACACGACCTCCTCTATTTTTGTATTCATTGATAAAAGCCATCCATAATTTATAATTGTTTTTCCATTCTACTTCTTGCTCTGTTCCCCAATCAAACCAATAAGAACCATGAGAATTTCGGCTTGGTGCATAAAATTTCCAAAGAGAAGGTAGGGTGTATTTTTCATGCCATTCTGCTCTTCTTGTTCTTTGTAAATCGCGGTTGGCTTCGTAAATATTAAAAGTTGGATCCAAGGTAAAGTCCAAGGCGATTAATTCATTCATTACTTTATTCCATTTTTCAGAATAAGGCGCAGCTGCTTGTTTCCATAATTTGCCTGCATTTTCAAACCTGCTTTGCTCATTGGTATAATTATAGTCCAAAGGAAAGTTCTGTATGGTTTTATCTTCAAACAAAGCTTCTGGCAATCCATACCAATGTTCCATACTAGTCATACCTGCTCTTGCAGAACTTAATACATTCCATCTAGCTACATCGGTTTGAGCATGATGGGCGCAAGATCTTAAGCCAAGCCTTTTATTTTCTCTTATGGCAGCGTCCATAACTTCTGGGGATGCACCAAAAAACTTAATACCATCGGCCCCATTTTTTGCATTTTCGTTGACCCAATCTCTCGCATCTTGCGCAGTGACAATTTCTTTTTTACTTCCTTGCCCAAATCCAGTATAGGCGAGGATGCGTGGGGCAACAATTTTATTTTCAGCACTTCTTTTCTTTTCACTCAAGACCCAACTTAAACCATTGCCTGCAGATACATCACGCACAGTAGTGATGCCATGGGCCATCCATAATTTATAAACATATTCTGCGGGCGTGCCTTGTTCTACACCTCCAATATGGGTATGCATGTCAATCAATCCTGGTAAAGCAAACATCCCATTAGCATCAATTTCTTTTCCGTTTTTGGCCAACACAGGTCGGCGTGCAGTATTAATTGGATTGCCTTCATTGGCTACCACAACAATTTTTACAATTCTATTATTTTCAATAACAATGTCGATGGGTCCAATGGCCGGGGCCCCTGTTCCATTAATAAGGGTAACACCCCTAATTATTAATTGTGTATAAGGACCTCCACCTTCGTTTCTATCTGGTGCGGGAGTTATTTGTGCATTGGCTACTTGTAAACATAAGCAAAGTAGTAAAACTTTAAAAGGGCGAATCAACAATTTCATATGCGATTAATTTAGTACCTAAACTTACGCTTTTTTTTAAAAAAAAGCCCTCCTGAAGAATCAGGGGGGCGATTAACGATTGCTTGCTTAAAACCTTTCAAAGTTGGCACGAAGGTAATGGGTAAACCCATGGCCTATTATCAATTAATTGTTAATTCTAAAATGGGGAAAAAAGTACTAGAATGTCTTATTGGGATAAGCCTTTAAGGCTGCTTCTAAACAATCCATGGCTTCATTGATGGCAGCTTCATTTAAAACATAGGCCAGCCTTACCTCATTGGTGCCTAAGCCTGGGCTAGTATAAAAACCAGTGCCGGGCGCTAACATCACTGTCGCATTTTTGTACCTAAAATCGGTCAATAACCATCTGCAAAAAGCATCGGTATTGTCCACAGGCAATTTGGCCATCACATAAAAAGCGCCACTTGGGGCTGGGCAAAAAACGCCTTCCATTGTGGAGAGCCTTTGAACCAAGGTGGCCCTTCTGTTTTTGTATTCTGCTCTTGTACCATCAAAATAAGAGGAGGGTAAACTTAACGCAGCTTCTGCAGCAATTTGTTCCAAAGTAGGAGGGCTTAATCTTGCTTGTGAAAATTTCATTACTGCTTCAATAACGGCTTTGTTTTTAGTGACCAAGGCGCCAATTCTTGCACCACATGCAGAATATTTTTTACTGAAAGTGTCAATCATGATCACATGGTCTTCTACACCTTCAAGGGTAAGTGTGCTTTTAACTTTCCCTTCATAACTAAATTCAGTATACGCTTCATCAGAAAATAAATACAAATCTTTTTCTTTAATTAAATCTCTGATTTGCAATAATTCTTTTTCACTGTAAACATAGCCCGTTGGATTGTTGGGGTTACAAATGAATATTCCTTTTGTTCTTGAAGTTATTTTTTCTTTGAAAGAGGCAATAGGAGGCAAGGCAAATCCACTTTCAATGGTAGAAGTAATAGGAATAATTTTTATACCAGCAGCCATTGCAAAACCAATGTAATTGGCATAAAAAGGTTCAGGGACAATAATTTCATCGCCTGCATCCAAGCAAGCCATAAAAGCGAATAAAATGCCTTCACTTCCTCCAATGGTAATTAATATATTTTCGTAACTAACATCAATGCCCTTAGTGATATAATATTCTGCTAATTTTTTTCTGAAACTTAATATGCCCGCACTGTCTGTATATTCTAATACTTTTAAATCTGCATTTTTTACCGCCTCCATCATGATGCTTGGCGTTTCAATATCTGGTTGTCCAATATTTAAGTGGTAAACTTTAACGCCCTCTTTTTTTGCAGCATCTGCAAAGGCTGCTAGTTTTCGTATGGGAGAGGAGGGCATTTGTGCGCCTCTTTGGCTAATACTTATCATTTCGACAAAGATAGGCAAGCACTACCTCAAAAAAAAACGTCCCCAGGAATGAGAACGTTTTTTTAAGCATTATTTTAATAACAATTGGTAGTTTATAAAATCACTTCTCCTTCGATGATGAGTTCAGTAACTTGTTTTTCTCCTGCAAATTTAACGGTGACACGTTTTTTAAATACACCACTAAATGGTGCCGTGTAGGTCACTTTAATATTCCCTTTCTGACCTTTCAAAATAGGATTTTGATTGTACTCTGGTTGAGTGCAACCGCATTCTGCATTGGCAAATTCGATCACTGCTGGTTTTGTACCAGTGTTTTCATAATTAAAAATGACAGACTTGTGGATGCCTTTTTTAATTTTACCAAAATTGTGGTTTGTTTTATCAAAGTGGATTGCAGATTGAGCCCAGCTGCTCGCTGAGATAAGTAGGCAAAAAACTAGAGTTTGTATTTTCATAGATAAATGTTTTTTTATGCTTAATGGGTGGTACTTGTATTGTTAAGGACAGGAGCGGTTGGTGTATTGTTGGTAATGGCCACTCCTTCTCCAGTAAATTTAGTTTGTTTTTTTAAACCTCCTGAAAATTCCAAGTCGGTATACCTGCTAAACAATCCCATGGCACTGCCGTTAAATGTAATTTGTACTTCTGTCATTTGGCCGGGTCCCATTTTCTGATTGGCTTTAAAGTTAGGGGTCGTACAACCACAACCTGGTCGGGCGGTGATTAAAGTAATCGTATCCTTGCTTATATTGGTTATTTCAATGGTATAGGTAGCAGGCTTGCCAAAGCTAATTTTGCCAAAATCATATTGGTCATTTTTAAACTTAAGTGCGTCTTCCACTTTGGTCTGAGCGTTTAACTGCTTAATAGACAAAGTCAAGGCTAAAAGGGAGACAAATAGGGTAATTTTTTTCATTGTATTATGATTGATCATCAGTAGAAATCCTTGCAAAAGCGGTGTACGAAAATATTGAAAAATCGGTAAAAAGCTGATTTTACTTATTTCTTTACTTTATATGCATTTTGACCCCTATTTTTGTCAAATGGAATCCACCCTAGACGCTGTTGCTGAACAAGACATGCTCTCCTTTGAGGCATTTCGGACTTCTGTTATTGCCGACTACCGAATGGCACTAATGAGTCGTGAAGTAAGTTTGTTGGGAAGGCGTGAAGTGTTGACTGGCAAAGCTAAGTTTGGCATATTTGGAGACGGAAAGGAAGTGGCACAAATTGCCCTGGCTAAATTTTTTCAGAAAGGAGATTTTAGAAGTGGTTATTATAGAGATCAAACCTTCATGTTTGCCTTAGACGTGGCCAATGTGGAAGATTATTTTTCCCAATTGTATGCAGATGTGAACAACGATCCCTATAGTGGAGGGAAAAATATGAATGCGCATTTTGCGACTGAATTTGTCAATAAAAAAGGATCGTGGTCCAATTTAGTGGATAGTTATAATATTTCTGCAGACATCGCGCCCACTGCAGGGCAGATGGTTCGTGGTTTAGGATTGGCTTTTGCTTCCAATTGTTTTAGAAGTTCAAAACACAAAGCACAACTGACAAATTTAAGCAACAATGGAAATGAAGTTTGTTTTTGTACCATTGGCGATGCGAGTACTTCCGAAGGTCATTTTTGGGAAGTAGTAAATGCAGCAGGGGTCTTACAAGTACCTTTGGCCATTTTTGTTTATGACGATGGCTATGGTATCTCTGTTCCTACCGATTTACAAACGACCAAAGGTTCAATTTCGGAGGCCTTAAAAGGATTTGAAAAAGAAAAGGGCACTAATGGTATAAAAATATATACCGTTAAGGGTTGGGATTATGCCGCCTTATGTGAAACTTTTGAGGAAGGCATTGCTTATACAAGAGAAACCCATACGCCTGTTTTGTTTCATGTGAGAGAAATGACCCAGCCTCAAGGTCATTCTACCAGCGGAAGTCATGAAAGGTATAAAACCACTGAGCGGCTTCAATGGGAGAGAGATTGGGATTGCAACAAGAAAATGAGAGAATGGCTTTTATTAAATGAACTCACTACCGAAGAGGCTTTACAGGCAATGGAGTCAGCAGTAAAACAAGAAGTGCGTTTGTCAAAATTAGCTGCTTGGGAAAAATACATTGCGCCCATCAAAGAAAAAATTAATCAAGGGGTGCAGCTAGTGCAAAAAGGATTAAATGAAGTAGAATTAAAAACTGCCATTGAACTTTTACATGAATTAGTGCATTCAAGAGAACCTTTGAAGAGAGATATATTTAGAACCTTGAATTTGATTCTCGAAAAAATCCCTCATCATCCAAATGCAAAATCTATACAAGCCTTCTTGGAAAATTATTATCAACAAGAAGCGCCTTTTTATAGCAAGGATTTGTATAACGAAGGTCCATTAAGTACTTTGAATGTATCACAGGTAGATCCTGTATATCCCGCAGATGCATCTAATTTAAATGGCTATGAAGTATTGAATCATTATTTTGATTTACTGTTTGAGCAAAATCCTTTGGTGTATGCTTTTGGCGAAGATTTAGGAAATATTGGAGATGTGAATCAAGGCTTTGCAGGTTTGCAACTCAAGCATGGGGTAGACCGTATTTTTGATACAGGTATTAGAGAACAATCCATCATAGGACAAGCACATGGTATGGCGATGAGAGGTTTGCGTCCCATTGCTGAAATTCAATACTTAGATTATTTATTGTACGGCTTACAAACCTTGAGTGATGACATTGCCACCTTGCATTATCGTAGTAATGGTTTGCAAAGTAGTCCGGTGATTATTAGAACAAGAGGGCATCGTTTAGAAGGTATTTTTCATAGTGGCTCTCCAATGGGTGTGATTGTGAATGCCTTAAGAGGGATGTATGTTTGTGTGCCAAGAAATATGGTGCAAGCCGTTGGTATGTATAATACTTTGTTGCGTGGTAATGACCCAGCTTTATTGATTGAATGTTTGAATGGCTACAGATTAAAAGAAACCATGCCTTCTAATATAACCGAGTTTACTGTTCCCTTAGGTAAACCAGAAATATTGAAAGAAGGAAAAGACATTACCATCGTTTCTTATGGTTCTACTTTAAGAATAATTGAAGATGCCGCCCTTCGTTTACAGGACATGGGTATTGATTGTGAAATTATAGATGTACAAACATTATTGCCCTTTGACATTAATCACCAAATTGTAGTCTCCCTTAAAAAAACCAACCGCATTATATTTATTGACGAAGATGTACCTGGTGGAGCAAGTGCCTATATGTACCAACAAGTCATTGAATTGCAAGGAGGCTATCGCTGGTTGGATGTGGCGGCAAGAACCCTAAGCGCCAAAGCGCATCGTCCGGCCTTTGCAAGTGATGGAGATTATTTTTCAAAGCCCAATACAGAAGAGGTGATCAAAGTGATCAAGGAGATGATGAGCGAGTAGTAAACGCTACCCCATGTTGTGAAATACTTTGTTCACGTCTTCGTCTTCCTCTAATCTTTCAATCAATTTACTAATATCCTCTGCTTGTTCATCCGTAACGGGAACGGTGGTAGTAGGAATCCACTCTAATTCTGCACTGATGGGATGTAAATTTTTATCTTCTAAAGCTTTTTGTAAATTTCCAAAATCGGTGAATGCGCAACGCAAAACAATAATAGCATTCTCATTGTCATCTGTACTTTCTCCTAATTCATCTAAACCGTGGTCAATTAAATCCAATTCTAAATCATCCATATTCAAACCTTCAGGCTTTAATTTAAATACGCCCATCTTTTTAAATTGAAAACTTACACTTCCTGAATTACCCAAGGTGCCATGTCCTTTATTAAAATGACTTTTTACATTGGCAACAGTTCTTACATGATTGTCCGTAGCGGTTTCTACTAATAAAGCCACACCGTGTGGTGCGTATCCTTCGTATAATATTTCTTCATAGTTGCTAGTGTCCTTGCCCATGGCTCTTTTAATGGCCGCTTCTACACGATCCTTAGGCATGCCCACACTTCTCGCATTTTGGTAACATCTTCTTAAAGCAGGATTATCGTCTGGGTTAGGTCCGCTGGCCTTTACTGCAATTACAATCTCTTTACCAATTCTGGTAAATTGTTTGGCCATACGATCAAATCTTTTGAACATCGTGGCTTTTCTTACTTCAAATATTCTTCCCATAATCAATCGGTTTAAGGACTGCAAAAATAAGGTAAAAAAAATAGTCCCGATTGCTCAGGACTATTTTATATCAATTAGATGTTTTTTACTTGTTCAAGTTGCTATGTTTACGACCGTATGCAAAGTAAACTACTAAGCCTAAAGCCATCCAAGCAAAAGCCACTTTAAGTGTTTGATTGTCTAATGCATAAATCATGGCCAAGCAAATAACAGCCCCTAAAATAGGCACTAATGG
Source organism: Bacteroidota bacterium (assembly GCA_947451115.1). GTDB lineage: Bacteria > Bacteroidota > Bacteroidia > Chitinophagales > Chitinophagaceae > Sediminibacterium. The sequence goes on from CANFXV010000008.1 coordinate 53,609, forward strand.
CACCAATGGAGTCTTAAATGGACGCTCCATATTGGGTGATTTTCTTCTTAATATCCAAACACCAGCACTTACTAGAACGAAGGCAAATAGGGTGCCAAATGAAGTTAAATCGCCTGCCACACTACCAGGCACAAAGGCTGCAAATGCGCCTACGAAAACAAATAAAATCCAGTTGGATTTATAAGGCGTTCTGAATTTAGGATGTAATTCTGAAAACACTTTTGGTAATAATCCGTCATTGGCCATAGAATAAAATACACGTGATTGACCCATCAACATCACTAATATAACAGAACTAAATCCTGCTAAAATAGCAACGGTAACTGCCGTGGCCAACCAGCCATAGCCAGTCATATAAGTTGAAATAGCATAAGCAACAGAGGCTTCGCGTCCTTTTAGTGGATCCACAAAATCTTTCCAATTGGCTACGCCAGTTAAAACGTGACCAAATAAAATATATAAAATAGTACATACGACCAATGAACCTAGAATACCAATGGGCATGTCTCTTTTCGGATTTTTTGCTTCTTGTGCTGCAGTAGATACGGCATCAAAACCAATAAAGGCAAAGAATACAATTGCTGCACCACCTAAAACTCCACCCCAACCATGTTTGAAAGCACCTGAGTAATCTGCAATGACTTTTCCTGAGGCATCAATTAATGGAGGTTGCGTAGCGGGAATAAAATAGGGGGTATGATTTTCTGGTCTGATAAATTGCCAGCCCAAAATGATAAATAAGATAACAATGGCAACTTTAATAAATACAATAATGGCATTGACAATGGCAGACTCTTGTGTTCCTTTAATTAACAATAAAGTCAACAACAATAAAATAACCAAAGCGGGTGCATTCATGATGCCATGGTGTAAAACACCAGCAGTATCAGTAACACTTTCGAAAGGGGAATGGCTCCATTCATAGGGAATGCCTCCTCCTAACAGCTTGTTTAAATATTCACTCCAAGCAATAGAAACGGTAGCGGCTCCTAAAGCATATTCCATTATTAAAGCCCAACCAATGATCCAAGCCACTGTTTCTCCCATAGTTACATACGAATAGGCATAAGCACTTCCTGAAATTGGAATCATAGCTGCAAATTCTGCATAACACAAACCTGCAAACGCGCAACCAATGGCAGCAACGATGAAGGATAAAGTTACAGCAGGTCCGGCGGCCTGTCCAGCTGCGGCGGCAGTTCTTACAAATAAGCCAGCACCAATAATGGCACCAACGCCCAAAGCAACCAAGTTGCCTGCACCTAAAGTGCGTTTTAGTCCTTTTCCACCGTCTTCGGCTTGTGCCAACATGGCTGTCAAATCCTTTTTTCTAAATAAACTCATAATTAGTAGGTTTCAGTGTTCAATACTAAAGCAAGGTGATGTTTTAGTATAAGTTGTTTATGAACAACATAATTTAGATTGAAAAATACCACTTTTTTTGCAATTTCAGCTGCATTTTTTATAAAAATAGAGGCCCTAGTTGGGGTATTTTTTTAGCACTTAAGTCTTATATTGCATCACTATCTATTCTTATGAAAAAATCCAATAAGCTCACTTTGTATATTGTCATCGCCATGATTGCAGGTGCAATTTTGGGGTATTATATTCATGAAACACAAAGTGTTGAAAATATTGATAGCTATGCAAAAAATTTAAAGGTACTGACCACGATCTTTTTAAGGTTAGTACAAATGATTATTGCGCCCTTAGTTTTTAGCACTTTGGTGGTAGGCATTGCAAAATTAGGTGATCTAAAAACTGTGGGGAGAGTGGGTGGCAAAGCATTGTTGTGGTTTGTTACTGCCTCTTTGATGAGTTTGTTGATTGGACTAGTCTTAGTGAACATTTTCAAACCAGGAGAGGGCATTGCCTTATCTAATGCTGATGTAACGGGGGCAAAAGATTTAATGGGCAAAACACAGGCATTTAGCTTGATCAATTTTGTGGAGCATGTGTTCCCAAAAAGCATGATTGAGGCCATGGCCAATAATGAAATTTTACAAATAGTCATCTTTAGTATCTTTTTTGGTGTAGCCGCTGCTGCATTGGGAGACACTGCCAAAGGTTTTGTTAAAGCATTGGATACAGTGGCACACATTATTCTCAAAATGGTGGGCTATGTTATGAACTTTGCACCCTTAGGTGTTTTTGGTGCCATCGCTGCCGTCATTGCAAGCAAAGGCTTGGCTATTTTTATTTTTTACGGTAAATATTTATTTTTCTTTTTGATCGGCATTGCTACTTTATGGGTAGTGCTATTAGGAGTAGGATTTTTAATATTAAGAAAAAGAGTACCCTCTTTGTTAAAACATATTACTACACCTTTGGTGATTGCATTTAGTACCACCAGTAGTGAAGCAGTGTTTCCTAAATTAACCGAAGAATTAGAAAAATTTGGATGCAAGGATAAAATTGTTTCTTTCGTTTTGCCCTTAGGTTATTCTTTCAATTTAGATGGAAGCATGATGTACATGACCTTCGCAAGTATGGCCATTGCGCAAGCCTATGGAATTCATTTGGATATAGGAACACAGTTGACTATGTTGTTGGTATTGATGTTGACCAGTAAAGGAATAGCCGGTGTGCCAAGAGCTTCCTTAGTAGTGGTAACAGCTACTTGTGCCATGTTTCATATTCCTCCAGAAGGAATAGCTTTAATTTTACCCATTGATCATTTTTGCGATATGTTCCGTTCTGCCACCAATGTCTTGGGTAATAGTTTAGCCACCACAGTGGTAAGTAAATGGGAAGGCGCTTTAGAAACACCTGCTCAAGCATAATATAAAACTATGATTCAGCTATTAGATGCTTTTCATTGGAGTCAATTATTGCAACCACAATATTATATTGAGAATGGGGGCTTATGGTTATTGTTATTTGTAGTGTTTGCAGAAACTGGATTATTCTTTGGTTTTTTCTTGCCTGGGGATAGTTTACTTTTTGTTGCAGGCATTTACAGTGCGCCACTTGCTGCACAAATTTTTGTGAGTGAAAATGAATGGGTTAATTTATTGGTCATCTTTTCTTTTATTTCCGTGGCTGGTATCTTAGGAAATTATGTGGGGTATCTTATAGGGAACAAAGTGGGACCGGCCATGTATGATTGGAAAGAAAACCTGTTGTTTAAGAAAAAATATTTAGTGCAAGCACATTCTTTTTATGAGAAGCATGGAGGGCGTGCCATTGTCATCGCTAGGTTTATTCCTATTGTACGCACTTTTGCGCCCATTGTTGCGGGCATTGTAAAAATGGATAAGAACAAGTTTGTTTATTATAATATTTTGGGCTGTATTACTTGGGTGGCCACTATGCTTTGCGCTGGCCATTTTTTACAATCTTATATTTTAAATCATTTTCAATTTGATTTAAAGAAACATTTAGAAGTAATTGTGTTAGGTATTGTTTTTGTGACCACCGCTCCAGTCATTTTTCAAGTATTAAAGCACCGTACTAATAAATAAAAAATTTTATTAAACGCTTATGACTACTAAGAAACAAATTGGACTATTGTCATTACCTGTTTTTGTTGCCGCCCTTGGCTATTTTGTGGATGTGTATGACTTGTTGTTGTTTACCATTGTGAGACAACCTAGTGTGATGAGCTTGGGCGCTACTGCAGAAACCATTATTGTAGACAGCGCACACATCATTAATTGGCAAATGTCAGGCTTATTGATTGGTGGAATATTATGGGGTGTCTTGGGCGATAAGAAGGGTAGATTAAAAGTATTGTTTGGATCTATCATCCTTTATTCGTTAGCAAATTTTTTAACCTCTTTTGTACAAACCGTAGATCAATATGCTTATTGCAGATTTATTGGTGGCATTGGATTGGCTGGAGAATTGGGCGCAGGAATTACCTTGGTTTCTGAAATGCTACCTAAAAATAAAAGAGGTATTGGTACTTCTATGGTAGCAGGGATTGGTTTATTCGGTGCCGTGTTTGCTTACTTCACTTTTAAAGCCACTTCAGATTGGAGATTGTGTTATCAAATAGGTGGGGTGCTTGGATTTTTCTTATTAATTCTTCGTGTAAAAGTAGCAGAGTCATTTATGTTTGAATCTGCAAAAGTGGCTAAGATTTCTAAAGGAAATTTTTTGATGTTTTTTACCTCCTATAAAAGGTTTTCAAAATACATCAAAGCCATTTTAATAGGGCTGCCCACTTGGTTTGTAATTGGGGTGATGGTTAATTACAGTAATAAATTTGCAAGCGGTTTGTATGGTGTAAATTTAATTGATTCTGGCAAGGCCGTTATGTTTGCCTATATTGGTATCGCCTTGGGTGACTTGTTAATAGGTTATGTGAGTCAATATTTCCAAAGCAGAAAAAAAGCATTATTGGTTTTTTATTCTTTTAATATTGTTTGCATGGTTTTCTTTTTTAGCAGCATCAACAGCAATGACAACAGTATGTACTTGATTTGTGGTTTATTGGGCTTTAGTACAGGCTATTGGGCTATTTTCAATACCATGGCCGCCGAACAATTTGGTACCAATTTAAGAGCCACCGCTGCCACCACCATCCCTAATATGGTGAGAGGCGCCCTGCCATTGATTAATTTTTTATTCCTTGATATTTTACAAAAGAAATTGGGTTGGAACATTATTCAAAGTGGCATATTCACAGGAACTACGGTGATGTTGATTACCTTGATGGCCTTTGTTTTTACCGAAGAAACCTACCATAAGGATTTGGATTATTTAGAATTTGACCAGCCACTTCCTTAGAATTTAAAGTATGCGTTTATTATTTATACGTTTTTCTTCTATTGGTGATATTGTGCTAACCACAGCTGCCATTCGTTGTGCACACAATCAAATCCCTGGGGTAGAGATACATTTTCTAACTAAGAAATCGATGCAGGATTTAGTGGCCTCTAATCCTTACATCCATCAATGCCATTATTTAGACAATGACCTGGAGGCGACCATCGCTGAATTGAAAAAAATAGAATTTGATTACATCATCGATTTGCATCATAACCTAAGGTCTTGGAAAATAAAAAAAGCATTAGGCATAAAAGCATTCAGCTACCAGAAACTAAGTGTAAAAAAGTTATTGTTGGCTAAGCTTCATATTAATCTATTGCCCAAAACCCATGTTTGCGAAAGGTATATCGACACACTTCAATATTTTAAAGTGGTCAATGATGGCAAAGGCTTGGATTATTTTTTCCCTAATAATCATTCATTTGCCGCAGCCAATTTGCCCACCAGTCATCAGGCTGGATTTATAGCCTTTGTGATTGGGGCTTCCTATTTCAATAAAAAAATGCCTGCAGCTAAGTGGATACAGTTAGCTGCAAAATTAAAAATGCCCATTGTGCTTATTGGTGGCAAGGAAGATCTAGTAGTGGCCAGTTTAATTACTGCAAGCAATACAAATAGCATCTATAATGCCTGTGGAAAGTATAGTTTAGAGGAATCGGCAAGTATTATTCAAATGTCTAAACTAGTGGTCGCGCATGATACCGGATTTTTGCATGTGGCTGCTGCTTTTAAAAAACCAAGCATCACTATTTGGGGTGCTACCAGTCCTGCCTTACAGTTTGAAGCTTATTATCCAAGTGTAAATACACCTGCGCATTTTAATTCCACAGTCCCTCATTTATATTGTCAACCCTGCAGCAAACAAGGAGGTAGCCAATGTCCGCAGGGGCATTTTGCCTGCATGCAACTGCAAGACATTGATTTAATCGCAGCTAAAGTAAAGTCCTTCTTATAAGCCAGTAAACCTGGGTATAAAAGAAAAAGCCTTCCACTTTATATCGTAGAAGGCTTCCCTATAAAATAATTACTTATTTATTTTTTGCTTACAATGTTTTTAAAACATCATTCATGCTTCTTACAGCATCCGCACTTTTGTTGAAAGCTGCTTGTTCGTCTGCAGAAAGATCCATTTCAACGATTTTTTCCCAGCCATTTTTTCCAATGACAACAGGTACGCCTAAACAAATGTCTTTTTGACCATATTCGCCATTCAAGCTAACGCAACAAGTAAATAATTTTTTCTCATCTCTTACAATACTTTCTACCAAGGCAGCTCCGGCAGCACCTGGTGCATACCAAGCAGAGGTACCCAACAATTTAGTTAAAGTTGCACCACCCACCATCGTATCATTGATAATTTTTTCTTGTTGGGCAGCGTCTAAGAATTTAGTGACTGGAATACTGTTCCAAGTAGCATGATTAATTAAAGGAATCATGGTGGTATCACCGTGTCCACCAACTACCAAAGCATTTAAATCTGCAGGGCTGCAGTTTAAAGTAGTGCTTAATTGATATTTGAAACGAGCGCTATCTAAAGTACCACCCATTCCGATAATTTTATTTTTAGCGAGTCCAGTAGATTGTAAGGCCAAATAAGTCATGGTATCCATTGGATTGCTAATAACAATAATAATGGCATTAGGAGAAAACTTTAATATATTTTCACATACCCCTTTTACAATACCCGCATTGGTGCCAATTAATTCTTCACGGGTCATGCCTGGTTTACGTGGCAAGCCAGAAGTAATTACTACTACATCGGAGTTGGCTGTTTTTGAATAATCGTTGGTGCTACCACTAATTCTTGTATCAAAACCTAATAAGGCGGCTGTTTGCATCATGTCTTGGGCCTTGCCTTCTGCAAATCCTTCTTTGATGTCTAATAAAACCAATTCAGTGGCCAATTCTTTACGGGCAATATTGTCTGCGCAAGTTGCGCCTACAGCGCCTGCACCAACTACGGTAATTTTCATATCATGTTATTTTTAATGGATGTATTATTTTTTCCGGGGCAAAGTTAACTAATTGCTTTCTATTAATTTAGCCAATTCGAAGACATCTGCGCCTTGTTCATAAACTTTTAATAAACTGCCTTTTAGGTAGATGGCCATAAAAGGGGTCATTCTTGGTCTAAAGAAGGTAGGAAGCATATAGTTGTGGTCGCGACCAATAAGTACATTGGGACGATTGATCAGATTGTACTTTTCGGCAAATTTCTTAATAAGTTCCATATCTCTATAGCTGTCCCAAACAAAGACTACATTTTTAAACTTATCTGCGTATTTGTTTAATTCTGCCGCTTCTTTTTCACAATGAGAACAATCTGGACTAAAGATAATAATGCAAACAAACTTAGATTTTGGAATTTGTTTGTTGGTAATTTCTTTCCCATCTACGCCAACCAAAGAAAAGAAAGGTATTTTTTTCTCTTTTAAATAAGGGGCGTTAGGGTCAACGGTGGATTCTTGAGCTTGAATTTGAGTTAAAAATAGTACACTCAATACTAAAGTTAATAAATGCTTCATAGGGATACTTGGTTTTGGGTTTTACTTATTTTTTTGTTCTAACATGCGCATCGATTTTGCATCTTGCAAAAATTCAGAAGCGAATATAAAATTATTTAATAGTTTATTTTGACTGTAGATGATATCTTCATTAGATCCTTCCCATTCTTTTTTCCCTTGATGCAAATAGATAATATAATTGCCTATTTCCATCACACTGTTCATGTCATGGGTAACAACAATGGTAGTGATGTTAAATTCAATGGTTAATTCGTGAATCAATTTATCAATGACCATGGAGGTTTGTGGATCTAGGCCTGAATTGGGCTCGTCGCAAAATAAATACTTAGGCTCCATTACTAATGCCCTGGCCAGGCCCACTCTTTTTTTCATCCCCCCACTTAATTCAGCAGGAAATTTATTGTTTACCCCTTCTAATTGAACGCGGGCTAAAATCTCATTCACTTTTGCTTTTTTTTCGTCGATGTTTAATTCGGAAAACATATCTAATGGGAAGCGAACATTTTCTTCGACCGTCATAGAATCAAATAAGGCATTGCCTTGAAATAACATACCTAAATTTTGCCTCAATTCTTTTCTTTCCTCTTTTCCCATTTTAGAAAAAGCAAAATTGTCAAAAAGAATTTCGCCCTTGTCTGCTTTTAGTAAATCCACAATACATTTTACCAAAACTGTTTTGCCGCTTCCGCTAGTGCCAATAATCAAATTACAAATACCAGGTTTGAACTGGGCACTAATGTCATCAATGATCACACGGTCACCAAATTTTTTACTGATATGTTGAATCTCAATCATGCTTATTGGTTAAGGGGCATTTGTAATGCCAATAAATCTTCAAAAGTATCAGGCCTGCTAATTAATCGGTGTGCCCCATTTTCAAACAATACTTGTGCAGGCTTATATCTTGCATTGTAATTGCTAGACATTTCATAGCCATAAGCCCCCGCATTGTAAAACACCAAAAAATCTCCTTCGGTAATGGTAGGAATAGGTCTGTCCCATGCAAAAGTATCTGTTTCACAAATATTGCCCACCACTGCATAGTGTTTTAGTTCTTTGGAAGGGGCAGTTAAGTTATCAATATGATGGTAGGCATCATAAAACATGGGTCTAATCAAATGGTTTAATCCACTATTGATGCCTGCAAAATTGATCTCGCCTGATTGTTTTAGCACATTTACTTTGGTAATAAAGAATCCGGCCTCACTCACTAAATATTTACCTGGTTCAAACCAAGCAGTTAGGTTTCTGCCCACTTTAGCAGACAATTCAGCCATTACTTTATTTACTTCCTGGCCCAATAAAGCAATATCGGTTCCTTTTTCATTGGATTGATAAGGCACTTTAAAACCACCACCAAAATCCAAAATATTCACCGTAGGAAAATCGGGCAATAGTTGTTCAAATACTACGGCCGATTGTAAAAATACCGCTACATCTTTAATTTCGCTACCGGTATGAATATGTAAAGTAGCAATATTGATTTTATACTTTTCTTGCAAAGCCTTTAGTTCTTTGATTTGTTTGGCAGGGATACCAAATTTGCTTTTGTCATGACCAGTCGAAATTTTTAAATTACCACCTGCCATGATATCAGGTCTTATTCTAACGCCCACTGGGTATCTACCACCAAAGGTCATTCCAAATTTTTCTACATTAGAAAGGCTGTCAATGTTCACATGCACACCCAAGCTTACGGCTTCTTTAATTTCTTCAAAGTCAACGCTGTTGCTAGTGTACAAAATATTAGAAGGGTCATAGCCCACATGAATGGCCAACTTAACTTCATTGATAGAACTGCAATCAATATTGCAACCTGCTTTTTTAAAAACGTCTAAAACATGAATATTGGTTAAGGCCTTGCATGCATAAAAAAAGCAAACCGACTTATTAGAAAAGTGGTTAATTAAATTTTTATATTGGTCTACCATTTTTTCTGCATGGTATACATACAAAGGGCTGCCATAGGTTTGGGCAGCTTCATTTAATTGCGCGTAGGTCAAACTAGAATTCATTGCACGAAGATACAATGAGAACTAGGTTCGCTGATTATATCAACAATATAATTTTGAAAAAAAGTAGGAATGGAAAAGCTGCTAAATCTTATTCAACTGGACTTTCAGGGCTGGCATCTTCTTCATTAGATTCCGCCTCGAAACCATCTGTCTCTTCAGGAAGATTAGGTGTTTCTGCTTCATCCCCCTCTTCGGTTTGATCAAAAACGCTGTTGTCAGTGAAATCTTCAGGTTTGATGATGGTGGCTTCTACCAATTGGTCGGCCAAAACCTCTCTTATTTTAGGCAAATCATCCGTGGAGTTGATGCCGAAATAATCCATGAAGTTTTTAGAGGTAGAATAGACCAAAGGTTTACCAGGTAAATGTTCGTTTCTACCACTGATGGTGATTAATTCCTTCTCCAATAATTTTTGAATAGAATAATCGCTGTTCACGCCTCTGATGGCTTCTACTTCCCCCTTAGTAATGGGTTGTTTATAGGCAATGATGGCCAAAGATTCTAAAGCCGCATTGGACAAACGCTTTAAAAATTTATCTCCATTTAATTGAGCAATGGTTTTGTGAAAGTCGGGCTTGGTTAAAAACTGCCAGCCACCGCCACTTTGTTTTAATTCAAAAGGGTAAAATTCAGTGCTGTACTTTTCTTGAATTCCGTTTAAGGCGCTTTCCACTTGATCCAAACTAATGCGCTCTTCTAAAAATCCAAAAGCGTTGTTGATTAATTCAGTAATGTCGTTGGCATTCAATGCTTTTTCACTTGCAAAAATGAGGGCTTCAATATGCGGAATAATTTGACTGATTTCCATATGGGTATTGGGCTTAACCGTTTAACGCTGCAGCACCACTCACGATCTCGGTAAGTTCTGTGGTAATAGCCGCTTGACGTGCACGGTTGTAAGATAATTTCAATGATTTTAATAATTCGTTAGCGTTCTCGCTTGCTTTATCCATCGCAGTCATTCTTGCACCATGTTCGCTGGCATTGGCATCTAGCACGGCTTTGAATAATTGCGTGTTTAATATTTTTGGCATCAATTCAGCCACTAATACTTCTTTATGCGGTTCAAAAATAAAATCAGTTTTTTTCTGATTTGCTTTTTTTGCAATTTTTGGAATAGGTAAAAAAGGTTCTGCTGTTGGCAATTGCGTTGCTGCATTTTTAAACTCGCTATAGATAACTTCTATCGCATCAAACTCTTTATTGGCAAATGCATTCATAGCAGCTTTGGCAGCCGTTTGTACATTTTCAAATTTCAAGTTCAAGAAAATGTCTTTATAATCGGCATTGGTTTTGTAGCCAGATTTAGATAAACTTTCAAATCCTTTTTTTCCAATGTTCCAAATAGTGATGTTCTTGTTGGCATATTTTTCAGCGATCGTGGTCTTGGCTAATTTGACCAAGTTGGCATTGTAGCCACCACATAAACCTCTATCCGAAGTAATCACAATCAACAATACATTGTTCACTGGTCTAGTTTCGGCTAATGCCAAGTTCATGTCTCCGTCCAAACTGCCAATGATATTGCTAAGCATGTCTTGCAACTTACGTGTATAAGGTCTCATTTGGGTAATCGCATCTTGCGCACGACGCAATTTAGCCGCACTCACCATTTTCATGGCCTTGGTAAGCTGTTGGGTACTTTGAGTACTTTTAATCCTATTTCTAACTTCGTTTAATTGACCTGCCATAGCATTTATTAGTTTCTAAAGTTCTAGTGAAAGCCTGTTAAAATCGCAGGGATTCAAAGGCGAGCAAAGGTATCATTTTTTCGTCCATTTTTCAATTTTAAGGCCAATCATGTTAATTTTTATATTGGAACCCCCTTAAAACCCTCAAACTCACCCCAATTACTTAACTTTGGCACGCCTATTGAGTATAGGTTTTAACACAATTATCAAGCAGGAATATGTTGCAAATTATAAGTAAGCTATTTGGGGGTTCAAAAAGTGAGAAAGATGTCAAGAAAATTGAACATTTGGTGCCAGTGATTAACGGGCATTTTGAAGGGTATAAATCCTTGAACAACGACCAATTAAGAGCAAAAACAGAAGAATTTAAAGAGCGCATTAAAGCCCATTTGTCAGCCACTGACCAATTAATTGCCCAAGAACAAGAAAGAGCTGAAGCCCTGCCATTGAGCGATTTTATAGGCAGAGACCAGATCTATGAAAATATAGATGCTTTAAAAAAAGAAAGAGACCAAGCCATTGAAAAGGCTTTATGGGAGATTTTGCCAGAAGCTTTTGCAGTGGTTAAAGAGGCCGCGCGCAGATTTACCGAAGAAGAGGAGTTAGTCTCAACAGCTACCCAACTTGACAGAGATTTATCAGTTAAAAAAGAGTACATCAATATAAAAGGCGATCAATCTGTATTTCAAACCACCTGGAAGGCGGCAGGTACGCCCATCACTTGGAACATGGTACACTACGATGTACAGTTGTTAGGGGGTATTGTTTTGCATCAAGGAAAAATTGCCGAGATGTCAACTGGGGAGGGTAAAACTTTAGTATCTACTTTGCCCGCTTATTTAAATGCATTAGCTGGTGAAGGGGTGCATATTGTAACCGTGAATGACTACTTAGCAAAAAGAGATAGCGAATGGAATGGAACTTTATTTGAGTGGTTGGGTATTACCGTGGATTGTATCGATAAACATCAACCCAATTCAGAAGAGCGTCGCAATGCCTACCGTGCTGGCATTACCTATGGCACCAACAATGAATTTGGTTTTGATTATTTAAGAGACAATATGGTGCAAACACCAGAAGAGATGGTGCAACGCAAACATCATTATGCGATGGTGGATGAAGTGGATAGTGTATTGATTGATGATGCGCGTACCCCATTAATTATTTCTGGTCCCATTGGACATCAAACTGGAGAGCAACAATTTTTTGAATTGAAACCAAGAATTGAAAAATTGGTAGAGATGCAAAGAAAAACGGTGAACCAATTTTTGATTGAAGCCAAAAAGAAAATTGCAGAAGGCAATGACGATCCAAAAGATGGTGGAAAAGCCTTGTACAGTGCGTTTAGAGGCTTGCCTAAAAATAGTGCCATCATAAAATATTTAAGTGAGCCAGGCATTAGAGTGAAATTGCAAAAATCAGAAAACTATTATTTAGCAGATCAGCAAAGAGAAATGCACAATGTGGATGTGGATTTATTCTTCCATATTGACGAAAAAAATAATTCAGTTGAGTTGACGGATAAGGGATTGAATTTAATTACGAAACAAGGAGAGGATCCTAATTTCTTTTTATTGCCTGATATTAGTGTGGCATTAAGTGCCATTGATCAAAACGCCCAATTAAAAGCTGAAGAAAAATTACAACAAAAAGAAGCCATCATTACCGATTACAGTATTAAGGCCGATCGCATACATACAGTAAATCAGTTGTTGAAAGCCTATACTTTATTTGACAATGATGTGGAATATGTAGTGATTGATGGGCAGGTAAAAATTGTGGATGAGCAAACGGGTCGTATCATGGAAGGGCGTCGTTATTCAGACGGATTACACCAAGCCATTGAAGCCAAAGAAAATGTGAAGATTGAAGCGGCTACTCAAACCTATGCCACCATTACTTTACAGAACTTTTTTAGAATGTACCATAAGTTGGCAGGGATGACCGGTACTGCCGAAACAGAAGCCGCAGAATTTTGGAGCATTTATAAATTGGATGTAGTTTCTATTCCAACGAATATTCCAGCCATCAGAAAAGACGAACAAGATTTAGTGTACAAAACCAAGCGTGAAAAACTAGGTGCAGTCATTGAAGCCATTGTTACTTTAAGAGATCAAGGCCGTCCTGTTTTATGCGGAACTACTTCTGTAGAGGTAAGTGAATTATTAAGTAGAATGTTGCGTCAACAAAATATTCCACACAATGTATTAAACGCAAAACAACATGCGCGTGAAGCACAGGTGGTGGCCGAGGCAGGTTTAACAGGCGCTGTGACCATTGCCACTAACATGGCAGGTCGTGGAACGGATATTAAATTAAGCCCTGAAGTGAAAGCTGCAGGTGGTTTAGCCATTCTTGGTACAGAGCGTCATGAGTCTCGTCGTGTAGACAGACAGTTACGTGGACGTGCAGGAAGACAAGGAGATCCAGGATCTTCTCAATTCTTTATTTCTTTGGAGGATGATTTAATGCGCATGTTTGGTAGTGAGCGTATTGCCAAAGTGATGGACTTTGCAGGTTACAAAGAAGGAGAAGTGATTCAGCACAGCATGATTACTAAATCTATCGAGCGTGCGCAGAAAAAAGTAGAGGAAAATAACTTCGGTATCAGAAAGCGTTTGTTGGAATATGATGATGTGATGAACAAACAAAGAACCGTTATTTACAAGAAAAGAAGTCATGCCTTGTTTGGAGAAAGATTAGCCTTGGATTTAGACAATGCATTTTATCAAGTAGTAGAAGGATTGGTTTTGTCGCATAAAACTAACAACGATTATGAAGCAATGAAATTGGCCTTGATTGTGCATGCAGGATTTGATACAAAAATTACTGCAGATCAATTTAAGTCAACTGTGGACAATCAGTTGGTAGAAGCAGTGTATCAGGAAGCCATTGCGCATTATGAATACAAGCGAAACGAAATGATGCAACAAAGCATTCCTGTTTTCAAAAATATTAGAAAAGACCAAGGCAGTCATATTGAAAATGTGATTGTTCCAGTGGGCGATGGAAAAATAGTACACAATGTTCTAGTGAACTTGGATAAAAACGTAAGTACCAATGGCGCTACCCTAGTGGCGCAAGCCGAGAAGAATATTTCCTTAAGCTTTATTGATGATGCATGGAAAGAACATTTGCGTGCGATGGATGACTTAAAACAATCGGTGCAAACAGCGACCTATGAACAAAAAGATCCACTCGTCATTTACAAGATGGAAGCCTTTGAATTGTTTAGAAGAATGGATTTAGAAATTAACCATAAGTTGGTACAATTTTTATGTCATGCTCATTTGCCTTTTGAAGATGGTGTAAAAGAAGGTCGTCAACAAAAAACAGATTTATCTAAATTAAGTGCCAATAGAACTGAGGAGGGTGGAACGCAGACATACAATGATCCAAGTGAACAAAAGCAAGCACCAGTACAAGTAGGTCCAAAAATTGGACGCAACGACCCATGCCCTTGTGGTAGTGGAAAAAAATACAAAGCCTGTCATGGGAAAGATGCCGCTTAATAAATACATCGATCATACGATCTTAAAACCTACTTGTTTGGTTTCGGATATAGAAAAACTATGCGCCGAAGCAAAGCAGTATGATTTTGCAGCAGTATGTGTGCCGCCCAATTTTGTAAAATTAGCCAAAGAAAAACTAGTGGGTTCAACTGTTCAACTAGCAACCGTTATAGGATTTCCATTTGGTTATAGCGCTACCGAGGCAAAAATTGCAGAAATTATTTTAGCCATGGTGGATGGTGCCGATGAATTAGATGTGGTAGCAAATATCTCTGCCATTAAAAATGGAGATTGGACGGCTATTGCAGATGAAATTAATCATATCCTACCCATTATTCGTTCTAAAAATAAGGTGGTAAAAATAATTATTGAGTCGGGTGTTTTAACCGACGAGGAGATCATGAAATGTTGTGATATATATGGCATAGCAGGCATTGATTATTTAAAAACATCTACTGGCTATGCCGAAAAAGGAGCCAGCGTAGAAGCGGTTAAATTATTTAGAAAATATTTACCAGACCAAGTCCAAATAAAAGCCTCGGGCGGTATCAGAGACTATGCCACGGCAAAATTAATGATTGATGCAGGTGCAACACGTATTGGTTGTAGCGCAGGGGTGGCCATTGTATCAGGTGCTATTGCAGATAATGTAAAATCAAATTATTAACTTTACTTTATCATGTTACTAGAAAAAATCAAATCATTAGCCAAGCAACATCAAGCAGAAAATGTTTCTATACGTAGACATCTGCATGCAAATCCTGAATTAAGTTATCAAGAATTTGAGACCAGTAAATATGTGCAAGCGCAGTTAAAAGCGATTGGCATACCATTTACCGTTATTGCCACAACAGGCGTATTAGGCATCATTGAAGGAAAAAATCCAAGTAAAAGAGTGGTCGCACTTCGTGCCGATATGGATGCACTTCCTATTATTGAAGAAAACAAAGTCGATTATATTTCTACCAAGGAAGGCGTCATGCATGCCTGCGGACATGATGTGCATACTACCATCTTATTAGGGGCTGCTAAAATTTTATGGTCTTTACGTGAAGAATTTGAAGGCACGATTAAATTATTGTTTCAGCCAGGCGAAGAAAAAAATCCGGGTGGCGCAAGTTATATGATTCGTGATGGTGCCTTGAAAAACCCAGTGCCACAAGGTATTGTAGGCTTACATGTGCATCCAGGATTGAACCTAGGAAAATTAAGTTTTAGAAAAGGACGTGTGATGGCCAGTGCCGATGAATTATATGTTTCTATCAAGGGTCCAGGAGGACATGCGGCTACACCGCATCAAACAGTAGACACTGTTTTAGTAGCTGCACAATTAATTACAAGTTTACAAACCATTATAGCACGCAATCGCGATCCACAAAATCCATCAGTATTGTCTATCTGTTCTGTGCATGGGGGTAATACAACAAATGTTATACCCAGTGAAGTAAAATTGATGGGTACTTTCAGGGCCATGGATGAAGTGTGGCGATTTAAGGCACATGAATTAATGATGCAACAAGCAAAGGGTTTGTCATTAGCTACTGGTGCTGAAATAGATTTTAGAGTAGATGTAGGTTATCCTACTGTCGACAATGAACCTGTTATTACAGAAGCTGCTTGGAAATTAGCCGACAGATTTATGGGGGCTAGTAATGTTGAAGAAACAGAAAAAAGAATGGGCGCCGAAGATTTCGGTTATTATTCGCAAGTAATACCAGGATGTTTTTTCAGACTAGGTGTACGCAATGAATCGAAGGGCATTATACATAATGTTCATACTCCACACTTTAATATAGATGAAGCTGCCATTGAAAATGGCGTGGGTATGATGGCCTGGTTGGGTACCCAATTATTCGCCTAAAGCCTTATATTTCAACAATATATAGTACAAAAACCTCGTTTTGTATTTATTCAGTAGCTTTGTCTATCTTCAAAACTAACATTCGTTATAAATTTATTACATGTCGAATAAAGAAAACTTAAGAAAGGAACAGGCCTTAGAATACCATGCAAGTGGCAGACCAGGTAAAATTGAAGTGGTTCCCACCAAAGAAGCCAAGACACAAAAAGATTTATCCTTAGCCTATAGCCCAGGCGTGGCCATTCCTTGTACCGAAATTAAAAACAATCCAGCGGATGTATTTAAATATACCGCCAAAGGAAATTTAGTAGGGGTAATTACTAATGGAACAGCCGTTTTGGGTTTAGGCAATATTGGTCCTTTAGCCAGTAAGCCGGTGATGGAAGGGAAGGCGGTGCTTTTTAAAATTTTTGCAGACATCGATGTATTTGATATTGAGATTAATGAAACCGATCCAGATAAGTTTGTAGAAATTGTAAAATCACTAGAACCTACATTCGGTGGTATTAATTTGGAAGATATAAAAGCACCTGAATGTTTTTATATTGAACAAAAATTAAAAGAATCCATGTCGATTCCTGTGATGCACGATGATCAACATGGAACTGCTATTATAAGTAGTGCGGCTTTGTTGAACGCATTAGAATTACAAAAGAAAAAAATTGACAAAGTAAAATTTGTGGTAAGTGGTGCAGGTGCTGCCGCCATGGCTTGTATAAAATTGTATGTGGCCTTAGGGGCAAGACATGAAAATTTTATTTTGTTTGATAAAGATGGGGTTTTGCATACAGGCAGAACCGATTTAGGAGAAGACAGAAAACCATTTGCCATCAAGAACGATACGATGAACTTGGCGCAAGCATTTAAAACAGCAGATGTGTTTTTAGGATTAAGTGTGGGCAATATTATAAGCAAAGAAATGGTGGCTTCTATGCCTAAAAATCCTATCGTATTTGCCTTAGCCAATCCCGATCCAGAAATTGATTATGAAACAGCAACATCAATTCGTAAAGACATCATCATGGCCACAGGTCGTTCTGATTATCCGAATCAAGTGAACAATGTTTTAGGTTTTCCTTATATATTTAGAGGGGCATTAGATGTGCGTGCTAAATCCATCAACGAAGCCATGAAACTAGCCGCCGTAAATGCTTTGGCAGAATTAGCAAAGTCGGCTGTGCCCGATGCGGTGAATATGGCCTACAATCAACAAAGCCTATGCTTTGGTCCTGAATACATTATTCCTAAGCCATTAGATCCAAGGTTGTTAAGTACTTTGGCGCCAGCGGTAGCAAAAGCAGCTGTAGCCTCGGGTGTGGCACAACAAGTCATTACCAATTGGGACGAATATGAATTGCAATTAAATAAACGATTGGGCTTAGACAATCAATTGATGCGTTTGATTAGCAACAAGGCAAGACGCGATCCAAAACGATTAGTTTTCTCTGATGCAGAAAACATTAAGATATTAAAAGCAGCGAGTATTGTGTATGACGATGGTATTGCTTATCCTATTTTATTGGGCAATGAAACTAGAATAAAAAATATTGCAGCAGCTAATAATATTGACATTAGTGATTTGCCAATCATTGATGTAAGAAGTGACGAGATGGAAGAAAAAAGAGAGTTCTTTGGATCCATCTTATTCCAAAAAAGACAACGTAAAGGAATTAATAAATATGAGAGCTTAAAATTAATGCGAACTCAAAATTATTTTGGAGCCATGATGGTAGAAACGGGCGAAGCCGATGCCATGTTGTCTGGTTTGACTCGAAATTATACCGATGGTATTAAACCTGCCTTACATATCATAGGTACGGAGGAAGGAGTAAAGAAAATAGCGGGTATGTATTTATTGTTGACTAAAAAAGGGCCTTTGTTTTTAGCAGATACTACAGTGAACATTAATCCCAATGCCGAAGAATTGGCAGACATTGCTTTACTAGTGGCCAAAGAAGTGCGTAATTTTAATATGGAACCAAGAATTGCCATGTTGAGTTATTCTAATTTTGGCAGTAGCGATACGCCAGAAGCAAGAATGGTGGCAGAAGCTACTCGAATTATTAAGCAACGCAATCCCTCCTTAATAGTAGATGGTGAAATGCAAGGCATGATGGCCTTTAACAAGGAAATCTTAAAAGAAAATTATCCGTTCAGTGACTTGGTAGATGCGCAAGTGAATGTACTCATCTTCCCGAATTTAACTTCTGGAAACATTGCTTATCATTTATTAAAAGAAATTGGCGGAGTAGATATTATTGGTCCCATATTATTGGGATTGAAAAAACCAGTGAATGTACTTCAGTTAGGATCTGGAGTGAGAAATATCATCAATATGGCTACCGTAGCGGTGGTAGATGCTCAATTAAAAACAAGGGTAGACACCAATTTGGAAGTTCAAAGAGTTAGTTGGTGGAACCGTATGAAAAAGAGAAAGAAATAAGTTAATTTAGCAGGATGAATATCTTTACCCATTTTGGGAACTACATCTATATGTTGAAAGGGATGTTTACAAAAACCGAGAACAAAAAAATGTTCTGGAAAGAGTACATCAAGCAATGTGTGGACATTGGTTTTGGGTCCTTACCTATTGTGGTAATTATTTCCTTTTTTTTGGGTGCAGTAATCACGGTGCAAACCGCGGCTCAATTTGTGAATCCATTAATTCCAATCACCACTATCGGAATTGTAGTAAGAGATAGTATGTTATTAGAATTTGCACCTTCTTTTTTAAGTATTGTATTAGCTGGTGTGGTAGGTAGTAAGATTGCCAGTGAATTAGGCAATATGCGCATTAGTGAGCAAATAGACGCATTGGAGATTATGGGCATCAACACCAAGAACTTCTTAATCTTACCTAAAATATTGGCTTGTTTTACCATTGTCCCTTTGTTGGTTGGTATATCTGCAGTGATTGGCGTTTGGGGTGGCTATTTTGTAGGCGGATTAACAGGCTCTGTGGCTCCTGAAATTTTTGTGATGGGTATTAGAAAAGGATTTGATGCCAACTATGCAATGATTGCTTTTTACAAATCGTTTATTTTCTCATTTATCATAAGTACAGTGCCTTGTTATTTTGGTTATTATGTAAAAGGAGGTGCTTTAGAAATTGGTAGAGCAGGCACAAGAGCAGTAGTAGTAAGTTGTATACTTATTTTAATCGCCGATTATTTAGTGGCTGCCATTGCTATTTAAGCTAACTTAGTAGTACAAATTTATCGAATGAAAATAAGCTTTCATGGTGCAGCGCGCACGGTCACTGGGTCTAAACATTTAGTTCAGTTAGCCAATGGAGAAAATTTTTTATTAGACTGTGGCTTGTTCCAAGGAATGGGTAGAGACACCGATTCGCTTAACGCAAGTTTTGGTTTTGATGCAACCAAAGTAAATTATGTTATTTTATCGCATGCACATATTGATCATTCTGGCTTGCTACCTAAATTAGCCAAAGAAGGTTTTGCGGGAAATATTTATTGTACCCCAGGCACCAAGGCATTAGTTGAAATTTTATTGGAAGATTCTGCGATGATACAAAGAGATGATGCCAAGTATGGCAATAAGCGTAGAGCCAAGCAGGGCTTGCCTCCCATTGAACCCTTGTATGATATGGATGATGTAAATTTGGTTTTACCATTGTTAAAGGCGGTGGAGTATGAGGTACTTACAAGAATTTCAGATTCTGTTGAATTATTATATACCGATGCAGGACATATTATTGGAAGTGCTGCAGTCAATTTAAAAATTAAAGAAGGCAGTGAAACTAAAACACTCACATTTAGTGGAGATGTAGGAAGGTATCGAGACATGATCTTACGCTCACCATCTAATTTTCCACAAGCCGATACTATTATTATTGAAAGCACCTATGGAGATAAATTGCATGATTTAATTCATACCACCCCCGACGATATATTAAACTGGATTGAAAAAACCTGTGTAGCTCAAAAAGGAAATCTTATCATTCCTGCATTTAGTGTGGGACGTACACAGGAAATTTTATTTGAACTGAATCAATTGTCCTTAGAAAAAAGGCTGCCACATATTCCAGTATATGTAGACAGTCCTTTAAGTATTGAAGCTACAGATGTGATAAAAATGTTTCCTAAATACTTCAATAAAAAAATTCAAAAAATATTGGAGGTAGATGATGACCCCTTTGATTTTGAAGGCCTTCGTTATATAAAATCGGTGGAAGAAAGTAAGGCCTTGAATGAGGACTTGCATCCGAAGGTAATTATATCGGCCTCTGGTATGGCTGATGCAGGAAGGGTAAAGCATCACATTAAAAATAATATTAGCAATGCCAAGAATACTATTTTATTAGTGGGTTATTGTGAACCGCATTCATTGGGAGGCAGGTTAATGAATGGTGCCAAAATGGTGAAGATATACAGCGAGGAATATCCTGTGATTGCTACGGTAGGTTCCATTAGAAGCATGAGTGCGCATGCCGATTACGAGGATCTAATGCAATTTTTAGGCTGCCAAAGTCCCGATTTAGTCAAACAAATATATGTGGTGCATGGGGAGGCCGAAGTGCAGGATCATTTTGCAGAAAGATTACGCAAAAAAGGTTTCAAAGATGTGATCGTGCCAGCAATGCATGAGACTTTTACGATTGCCTAAAATAAAGATTGCGGCGTAAATATTTTGTACTCTTTTTTTTCGCAGGGGCTAGGACTTTGTTGGAAATTTTTAGCCACTGTATAAGCGCTCATTTTATTCGCATCAATTTTTGTTTTTGCCAATTCCAATAGCTGTGCCTCATTTAAATGATCATTCACCCAACTGTTGGCTGCAGCTTCGTCTAAAATAGTAGGCATTCTTTTTTTAACATTGTGAATCTTACTCATTAGTTCATTGGCTTCGGTAGTAATGATGCCAAAGCTATTTTTTATTTCCCCTGTATTTTGATTGGTCCAAGTATTCCAAACCCCAGCCATATAAAAAATTGGGTTTTCATTCACTAAAATACAGTGCGGGTATTTTTCTTTTTCTATTTGTTGCCATTCAAAAAAATGAGAAGCCAAGACTAAACATCTATGGGTATGAATAGTACCTTGCGCTACTTTATTACTTAAGATTGTTTCCGCTTTAATATTAATGGTGGTATATTTTTTTCTGGATTCAATTAATTCTTTTTCGTTGCGCACCCAAGCAGGTATTAATTCCCAATGCATGAGGCCTGGTCTGAGCTTTTGTTGAGGGTCATCTGCTTGATCAAATTCATTGAAAATTACCGGCCAGCCCTCATAGGCAAAGCCTGATTGAACAGGAATATCAAGGGCATCCAAGTCTAATTGGGCCTGTCCAATTTTGATGGTTTGTTTTTTGGGAATTTTAATGCCTACCACATAACACATAATTGCAAAGTTATTTATAAATCTGCTACTTTTTATTCAAGTTATTTACTAAATTGTTTCTATAAACCGAACCTATGAAAAAAATCACCATTTTTTTAATGAGCCTTTTGACGCTTGGACAAACCACCATGGCGCAATTACAAACAGGAACCAATACCGCAGTTGCCAATACCGATGCAGGTAAAGTAAGAGGTTTCATCCACAATGGTATCTATACTTACAAGGGCATCCCATATGCAGAAGCCAAAAGATTTGAGGCGCCACATAAACCAAAACCATGGCAAGGTGTGCGTAGCTCTTTGACTTATGGCCCGGTGGCTCCTTTGCAAACACCTACCGTTGCTGTTCAAGATGAAAGTGAATTTGTCTACAATCATAGTTTTGGGTATACCAATGAGGATTGCTTGAGAGTGAATGTATGGACTCCAGGCATTAATGATGGGAAAAAACGTCCCATTCTTTTTTGGATTCATGGAGGTGGATTTACTTCTGGTTCTTCTCAAGAATTACCTTCCACAGATGGAGAAAGTCTAGCCAAAAGAGGAGATGTGGTGGTCGTATCTATCAATCATCGTTTGAATGTATTGGGCTTTTTAGATTTATCTGCTTATGGCGAGAAGTACAAACATTCCGCCAATGTAAGCATCTTAGATATTAAAGCGGCATTAGAATGGGTTAAAACCAATATTGCCAATTTTGGTGGGGATGCAGGCAATATTACCATTTTTGGCCAATCAGGTGGTGGTGCCAAAGTAAATACCTTAATGGCCATGCCATCAGCTAAAGGCTTATTCCACAAAGCCATCAACGAAAGTGGTTCCTTCAGATCTACCATTAAAGATAAAAAATATACACAGGAAGTAGCAGCAGAAGTATTGAACTTACTTCATGTAGAAGCAGGTGAAGTTGATAAATTACAAACAATACCATTTCAAACATTAAGTGATGCAGGTACACAAGCCTTAAAAAATGTAAATGCAAAAGCCAATGCTGGAGGAACTGGTTTAGCAGCAAGTTTGAGTGCAAGCTGGGGACCTAGTTTAGATGGAGAAGATTTACCTTATCAAATTGCTTCCAAAGAAGCTTATGAATTATCAAAGGATATACCTTTAATGATTGGCACTGTTAAAAATGAATTCATGGCTTCTTTATTTACGAATAAATCAGATGCCAATTTAGAGCAGGTAAAAGCCATTATTAAAATGCAACAAAAGGATAAAGCAGATGCTTACATGGCGGCAGTTAAAAAGGCCTATCCTAAGGATACTAAACCTACCGATTTAATGGATGTAGATGCTATGTTTAGACCAGGTGCAGTTCGTCAAGCCAACGATAAATCGGCATTGAATGCTGCACCAGTATATATGTATTTATTTACTTGGCAATCACCGGTAATGGATGGTAAATACAAGGCCGTACATTGCATGGAACTTCCCTTTGTATTCAACAATGTAGAACGTTGTCAAGAAATGACAGGTGGAGGAAAGGAAGCCATTGCTTTAGCTGCAAAAATGAGCGATGCTTGGATTAATTTTGCAAGAACGGGTAATCCGAATCATAAAGGTTTACCTGTTTGGCCAAAATACGATGCTGCTAAAACGGCTACGATGCATTTCGATAACAAATGCGAAGTATTGCCACAATTAGACAAGGAACTTTTTGATTTAGTCGCACAATAATTATATTTGTAAAAATATTTTTAAGATGAATCAGATAGGCACATGCTTGTGGTTTGATGGCAAAGCAAAGGAGGCGGCAGTTTTTTATAAAGAAGTATTTGGCGAAGTGGAAATACTTTCAGAAAATCCTATGGCCGTGGTCTATACTATTTATGGCCGTAGGTTCATGAACTTAAATGGTGGACCAGGATATCCTATTAATCCATCTATTTCTTTTTTTCTGGGCATAGATGATGAAGCAGCAATGGAGGCAACATGGGAAAAATTAATGGTGGATGGTAAAGTTTTAATGCCGCTTAATAAGTATCCATGGAGTGAAAAGTATGGATGGTGTGCGGATAAGTATGGAGTAAATTGGCAATTGATGTTTGGGCATAAGAGTCGTTCTAAAATCATGCCTAATTTATTTTTTACTGGTCACCAAAATGGAAAAGCAAGACAGGCGATTGAATTTTATACCAATTTATTTAAAGGGGCTTCTACTATTCAAATAGATACTTATCAAAAAGGCGAACCCGATACAGAAGGGAATATTAAATATGCGCAGTTTGAATTAAATGAACAATCCTTTGGAGCCATGGACAGTTCAGCACCACATCAATTTAGTTTTAATGAAGGGGTTTCTTTTATTATTACTGTTGATACACAAGAAGAGATAGACTATTATTGGGATGCTTTAGTAGATAAGGGGGCACCAGGCAGGTGCGGTTGGTTAAAAGACCAATTTGGCATTAGCTGGCAGGTAGTACCTAGTTGTTTAGGAAAGTTCATGACCAATCCTGCCACTGCACCTAAGGCAACCTATGCTTTTTTGCAAATGTCTAAATTTATCATTGCCGATCTAGAGAAGGCGGTGGAGTAGCACTGAAGTATACTTCTAAACTAGCTATTGAAATTTGAGTCATAAAAGATTTAGTATATTTATATATACAAAACAATTGCTATGAAAAAAGTCTTCAAATTTATTGGTTATGCTTTATTAAGCATTATTGGTTTAATTGCTATTTTTTTAACAACTGTTTATGTAAAAAGTTATTTCAGTTATAAAGAGGCTGCTAAGTTAATAGGGAAGGAAGCGCCCATGCTAAGTATTGATGGCCATGAGTTTCGTGATTTAAA
>CANFXV010000009.1 GCA_947451115.1 Bacteroidota bacterium
ACTACCGACCATATTTCTATGGCAGGTCCTTGGTTAAAATTCCGTGGCCACTTAGATAATATTTCTAATAACTTATTAATAGGTGCTGTAAATTTCTTCAATGAAAAAACAGACAATGTTAAAAGTCAAATCAATGGCAATTACGATACTGTTCCAAATACACAAAGAGCTTACAAAGCAGCAGGTGTAGGAACCATTGTAGTGGGTGATGAAAACTATGGAGAAGGAAGTTCTCGTGAACACGCAGCTATGGAGCCTAGACATTTAGGTGTTAGAGTGGTATTGACTAAATCCTTTGCCCGTATTCATGAAACCAACTTGAAAAAGCAAGGTATGTTGGCCTTAACTTTCGCTAACAAAGCCGACTACGATAAAATTTTAGAAGACGATACCATTGATGTAAATGGATTAACGCAGTTTACTGCAGGCAAGCCTTTAAGCTTGGTATTAACGCATAAAGACGGCACCGTGGATACTATTGAAGCCAACCATACTTATAACCAACAACAAATTGAGTGGTTTAAAGCTGGTGGTGCACTTAATATCATCAGAAAACAAGTTGCAGGGTAGTAAATTATAGGCTTTAATGAAATTTAAAGCCTATAATTTATCCCTCTTATGATTTTAAAAATCCCTCTAAGTACTTAGAGGGATTTTTTTTATCTTTAATACATGATTAACACCGCATTGGTTTCTTTTGGCATGAGTGGAAAATTATTCCATGCTCCTTTTATTGATACTAATCCTCATTTTAACTTAGTGGGTTGCTGGGAGAGGTCTCAAAAAAATATTCAAGCTATTTACCCACATGCAAAATCCTTTAGTAGCTATGAAGAAATTTTAAATGATCCCAGTATTCATTTAGTAGTAGTGAATACCCCCAACGATACCCATTATGAATATACCAAGCTAGCTTTACTAGCAGGCAAGCATGTAGTTACTGAAAAAGCGTTTACGGTAACAGTTAAAGAAGCAGAAGAATTAGATGCCCTAGCCCAAAAATTAAATTTAAAATTAGCGGTATACCATAATAGAAGATACGACGCCGATTTTTTAACGCTTCAAAAAATAATTGCCCAAGATAAAATTGGAGCATTTTTAGACCTACAAATATCTTTTGAAAGATATAGAACTACTTTAAGCCCTAAAGTACATAAGGAAACCAATACCCCAGGCTCGGGTGTATTATTTGATTTAGGCCCACACTTGGTTGACCAAGCCTTACTATTAAGCGGTATGCCAAGATCGGTTTTTGCAGATCTTAGAACCACAAGAAAAGTAGGTAAGGTGGATGATTATTTTACTTTACTACTTTACTACCCTACTCACAGAATTTTATTAACCAGTGGCATGGTGTATATGCAACAATTACCTGCTTATAAAATTTATGGTACCAAGGGTTGCTTTATTAAATACAGAGCCGATATACAAGAAGACGATTTACTCTCAGGTAAAAAACCCAATACCCCAAACTGGGGCGTGGAAGCCAAAGAAAAATGGGGCATATTAAGCACCGATACAGAAGGTAAAATAAGTACTGAACTAATTCCTAGCCTTGCAGGTAATTACGGAACCTTTTATGAAAAAATGGCAAATGCCATTAACCATAACGAGCCCGTACCTACTTCAGCTAAACATGGTACAGACATTATTCGCATCTTAGCAGCTGCTAGAGCAAGCTTTGCCCAAGGAAAAATTATTGAAATCTAAACCTTATATGGCGCACCCGCACTTAATAGCCATTCAAAAAGTTTTTGCAGCCCATAAAAACGCTACAGTAGCTAAAGGAGCCAAAGCTTATTTGCTTAACCAATTTGAATTCTATGGAATTAAAACACCCATTAGAAGAAAATTATGCAAGGAATTTTATAAAGCAAATCCCATTAGCACGCATAAAGAATTAACAGCACTCATTAAGGACTGCTTTGCCGCACCCCAAAGAGAAATGCATTATTTTGCGATTGAGCTTTTAGGGTATCATAAAAAATTATGGTCAAAGCAAACCATCTCCTTACTAGAATGGATGATTACACATCATAGTTGGTGGGACTCGGTGGACAGCACTAACTCACATGTCATAGGAAAATACTTTTTACAATTTCCAGAATATATAAAGCCCACTACATCTAAATGGAATAAGTCAAGCAACAAATGGCTGCAAAGAATGAGTATTTTATTTCAACTCATGTATAAGGACAAAACCGACACGCAACTACTTACTAAGTATATTGAAAACTGCACTTTGGAAGAAGACTTTTTTATTCGCAAAGCCATTGGTTGGGCACTTCGCGCCTATGCCTACACGAATAAAAAATGGGTAATCCAATTTGTAAAGGACCACCCATCTCTTTCTAATTTATCTAAGCGCGAAGCGCTTAAACATTGTTAAGGTTTTTCGAATCTTAATTTTTTATGAGATTCTAAAAACTGCGCGAAGCGCTTAAACATTGTTAAGGTTTTTCGAATCTTAATTTTTTATGAGATTCTAAAAACTGCGCGAAGCGCTTAAACATTGTTAAGGTTTTTTGAATCTTAATTTTTTATAAGATTCGAAAAACTGCGCGAAGCATTGAAGCATCAATAAAACCAATGCCTTACATTAAGGTAAGGCTAACTTCCAATTCACCGCGTTTTCAATCATTTTATTGAAAGGCTCATGCCCCCAAATAGTTTCATCATGACCCATAGAAGTATAAAAAGTACTCCCCTTTCCAATGTTTTTATACCAAGCCACTGGATGATCTTTGCCCATCCCAAAATTTTTGTCTTTTACAAAAAATATATTGCCACTTGGATTGATAGCAGATCCATCTATATTAAACAACACATGAAACCCTTTAGCGCGAGGATTTTCAAAAAATACATACCACTCGTCTGTACTTTCCCAGGTTTTAGCTAATCCAGAAGATATAGCACTATCTGGTACTTCATTCAATACCACGGCTGTTTTTTGCAAATGTGCCGCAATTGGATGATGCGAAAATTTAGATCCTAATAAATTATGTTCGTACCAATCCCAATGATGAGAATCGTCCCCTGCGCCATGAATTCCTATCAATCTTCCACCTTGCTCCACATAATGTTCTAAGGCTTGTTCTTGCTCATCGTTCAAAACACGACCAGTAGAATTGTTAAAAACCACTACATTAAACTTTGCCAATTGTTCCTTATTAAACACACCACCTTCTTCCGTACTGTACACAAACCAATTGTTTTTCTTAGCCAAACTGTCAAAAACTCTTTTACCTGCATCAATGGAAGTGGCATGTCGATACCCTGTTGATTTTGAAAACAACAATACAGAAGTTTGTCCAGCAGGAAAATTTATTGTAGGCGCCTGCGTTTCATAAGAAACAGGAAAACCATTTTTTATTTTATACACCAGCAAACTACCTGCAGCAAACAAAAGCACTACAAAGGTCAGCACCGTCCATAAAAATATTTTAATGAATTTTTTCATAGCAATCTTTTTAGTTCAATAAATATAAGCAAAAATAAAAAGGCCCTCAGAAATTTGAGGGCCTTTTTGAATATTTTAAAAAACAGGCTTATAAAAAACCTACATTTTCTTAGCGTCTTCTAAAAACTTCGCTAATCCTATATCGGTTAAAGGATGTTTTAACAATCCTAAAATTGAATCTAAAGGGCAAGTACAAACATCGGCACCTGCTTCAGCAGCTTTTACAATATGTAAAGCATTGCGAATAGAGGCAGCTAAGATTTGTGTATCAAACCCTTGCACATCATAGATATGTCTAATTTGCGCAATCAATTCCATTCCATCCCAAGAGCTATCATCAATTCTTCCAATAAATGGAGAAACATAAGTAGCCCCTGCTTTGGCCGCTAAAATAGCTTGACCTGCAGAGAATATTAAAGTACAATTAGTACGAATACCATTATCGGTAAACCACTTAATGGCTTTAATACCATCTTTAATCATGGGTACTTTCACCACAATATTTTTATGAATAGCAGCTAATTTTTTACCTTCTTCCACCATGGTAGCAAAATCAGTTGATAATACTTCAGCACTAATGTCTCCATCAACCAATTCACAAATGGCTTTATAATGCGCTGCAATAGCGGCCTCTCCTTTCACACCCACTTGTGCCATTAAACTAGGATTGGTGGTTACCCCATCCAAAATGCCTAAATCATTCGCTTCTTTAATCTGAGCTAAATTGCCCGTGTCTACAAAAAATTTCATAAGTTATAGTTTTAAAAAGTGGCAGGCTACTTACATCGCACCGCTCAACCGTCTATCCTTGCTGCATTCCTGCCCTGGGGAGTTTCAACAGGAGCTGGTCGTGCAAGACCTGCCGGTGCAAATGTAGCACAAAAAAAGCTACTAAAAAAAGGCCGCTGAAAGCCCCTCTGCTACCAGCATTGCTTGGAATTAATGGTAGAAAATCCCAATAGGGAATCGTATTGGGTACCCGGTGCTCGGTAATACACTAAAATGGAATAATTGTTTTCTGTTTCCCAGTGATTGCCCTCGGTTTCCGTAAAATCATCTAAGGAATTGGGATCTAGTCGGTCTCTTAAAATATAATTGTAACTATAATAGCCTTGTTTTAAAATCAACGTCTTTTGGTATACACCCAATTTTGGATCAAATACCATTTCGGCATTTTTATTTAAAGTATTGTTGGTAAAAGCCCCAGACAAATATAAGTTTTGTCCCACCAGTGGAAGATGGTCTTTAGGAAGATAAGTAAATACGACATAGGCATAATCATTTTGATTTTCGCTTTGTAGTGCATCCGTATTACTAATAAGGTAGTTCCCATTTAAGTCGTTAAAACTATAATAAGCCAACTCATTTCTCGACATGTCTGGTTTTAAAAAAACATAATTTTTGTCTTGTATTTTTTGAAACCTGCTGATTCGATCAGAAACCAGTTGCATGCTCTGCAAATCGAGCCACCTGGCTTCTTTCCCGGATGGAAATATCAATTGATCCTCTTTATTGTATTCTAAAATATTGCCTCTGATAAAATTAGGCTCGGAAATTTTAATGGCATCGCTGTACCTATAATTTTGAATTACTTCCAATTGCAATTGTTCTGGTTGTAAAGAGTAAATTTGTTTGAGGTCTAATTGCACCGAAATTTTTTGGTGTGTTTTTGAAATGTTTCCATCAAAGGGCTCCTGCACTTGAGCCGCAATCCCAACTTGATCTTCTACCACATAAAAACGCTGGGTAAAAACAAGTTCATTGGCATTCCCATTTTTGAACACTTTTAAAATATAATTACCCGACTTAGTGGGCTTGCAATTGACATTGGGAAAACTAAATTGATAATGATAATAATGTTGGCTGGCCATGGAGGAGACCGAAAAACTATTGATCTTAATTTGATTGAACCCTTTTACATAATCAAAACTACTTAAGCTGGAAGCTGTCCAATTGGCATTCATTAATTCAATAGCATAATTGTAATCTTGGTAATCCGCTTTGAAATCATCAAAACTTACCTGCAACGGGCTGCCCTCATTTAAAACAACCACCGGCATGGCCAAAGGTTTATTGAGTGGGTGAATCAAAATGCTATGAATGCTAGAATCATATATTTTGTCAGGATTCATTTGCGCATGGCTATTGGTAAAACATCCTGCCAATAAGCCAACTAAGAGAAAAAGCTTAGGAAACATAGATCCATCATTGAGGTACTACGAAACTACCCATTTAATCCTAATTTTTAAAGAGAAAAAACTAGATTTGATAAAAATTAGCCTCTATTTTGAACGCCTTTGAAATAGCCAAACGAATAAGTTTTCAAAAACAAAAAAACTATACCCGATTCATCGTTCGCTTGTCTATTGCTGCCACTGCCATAAGTGTAGCAGCCATCCTTATTACTTTATCTATTGTGAATGGATTTCAACAAACAGTAAGCAATAAAGTGTATGCGTTTTGGGGAGAAATTAGAATTGCCTCTGTAAATGGCGCACCTTTAGAAAAAAATGACGCCCTTGCTGCTCGCTTAGCTAAAATACCCGGTGTAGAAAGCATCCATCCTTTTTTAAACCAATCTACTGTTTTAGCTTACCAGCAAGACATTGAAGGAGTCGTTGCCAAAGGCATTGTGGCCAATTCCCCTATTGCTTTTATTGTTCAAGGAAGAAATATTCAAAGCAATAAGGATAGCATGGTAAGCGAAGTAGTCTTGTCTGACTACTTAACCAAAACATTGAATATTCCACTAGGTGCCACGGTGAAATTGTATTTTTTAAATATCGGAGAGGTGCAGCAAAGGAAATTGAAAGTGGTAGGTATTTACCATTCTGGTATTGAAGATTACGACAAACAATACATTTTGGTGGACCTTAAATTACTACAACAACTCAACCATCATCTTAATGAAATTGAGGGCTATGCGCTTAAGCTTCAAAAAAAAGCAACTATTGAACTTATCAATGACCAAGTTCAAAGACAAATGCCCCCCAATTGGGTGGCCACCACTATTAAGGATTATTATCCTCAAATATTTGATTGGATTGGTGTCCAAACCGTCAATCGCAATGTAACCATTACCATCATGTTACTCATTGCCATTGTAAATTTACTTACCTGTCTATTTATCTTAATGTTAGAACGTATCCCCATGATTGGAACGCTTACATCGCTGGGTGCTACGCAAAGTTTTATTAGACAAATATTTTTATACCAAGCTAGTTTTATATGTTGGATGGGCATTGGCATAGGGAGTGTCATTGGAATTGGGCTTTGTTATTTACAAAAACAATTTGGATGGATTCAATTGGATGAATCGGCCTACTTTATAAAAACCTTACCCATCGAATTTGATGCTTATCAAATTATTTTGGTTGTATTGGGCACCGCCATCATTAGCTATATATCTTTTTTAATTCCTACTTTATGGATAAAAAAAATAGCACCCGCCAAAGCCATCAAGTTTGATTAAGCTTTCCAATGTGAAAGAATAATACCAGCGGCCACTGCTGCATTTAAGGACTCTGCATTCCCAAATTTTGGAATTTTAATAGGATCTGTGATGTATTTACTTAAACTACTTCCGATTCCTTTTGACTCATTGCCAATGATTAAAAAACCACTGGACTGAATTTTAGTTTCGTACATCGATTGACCATTTAATACAGCTCCATACACTTTCAATGGATTCGATGCAAGCACCGCTTCTAAATTAGTCGATTCTACCCTAACTCTAAAACAGCTGCCCATGGTGCTTTGTATTACTTTGGGATTGTAAAACCCTGCCGTATCTTCTGAGACTAAGATTTGTTGGATCCCAAACCAATCTGCAGTTCGAATAATGGTTCCTAAATTGCCTGGGTCCTGAATGCCATCAAGTAAAACAGTCAATGTTTGCGTATAAGGCAGGGCCTTTAAGAATGACTGTTTTTCCGCTATCGCAATGACTTGATGAGGTGACTGCATTTGGCTCATCCTTTTGAGCATGATTTCATCAATCTCTACCACGGGCACGGGCAATACGCCTTGGCCACTAATCCAATCCGCTGTGGCATAAATCTTATTTATGGTCCAATCGCTCCTTAAAAGCTCTTGTACCATTTTAGGCCCTTCTACAATAAATGCAGATTCTTCTGCCCAATGTTTTTTATGGGCAAAAGATTGGATATATTTGAGCTCACTATTATTTATCATGGATATGCATTTACGGAGACTTAAAAATATTAGTTTCTTCGCAAGATTTTACCTACTGGGCCTTTTATTTTTATTAAATGCATGCGCAGACATCAAAAAAGCAACAGTTCACGATTATCCTAAGCAAATGGCCTTTGTTTATGACAATAAAGTAGTCATCAAAGATGCTGAAAATAAAAAAGAGCTTCAGGATATCCTCTCTGACATAGATAATTATTGGGATGATAGCTTGAAAGTGAAACGCATCAGACAATTTGGTGTTTTCAATACCCTTGTTCAACCTAGCCTCTACGATGCTAGTAAATTACAGCGCACGCTTCAGTTTATGGAGGCTTATTTATCCACCAAGGGCTACAGTCATCCCATTTTAACGCCCATCGTGAAAGTGGATACAGTAAATGAAGAATGGAGGACCTACTTGACCATGGAAATCAAGCTCAACAAAAAAACAACTATTGATACAGTCGTTTATCAATTGACAGATAAAACCCTTCAAGCCATTGCGCACCAGCATCAAACCGATGCCTATATAAAAAAAGGAATGGCCTTCTCCAACGAATCCATCAACAATGAATTAGATCGATTGGTTGAATTGTTTAGAGCAAATGGATTTTATTTTTTCACTAAAGAAAAAATATTTGCCGAAGTCGATACACTCAATCAGCAATTAATGCAATTGAACTTAGATCCCTTAGCACAAGTCAATCAAATAAGCACTGCGAAGCAAAAAGAAAATGAAAATCCAAGTTGGAAAATTAGTTTTCAATTACGAAATACAAGCTCAAGCACCAATCAACAATACCCTGTTGGACAACAACTATTTTATAGTGATTTAAAATTAGCGGACAACCCAGATAGTATATTACTAAAAAAATTAGCGCATCAAGAAAGTATTGGAAACATTACGCATCTTTACAACCAGCCAAAATTTAAGACCGTCTTGTTTGACCAACAATCTTTCATTAAAAAAGGAGACCTTTTTAATGAAAAAATGTATTTCCAAACTTTAAATAATTTTAGTAGTCTGGGTGCTTGGCAACAAATTGATGGAAGAACCAGTCTGCACAATGACAGTGTTTATTTACATTATTTTTTAGTACCTGCCTTAAGACGCAGTTTTAGTTTTGATTTAGAAGGAAGTAAAAATAATTCCGAATTGGTCGCAGGCAACCTGCTAGGATTGTCTACTAGCCTTACCTACAGAGATAAGAATGTTCAGAAAAAATCCATTCCGTCCATCACTAATTTAAGAACAGGCGTTGAATTGAACGTAAATAATGGCAATGAAAACTTAACACAAACCTTGCTTTTTAATGTGGGCCATACTTATAGTTTTCCCAACTTGCTAATCCCATTTAGGCCAAGACAAAGCAATTACCTTAGTAACACAAGAACTAATTTTTCTTTAAATGGGGCTTATATTGACAGATTAAATTATTATCAATTGGCTTCCTTCACCACCAATTGGGGTTATGAAACAAAGAAAAATAAAAATGGTGCTGAGAACACCTGGATTTACCGACCACTGAACATTGAGTTGTACCATATTAAAAAATTCGGCAAGCTCGATAGTTTGCTCTTGTTAAATCCTTTTTTAAGATCCTCCTTTAATGAAGGAAATGTCATCAGTCAATCACTAAGTTTTTTACATTCCGGCCCTTCCTTGAATCACCCTAATCAAAACAATTATTTTAGAATGGGCCTTGAAGAAGCGGGCGGATTGCTAGGACTATCTTCAGACATTCAAAAACATATTTACAGGTACATTAAAGCAGAAATTGAATTAAGGAAACTATACAAATTCACTTATACCGAATTGGCTTGGCGTTTGATGGGCGGCTGGGGAAACAATTACAGTAAGGACCCAGGATTAAGTGGTCAACTTCCATTTTTCAAACAATTCACCGCAGGGGGACCTTATAGCATGCGCGCATGGGGCTTGAGACAATTAGGCTTAGGTAGCTCACAATTTTATGACACCAGTTCCAAAAGTCAAAACTTTGATCGTTTTGGCGATGTACAATTAGAAGCTAATGTAGAATATCGATTCCCCATTTTGCAAATAGGTTCCTATAAAATTAGTTCTGCCCTATTTACGGACATTGGTAATATTTGGAATACCCACGAATCAAACGTTGACCCTAGCGCTGGATTCAAATTAGACAAGCTTTATAAAGACTTGGCCATTGGTGTAGGTTCTGGAATTAGATTTGATTTTAATTATTTTATTATTCGTGTTGATTACGCCTTAAAAATGAAAGACCCTACTCGATTATACAACAATGGATGGATGGACTTGTCTCATTTTAAATGGGCTGAAGCAAAACCCAATGGATTGATCGTTAACAATTATGCTTGGCAATTTGGTATTGGGCTGCCATTCTAGATGGCCCCTTCTTCTTGATTCATGCTGCCGTCTGATCCTGCAATTAAAGCCTCTATTGCTACTTGTAAGTCCTGCCATTGAATTGCATTGACCACTTCGTATTCTCCAATTTTGGTGCGCCTTAAACTACTCATGTAAGCACCCACTTTTAGCAAGTCTCCAAAATCTTTCACCAAACTTCTTATATAAGTACCCGTAGAACAAACCACTTTAAACTCAATGGTGGGTAAATCAATTTTAGTAATTTCAAAACTGGCAATTTTTACTTTTCGAGGATCTACTTTTACCTCAATTCCTTTTCTGGCAGATTCATACAATCTTTTTCCATCTTTTTTAATGGCAGAATGTTGTGGTGGCATTTGTAAAATATCTCCAATGAAAGGAAGCGTGGCATTGACAATAGTTTCCTCGGTAAGATGCGCAATCGAAGTAAAATTTTCTGGCTCAGATTCTAAATCGTAAGTGGGCGTAGTCGCTCCCAGTACCATACTACCAATATACTCTTTTGAAAGACCCATGTAACTGTCTATTTGCTTGGTATAGCTTCCTGTACATACAATTAATAAGCCTGTTGCCAATGGATCTAAAGTGCCTGCATGCCCCACTTTTAAAATTCGGGTAAGCCCTCTAACTTTTTTTACAATGTCAAAGGAGGTCCAACGCAAGGGTTTATCTATAAGCAACACTTTTCCTTCTAAATAAGGAACCAATACTTTTAGAATGGGTTTTTGTTTCATACCAATGAAAACTTAGTAAGCTCTTGCGAATAACACGCGTTGAGTGGAAGCATTTCCAGTTAAAATACACTTGCCATTTTCTAATGGATTGTCTAATGGTATGCAACGAATAGTGGCCTTAGCCAATTCTTTGATTTTATCTTCTGTTTCAGCAGTACCATCCCAATGCGCCAAAACAAAGCCAGTCTTGTTGTCTAAAATATTTAAAAATTCATCCCAAGTATCTGCCTTGGTAATATGCTCGTCTCGGTAATTTTTAGCACGTTCAAATAAATTAGCCTGAATTTCTACTAATAAATTTTCAACGGTTTGCGTTAAGCCTTCCATGGCAACAGAAAATTTTTCTTTGGTATCACGACGTGCTAATTCCACTTGTTGGTTCTCTAAATCACGTGCGCCAATTGCAATTCTAATAGGCACCCCTTTTAATTCGTATTCTGCAAATTTCCATCCTGGTCTTGCATGGTCTGAATTATCGTACTTCACTCTAATACCCGCAGCCTTAAAGGATTTCACTAGTTCTCCTACTTTCTCATCTAATACTTGCTTTTGTTCTTCTCCTTTAAAAATAGGTACAATCACCACTTGAATAGGCGCAATGCGAGGAGGCAATACCAATCCTTCATCATCGCTATGTGTCATTACTAGGCCTCCAATTAATCTGGTACTCACGCCCCAGCTTGTAGCCCACACATATTCTTGTTTATTGTTCTGATCACTAAATTTAACATCAAAGGCCTTGGCAAAATTTTGTCCTAAGAAATGGGAGGTACCAGCTTGCAATGCTTTACCATCCTGCATCAAGGCTTCAATGCAATAAGTATCTTCAGCGCCAGCAAAACGCTCGTTGGCTGTTTTTACGCCTTTGATCACAGGTACCGCCATCCAATTTTCTACAAAATCGGCATACACCTGCAACATTTGTTTGGTTTCTGCAATAGCTTCTACGGAAGTCGCATGTGCCGTATGACCTTCCTGCCATAAAAATTCGGCAGTACGTAAAAATAAACGTGTACGCATTTCCCATCGCACCACATTGGCCCATTGGTTCACTAAGATGGGTAAATCACGATAAGACTGAATCCAAGTTTTATAGGTATTCCAAATAATGGCTTCACTAGTTGGACGAACAATTAATTCTTCTTCTAATTTTGCTTCCGGATCCACCATTAATTTTCCTTTGTTATTAGGATCGGCAATTAAACGGTAATGCGTAACCACCGCACATTCTTTCGCAAAACCTTCTGCATTTTTTTCTTCCGCCTCAAAAAGTGACTTAGGAACGAATAATGGGAAATAAGCATTTTGATGCCCAGTATCTTTGAACATTTTGTCTAAGACATCGCGCATATTTTCCCATAAAGCATAACCATATGGCTTAATCACCATACAACCTCTTACTGCGCTATAATCTGCCAGCTCACCTTTGATGACAAGGTCGTTGTACCATTGTGAATAGTCCTGGGCTCTAGTTGTTAATTCCTTTGCCATTGTAAAAATCTTAACAATTTATATTGTAACAAATCAAGTACTAAAAACGCTCTATATTTTAAAGTTTTGTACCTTTATACTAGCAAATGTATGCTAAATAAGGGGCATATAAAAACCTAAACTTTACCAAAATGAACAGCATAAAAACGAACACTAATTTAAGGCTCATCGCCATTTGCCTAGTGACGTTTAGTTTAGTAGGCAGCAGCTGTACAAGTTTGCAAGAAGCAAGCAGTATGGCATCAGACGATTTGTATACCACACCCGCAGTTAGAAATACTGTTTCCACCAATAAAAGAGTGGTCACTACAGAAGATTGGGGCACACCTAATAGGGTTCAAAGCAATGGAACTACGCAACAAAACAATAGCAATAACCAAGCAATAGCTACTGCGGATAATGAAGAATACCAAGATTATCAAAACTATCAAGATGATCGCTATTTAAGATTAAAAGTAGCCAATAGAAATAGATGGAGTTCGATTGACGATTGGGGGTATTGGAATGACCCACGATTTAACAATGCCTTCTACCCTTCCTATATTGGATGGAACAGTTGGTATACTGGTTATTATGGTGCTTCTTGGTATTATCCTTTTGGTCCAAGTTATACCATGGGCTGGGGCGGTTACAATCCCTATAGTTCATTTGGTGGATATGGTATGGGCTGGGGCTTCAATGATTTTGGTTTTGGTTATGATCCATTTGGCTATGGCGGATTCGGCTATGGAGGATTTGGTTATGGTGGATATGGCTTTGGATACGGTGGATGGAACCCCTACTTTGTTGGACTTAGAAACCCCTATCGTCCTCATCATCATGGAGGAAATTTCTACCCAGGTGGCAACCTACAACAGCCCATTGCAACTCGCTCTATGCAAAATAGCGCAGTGGGATTGGGTGCTTACAGAAACAATAGAGGCTTCAATAATTCCAATAACATATCCAACAATAACAATAATATCAATTTAAGAAATACCGTTAATCCAACTGCGAATAACAATTTCGGAAGTTTGGTTAAACGTGTTGTGACCAACAATGCCAATGTTAACAATAGTAATAATGGCAATGGTGGCAATGGTTATGATAGACCCGCCAGGTATTTCTCCAATAACAATAGTGGCAATACTCAAAGTAGATCAAATTATTCAGCCCCAGCACAAAGCACCAATAGTTTCAATAACAGTAACTCAGGTGGCAGAAGTGGTGGATTCAGTAGCAGCGGTACTAGCACCAGCGCTCCACGTCCTTCAAGAGGCCAAAACCCTTAATATTTTGTTTACTCATTTTCTGAAAGCCTGTATTTTAAAATAGCTACCAT
Organism: Bacteroidota bacterium; assembly: GCA_947451115.1. Lineage (GTDB taxonomy): Bacteria > Bacteroidota > Bacteroidia > Chitinophagales > Chitinophagaceae > Sediminibacterium. The sequence goes on from CANFXV010000009.1 coordinate 13,590, forward strand.
TATGAAGAAATTAGTTTTATTGATCATCCTTGGATCAAGTTTAAGCGCGTATGCACAAGATCCAGAAGACGCATTAAGGTTGTCTTGGTTTCATCCAAGTGGAACTGCAAGAAGCAATGCATTGGGTGGAGCGATGGGTTCATTAGGTGGCGATTTATCTGCCAATCATATCAATCCAGCTGGACTTGGTTTATATAAATCAAGTGAAATATTATTGACCCCTAAGTTTTTAGTACAAACCAATGATTTTAAATACCGAGGCACCAATAGTTCAAGCAATGACAATAAATCCTCTTTTGGATCCATTGGCATTGTACTTGCAGATGGTCTTAAAAAGAACAACTGGACCAGTACAGCTTTTTCAATTAGCTTCAATCAAATCGCCGATTTTTCAAATCATATTAGTTTTAGTGGTTTGAATAATGCCAGCAGCTACTCTGAAAAATATTTAGAAGAATTAATTCATGATGGTGCAGACACTACAAGCGCCTTGAACAATTATATTTTTGGTAGCTCACTAGCTTATAGAACTTATTTGATAGATACTACCGCCGATGCAAAAGGTGCTATCACAGGTTACCAAAGTTTGGTTCCACTTACTGGCGTAAATCAAAACTATGACGTTCTTACAACAGGCGGTTACAATGAATTGGCCTTTGGCTGGGGTGGAAATATGGCCGATAAATTATACCTAGGTGCCAGCTTTGTTATGCCCATGATCAATTACAACAAATCCTTTTATTATTCAGAAACAGACGCGACCAATAATGCCAACAATGATTTTGCTAGATTTTCCCTTCATGAAAACTTTAGTTCAAAAGGTTGGGGTATTGGTGCAAAATTTGGCATCATCTATAAACCTGAATCTTTTTTAAGAGTTGGCTTTTCTTTGCATACCCCTCAATTGATCTCTTTCAAAGACCTTTTAAGTGTGGATATGACCACCAATACGGAGAAATATGCAGGTACACAAACTGCTAGTTCTAACGATTTAAACAATGGCTATCCAGGTGAAAGAGACTACACCGTGTCTACCCCTTTAAAAACAATTTTTAGTACCAGCTATTTTTTCGCGGCGCCAAATAAACCCACTCAACCACTTGGTTTTATTAGTGCAGATGTGGAATGGATCAACTATGCAGGTACGCGCTTTTATGGCAATACATATGACGATGCAACTACGGCATATTACAATGACCTAAACAATACCATTAAGTCCATTTATAAAAATAATATTAACCTCAAGATTGGTTCTGAAATAAAATTAGATGGCAACTGGATGTTAAGAGCTGGTGCCGCCTATTACGGCAGCCCTTACAAGGATGAAGAATTAAAAGCCTCTAGACTAGTAATAAGTGGTGGTATTGGCTATAGAACCAACCGCCATTTTATTGATTTTACCATCATCAATAGCAGCACCAAGGATATGGTCTTTCCTTATCGCTTGAATGATAAAGCAAATACTTTCGCCAATATGACTGGGAATCAAATGATTTTTAATATTGGTTACGGCATTCGATTCTAATAAAACAACTAGTTGAATTCAATAAAAAAAATACCCCCCGATAAATCGAGGGGTATTTTTTTTATGCACTTTATGACCTACTATTTTAAGTCGGCGATCTTTAATCCTTGGTTCACTTTGATATCCGTGTACTTCACATTAATTTTCATTTGACCCATATCAATAATCATTTCTGAAGGTATTTGAATACCATTCACTGTTTGATAGGCATTATAAAATTGTTGTTGTGTCATAGTACCTCTGCCAGGTACTTCTTCTGATTTAGAAGTTTTTATTAATAAAAATGTTTTAGCGTCATAAAAGCGGTGAGAAACTTTTTTTGATGGTGTTGTGACTTCAACATCTATCACCTCTTTACCCCCTACTTTATCCCCGCCTATAATTTTTAAGCCATACCCTTTTGCAAGGTACAATTGCTCTGGCGCAAGAGAAGCAGATTCATCTAATCCTTCTTTTAAATCATCGGTAATAGGCGCTTCCTGTCCTTGTTGTGTAACAGAATACTTGCCGTCTACTACCGCTTGACGCATAATGGCCATACCACCCATGGACATCGTAGTAACTGAATTACCTGGAATCAAAATGGATTGTTTCATTTCTAAAGACTGGCCCATTACACTGGCAGTTCCTTTTAATTGCACATCCTTTAAATTATCTAAGGCTTCTTTAGAGCCAATAGCCGCAATGGCTTTTTCCATTAATGCAACAGGGGTTAAACTTAAATCCACCTTTGCCTCAACGGGTGCAGCCATTTCATTACCCTCAATATCAAAATACTTTACAGGGCCATATTTCTCTAACCCTTTAGCAATTTGTTTGGCATTACCCACCACCACAATATGCATTTTACCTGGGTTCAACAAAGCAGTGGCCACTTCCTGCACTTTTGATGCATTCACGGCTGCCAAATTGGTTAAATATTTTTGATAATAATCCGCAGGCAAATGATTCACGGCAATAGACAATGCAAAATTAGCAATCGTCGCTGGATCTTCTAAAGAACGGGCAAAGCCTCCAGCCAAATAATTTTTCATTTGACTTAATTCTGTATCGCCCACTTTTGTGTTACGAATATTATTTAATTCATTTAATATTTCTTGAATGGCGCTATCTGTCTTTTCATTTCTAACAGAGGATTCTGCTTTGAAAAAACCAATTTGATGATCGGGTCTAATAGAAGAATAAGCACCATAAGTAAACCCATGCTTTTCTCTCAGGTTCAAAAATAATCTGCCTGAAGATCCTCCACCTAAAATATTATTCATCACAATAGAAGGAATGTCATTAGGCGAACCTTTCGTTAAGTTAACTGTTGAGGCTACTGAAACCACACTTTGCACAGATGCAGGACGATCCACAATGGCAATATAGGTAGTAGCAGGAATAGCTGGCTTATCATAGTTTGGTCTGGTATAATTTCCTTTGGCCCAAGTACCAAAATTTTTCTCTGCTAACGCTTTAGCTACTGCAGGCTCAATATCACCTACAAAAATCAAATAAGCATTGTTGGGTATCCAATAGGACTTAACATAGTTTTTTACATCTTCTACATTAATTGCATTTACAGTCTTTACCGTTGTAATTTCTCCATAGGCATGATTGGCTCCATAGACCAACTTATTAACCACATTATTAGCAATGGCATTGGGCTCATCCTTATTTGCTTCAATAGCAGAAATAGTTTGTGTTCTCAATTTCTCTAACTCCACCGTTGACAAAGCTGGATGCAGCATGACTTCCGACAATAACTCCATAATCTTTGGAAAATTATTTTTAAGGGAACTTACAGAAGCGTATTGACTAGAAGTGGACAAACTGCCCCCTAAATATTCTACCGCTTCATCTAATTCAGCCTTTGATTTTTTTTCCGTACCTCTTTTTAGTAATTGGCCTGCCAAATCTGAAAGTCCTGCTTTTTCCCCTTCTTTAATTCCATCTCTATCCAAAGCCAAAGTAGCAGAAACTCTTGGAAGCTTGGTGTTTTTTACGACAAATACTTGTAAGCCATTGGCTAAAGTAAATTTAACAGGATCGGCCACTTGAATCAAAGGCGCCTTACCTGGAACGGGGGCCTTGGTACGATCAATCTTTTGTGCCATCGCAAAGAATGGCAAAATGAATAAAGTGATGTATATAAATTTTTTCATAAAATTATTTTTAATAGTACTAGCTCAATTATTTAGCGGTTGGTTTTTCTTTGGGTAAATAATGAAGTACCACACGATTGTCTTTGTTTAAATATTTTTTAGCTACATTCAATACATCCTGTCTGGTTACTTTATTGTACTTCTCTAATTCTGTATTGATTAAATTGGCATCTCCAAAATAAACTTCATTGTTGGCCAAGCTTTCGGCAATACCTGCCATTGTTGCTTTTGAATTGACCATCTCTGTAGTGATTTGATTTTTTACTTTTTGAAACTCGCGCTCCCCTACCAACCCATTTTTTAATTCATTGATCACACTGTCCATGTTTTTTTCTAGCGTATCAATATTAACCCCCACATTGGCAATGCCCAATGAGATAAATAAGCCATCATCTTCATTGAAAAAAGGAACAGATTGAACTGCTGCAGCCAATTGTTTGTTATCTACTAAAACTTTATTCATTCTTGATGATTCACCGCCTGATAAAATATTGGAAAGTACATTGAAGGCGTAATATTCATTACCCCCTTGCTTAGGTGCACGGTAGGCTTGGAATACACCAGCTAATTGAATGTTGTCATAAATCACATCCCTTACTTCTCCACCCAATGGTGGTTCTTTAATAGAAGGTCTATTCATGACCAAAATTCCTTTTGCAATGGGACCAAAATAAGCTTCAATTTTTTTCTTTAATTCTGGTATATTGATGTCCCCGGCAATAGATAAAACACAATTATTAGGCACATAATAAGTTTTATAAAATTGTACAAATTCATCCAATTTGGCTGCATTCAAATGCTCCAAACTTCCAATAGTAAACCATCTGTATGGATGCACTTTATAGGCTCTTTTGAGTACTTCTGTGATAAAAGACCCATAGGGGCGATTGTCAATTCTTTGACGCTTTTCTTCTTTCACTACTTCACGCTGCGTATTCACCCCTACTTGTTCCACCTTAGCATGCATCATGCGCTCACTCTCTAACCACAAACCTAAGTCTACTTGATTGGATGGGAAAAGTTCAAAATAGAAAGTACGATCCTGCGTAGTATTGGCATTGGAATAGCCTCCAGCACCGCTCACATACTTATCAAATTCTCCTCTTTTGATATTGTCTGTTCCTTCGAAAAGCAAATGCTCAAAAAAATGAGCAAAGCCGGTACGAGCAGTATCCTCATTTTTAGAGCCCACATGGTACAAGGCCGATACTGCCACCACAGGCGCGGAATGATCTTCGTGTAAAATAATTTTTAATCCATTGGGCAGGGTGTACTTTTCAAATTGAATGGTTTGGCTTTTTGCCTGCACCAAGCAAAGTAAAAAAAGGCCTGTCAATAAGGAATTGCCTAATTTTTGCATAAATGTAAATTTTAATTAAATAAAGTATAACGGTTTTATAAAGCGAAATGCTTGTTAAATGAAATTACTAATTTTTGAGCAGCCTCTAATATTCCTAAGATTAATTTTCTAAAATCTTATACTATTTTAACAAAACTTGCTCAGGGCTCACTGCAGCTGCCTCAAACCATTGTATAGAAGGGTCTTTTTTAAACCAGGTCATTTGACGCTTAGCATAATGCCTCGTGTTTTGTTGAATTTTTTCTATGACTATCTCCTTTGTAATTTTATTTTCAAAATATTCTAACCATTCACTATAGCCTACTGTTTGCAATGCATTTAAATGCAAAAAAGCAGTTAAGCTTTTTACTTCTGCTTCTAATCCTTCTTCCACCATCATCAACACTCTTTGATTGATTCTTTCGTACAATTGCTCCCTTGGCATTTCTAATCCAATTTTCACCAAATTAAAAGGCCTCTCCACTGCTTTTTTATGTTGAAAATTGGTAATAGAAGAACCAGTCCCAAGCATTACTTCTAAGGCGCGCATCAATCTTTGTGGATTTTTCTGCTCGCCCTTTGCCCAATAAATAGGATCTTTTACCGATACTTCCTTTTGCAACCACCTTAGGCCCAATTTTTCATATTGCTGGATGATGTTTTCTCTGATAGAGGCATCAATGGCTGGAATTAAATCGAGTCCTTCACAAAAAGCCTTAATGTACAAACCAGTTCCACCAACCATTACTATGGTATCCTTTTTTTTAAATAAATCGTTTACTTTTTCTAAGGCCCAATGTTCATAATAAGAGGCATTGAGCTCCTCATTGACTGAATGACTAGCGATGAAATGATGCGGTACCGCCTTCAATTCTTCTACACTTGGCCTGGCCACACCTATATTCATTTCTTGATAACATTGGCGTGCGTCTGCAGAAATTATTTCTGTACTTAATTTTTTTGCAAGCGCAATGGCAAAGCTTGTTTTACCAACCGATGTTGGGCCCATGACAATGTATACTGTTTTAGTGGCGCTCATTAAAAATTAATTTGGAATAAATAATAGAAGCTTGCCCTTCAATTCTAAAAAGCTTCTCCTTCAAAAAATTCAGCACCAGAGGATTCTTTATTGTTGTCTCCGTCATCAGACGCATCTGTGTCTTCTTCTTCGTTTTCATCAGCGTCTTCTCCTTCATCAGTGTCTTCTCCTTCTTGACCAAATCCTTCTTTGGCTTCAGATAAATCATATTTCTCTTCGATGTCCGCAAACTTTTCTCCCAACAATCCCTTGGTGCCATATTGCATTGGCCCAACGCCTTCAATACGACTAATAATTGGATATTCTAAACTCATGTCCGCCTCTGAATTTTTAATCACTTGAATAAGTTCAATTAAAAAAGACCAAGCCTTTACAAAATCATACAAATAAATAAAGTGCTGATTGGTATCGATGATTTCAGAACCAATGATGGTTTCTTCCATTAACAAAGGGGGTGCTTTGTATTCTTTGTCATACACTTCCTTACTAATTTCTCTTCCTCTTTGCCAAGTGTCATTACTTCTAAAAAAAGTGGCATCATGTTTTTGATCAAATTCAAAAGCCCTTAATATAATTTGATGCAAGTCGGCAAAATTTTGGGTATGCTTCACCAAAACATCTCTGTAAATCACATCATCCTCCTCCCAATAAACCCTAAATTTTAATACTGCCATTTTGGTATTTTGAAACGCTAAATTACTATTTTATTACAGGATACAAGCCTAGTTTTTCAGCTTCTTTTAACATAAAAGCATAAGCCGCATCATATTCATTGGAAATGATTCCGTCCAATATGGCTTCTCTGATGGCATCTTTGATTATACCTACTTGTTTAGAAGGGGCAATGGCAAATAATTGCATTATAATTTCACCTGTTATAGGCGGTTGCCAATTTCTAATATTGTCCTTTTCTTCTACTTCCTGCAATCTTAGTTTGACATAATCAAAACCTTGTAAATAACGTTTTACTTTCACTTTATTTTTGCTGGTAATGTCTGCCGCACAAAGCAACATTAAAAATTCAATGTCCTCACCGGCATCAAACAAGAGTCTTCGAATGGCGCTATCGGTCACAGATTCCTTGGTCAAGGAAATAGGTCTTAAATGCAAGGCCACTAATTTCTGTACCATTTTCATTTTATCATTCAATGGTAATTTTAATTGCGTGAAAATTTTAGGTACCATTCTTGCACCCACTACTTCATGTCCATGAAAAGTCCATCCAAAACCAGTTTCAAATTTTTTTGTTTTAGGTTTGGCAATATCATGCAATAAGGCAGCCCATCTTAACCAAAGATCATTCGAAGTGGCTGCTACATTGTCTAAAACTTGAAGGGTATGTGAAAAATTATCCTTATGCCCAATGCCATCCAATGTCTCGGCCCCTTCCAATTGCAGCAATACCGGAAATATAAATTTTAATAAGCCCGCCTCTTTTAACAAATACCAACCCTTGGAAGGCCTGTCTGTCATCATAATTTTTTGCAACTCCTCCGTAATTCTTTCTTGAGAAACAATCTTAATTCGATCCGCCATTTTTTGGATGGCTGTAAAAGTTGCTGGCGTAATAGTGAAATCTAATTGTGTAGCAAAACGAATGGCACGCATCATACGCAAGGGATCATCGTCAAAAGTTTGCTCGGGTGCCAGTGGTGTTCTTAATATTTTATTTTCTAAATCTTTGACGCCGCCAAAAGGATCTATCAAAATACCAAAATTATTTTCACTCAATTCTACCGCCAACGCATTGATGGTAAAATCTCTTCTGTTTTGATCGTCTTCGATGCTTCCAGGGCTTACTTCAGGCTTTCTACTGTCTTTGGAATAACTTTCTTTTCTAGCACCCACAAATTCAATTTCAACACTATCTAATTTCACCTGTGCTGTGCCAAATGTTTTAAATAAAGAAACAGGAGGCCTAGGCTTGAATTGATTGGCAAAGGCAGTTGCCAATTCAAGACCATCCCCTAAGCAAACAATATCGATGTCCTTTGTCGGTCGATCTAAAATTTTATCACGCACAAAGCCACCCACTGCAAAAGCAGGCACTCCCATTTTAGTTGCTTCTTGAGCGACTACTTCAAACAGGGCTTGTTCTGAGGCGGTGAATTTTATTTGCATCTGCACAAAAGTACTAATGTTGTAGCACTTGTAATAAAGGACTGATCAATTCTTGAATTTGGATGGAATGGGCACAATTAAAATGGGTCAAAGGACATTTCTTTTTTCCATGCAACCCACATGGTCGGCAAGCTAAATTTTCTTGGGTTTGCACGATAAAAGACTGCTCTGACAATGGTCCATAGCCAAAGGCTGGAATGGTGGAACAATAAATGGCGACCACTGGTGCATTCATGGCCGAAGCAAAATGCATAGGGGCAGAATCGTTCACATAATTTAATACTGCTTTTGCTTGCAAGGCAGCGGAAGCCAAAAAGCCAATTTCTCCTGCTAGATTGATCAATTGTTTGTGGGCAGATTTCATCATTTTCTCTCCAATGATTCTATCCCCTGCACCACCTAATATATAAATGGGCCCATCAAAAGGAAGGGCTTGCAAAAATTTTACCCAAGCAGAAAGCGGATATTGTTTTGTATACCAGACCGAAGCGGGTGCAATACAAACATAAGGTTGGTCTTGATATTTTTGGATAGATTCCAAATCTTTTGCACTAGGATATAATTTGGGTGGTACTAAAACAATCGGACCCCATACTTGAATCAATTGATGGTTTCTATTGATCTCATGCATCCCAGCTTCAATTTCTAAATGCTTGATGGAATGGGTGAATAAAAATGAAAAAGGATTTTTATTAAAGCCGATTTTAAATTTTGCTTTGGAAAGCGCGGTCCACAATCCAGTGGCTGCAAAACGTTGCACATTCACTACTGCATCATACTGCGCTTTTCTAATTTGAATTAAAATTTTTAACCAGTGAATGTATTTCTGCTTTTTTTTATTCCACACAATTACTTCATGAATAAAAGGATGCCCATGAAATAAAGATTCATTGCCTTGACGAACCAATACATCCATTGCTGCCAAAGGATATTGCGCATGTAGGGATTCCAGTAAGGCCGTGGCCAGCACTACATCTCCAATAAAAGCCGTTTGTATGACCAAAATTTTTTGCATTGGGGTATTAAGGTCTAATGATGATAAGATTCCCTTCTTGATCCCATTTGACAATGGAAGATGGTTGGGCTAATTCGGTTTCGTCTTGTCTGTGCTTGACCACATAATCTACCCCTTCAATAATGTCTAAAGAAATATCTCTAAAACACATAGGTGTTGGATAACCCGATAAATTGGCGGAAGTACTTACAATGGGTTTACCCAATTGTTTAATGATAGTTTTACAAAAAACATCCTTGGTAATTCTAATGGCCACAGAGCCATCTGCTGCCATTAAATTGTTGGCCAAATTTTTTGCTTTTTGATAAATCACCGTAGTGGGTTTATGAATGCCTTTGATGTAATCAAATACTTGTAGCTGTGCATCTTCCACATAATTTAAAATAGATTGCTCTTCTTCTACCAAAACAATCATAGCCTTGGTATCTGTTCTTTTTTTTAAGGCAAATATTTTTGCTACAGCGACTTCATTGGTGGCATCACAGCCAATGCCCCAGACCGTATCGGTGGGATAAAGAATGATTGCTCCTTTTTGAAGGGCCGCCAAACATGCTTCAAGGTCTTCTTCGTAAACAAACATGTTGCAAATTAAACAATACTTATAAATAAACGAGGGTTGATTATTGTGTATAAGAAACTGCAATTATTTATGCCCTAGTTTGTAATTTTGTACAAATTATAATCATGGAATTAAAAAATAAGATTGAAGCGGCCTGGGCCGATCGTAGTTTATTAAAAGACGAAGCCTATAGTAATGCAGTGCTCGCAGTAATTGAGGAAGTGGACAAAGGCCGATTAAGAGTTGCGGAACCAAAAGACAATGGATGGGTGGTCAATGAATGGGTAAAACAAGCCATTTTATTGTATTTCGCTATTCAACCTATGCAAACCTGGGAATTAGCCCCTTTTGAATTTCATGATAAGATGTTGCTTAAATCTAATTATGCCGCTTTAGGTGTAAGAGCAGTGCCCCATGCGGTAGCTAGATATGGCGCTTATTTAGCAAAGAATGTGGTGTTAATGCCAAGCTATGTAAATATTGGCGCCTTTGTAGATGAAGGCACGATGGTAGATACCTGGGCTACTGTGGGAAGTTGTGCTCAAATCGGGAAAGGGGTACATTTAAGTGGAGGTGTAGGTATTGGGGGCGTTTTGGAGCCCTTACAAGCAAGCCCTGTAGTGATAGAAGATGGCTGTTTTATTGGAAGCAGATGCATTGTAGTAGAAGGCGTTCATGTGGAAAAAGAAGCTGTATTAGGCGCCAATGTAGTCTTAACCCAAAGCACAAAAATTATAGATGTAAGTGGCCCAACGCCCATTGAATACAAAGGCCGAGTTCCGGCAAGAAGCGTAGTCATTCCTGGCTCTTACAGAAAGTCATTTCCTGCAGGGGATTATCAAGTAAGCTGTGCTTTAATCATTGGTCAAAGAAAGCCAAGTACCGATTTAAAAACCAGCCTGAACGATGCTTTAAGAGATTTTAATGTAGCGGTGTAAATCGCTAAAAAATTTGGGGTGACCAGAACGAATTCCAATCACCCCGATTATCCTTCCCCCAAAGGATAATTATGTTTAAGCATCTTAATATTTTTATTAAATATTCTATATATTTAATAAATTATTAATATGTAAATCGTAATTTTTATTTACAATACAAATATTTATACTTGTTTCTACTTTTTCCAAATGAATAGCAATCTTTCTAGAGAATTTTGTTATAGCTATTTAAATAATTATTAAATAATTAATTACATATTTATAATATATTAAATATTAAAAAAACACATAAGAAATAAATCTATTGTTTAAATTTTCATACATTTGACTATGCGGTGGAAACAATTTTTAGTTTTTTTATTATTTATAATTAGTAGCATAAATGCCAATGCAGCGAGTAAATTAGATAATACTCCTTTTAAAAAACAGGACATTGCCCTTTTAGACCTGCTCTATAAAGACAGTGTCAATTCCCTAAACATTCAACTTAATTCGAGTATTTATCAATTTGGCTTAGACAATAAGGAATATAGAAATATAGCCTTATTCAAACAAAAACAAGAAATTTGGCTACAGCCCTTGGGTACAGGTAAACTTTTTAAGGTCAATAAATCAAGTACTGGCTATTCCCTGCAAAGAATAGATTCCACCATTCATTCTGGGGTGAATTTTAATTCTGTAAGTTTTAGCTTACATGATACCCTTTTTCAATACGGAGGTTCTGGATTTTGGACCATTCGAGGCCTCATTACTTATTTTAGCAATAGTACCCATGAATGGGAATTGTACCCAAGCCACCAATCGGTGAATGGGTATGAAGGATTGTCTAATTATGCTTTCTACCATCTTGATACCCTTGCCAATAAATTGTATGCCACCAACGTAGTAGAATTAAAAGACCCCCCTTTTGATTTAGGTTTTAATGTGGTGGATAGTGTTTATACATTCAATTTTAAAACTAAAAATTGGACCAATTTAGGCCCCCTCAATCCCGAGTTTAAAAAAATGATTGACAAGGATAATTTTTACACCTTACACCTTGGGAAATTATTTTTATTTAGAAGATTTTTTGACTGGCATTGGGTAGATTTCGAAAACAATTTATATGGCAATCTTAAAATAGAAAAGAATTCAGAAGCCAAACAAAAATGGCTGAATTTATACAATACAAAATCTACTTACCAAGATTTACAATTTAACTTAGGCAATACTTGCTACCTGATTAAATTGGACCCAGATTTAAATACCACATATACTTCATTTACTATCCAAAAAGAAGATTTAGATTTAAGCGAAACAAAATACGTTTATAAAAAAAATAATTTTATTCTTGCTTTCTATTTAAATACAGTGGTGCCATTTTTTACACCCAATGTATATATTTTAATCATTGTTTCGTTTTTTATCTTCTTTGTTTTATATCGTCAAAGAAAGAAAAGAGTACCCAAGGAAGTGAATGCTATTTTGAATTACAATTTCGTGAATTCACTCACTATTATTGAAAAAGAATTGGTACAAGTACTGTATCAGCAACAATTAAAAGGAGAGGAAATTTCTCCAAAATTGATCAATAAAATTATTGGTGTTCAACAAAAAGATACCCTAACACAGAACAAAAGTAGAAGCGATCATTTCTTGAAAATAAATCAGAAATACAAATTAGCTACCCAACAAGAGTTACCCCTGATTGTTAAAAGTCGCGATAGTATCGACAAAAGACAATACAATTATGGCTTAGAAACTAGGTACCTTCAAGAATTGAGTAAATATTTTAAAAGCTAAACCAGAAGTAAGCTACAGCCTCTTCTTGCACTGGCATCTACCCTGCCAATGACCTTAAAACTGCCATCGGCAAAAACTTCTCCTAGGTCCTCTGTGGCTATAAAACTGCAGCTGTAAATATTAGCAAGATCGATGATATGCAATACACCCCTGCCTGTTTCTTTTAATGCCAATGGGTCTTCTTCATCTGCCACCAAAACCTTCATCCAGGGTGGGCATTTAAAAATACCTTCTTTTAATGAATAGGCCTGGCTAAGTAATTCCGTCATCCCGTATTCTGATTGAATATTATTCGTGCCTAAATTAGCAGATAAAACCTCATGCAATTCCTCTCTGGTCAATTCTGTTTTTCTTCCTTTCATTCCACCTGTTTCCACCACCTTGGTATGTAATAATTTTTGCGGAAAGGCTTCGGCAAAATCAGTCAAGGCAAAACTCACACCAATTAACCAAACCGATTGCTTTGCCGCTTCTAATTTTTTTAGGGTGGCGTCTAATTTTTTAAAATCATCTAAATAAAACCCGCTGTCTGGATGATGGGAGGCTTGAATTAAATGATTGACCATGTATACTAAGGAAGAATGTTTGCGTTCTAAATAAGAAGGCAATAAGCCAAGTATGCAATAATCACTAGGGGATCCATAAAATAAATTAAAACATTTCAAAAAGCTTTGCTCATACAAATGAATGTCTTGCACCCAATGCCTGCTCACCACATCTTGGGTGGTACCACTACTTTCAAATAAATTGCTTGGTTTAGGTCCAATGCGTATTTCTTGCGTTTTATAAAAAGAGATGGGTAAAAATGGAATAGAACTTAAGTCCTGAGCATCACTTTTGTTTAGGTTAACCCATTGTTGATATACTTCATTCTGCTTCGCCTGCCACTGAAATATAATTTTAGCAACCCCAAAAAAATCTTCCTTGGGCAAAGTCCATAAATCCTGTGGGTTAATAGGGGGCTGAATCACATTTAATTATTTATACATTGCAAAAGTATTCAATATCTAGTCATAAAAAGCAGTTCTATTGGATAGGGTCAAATAATCCCATAAAGTAGTATCTTGCATTAGACAATTTTAAACAAAATTTATGGCAAAATCTACCGTTAAAAAACCAGCCGCAAAAGCAAAAAAAGAATTGATTAACGCCGATGCTTATCAATTTTTATCTAACTATATTAACAATCCCTCCCCTGTGGGTTTTGAAACCAGTGGCCAAAAAATTTGGTTGGACTATCTTACTAAATATGTAGATACCACTTTCACTGATCCTTATGGAACAGCCGTTGGGGTAATTAACCCCACTGCGCCTTTTAAAGTAGTTATAGAAGCGCATGCAGATGAAATTAGCTGGTTTGTGAATTACATTAATGAACAAGGCTTAATTCATTTAAAAAGAAATGGTGGTGTTGACCATCAAATTGCCCCTTCGATGCGTGTTTGGATTCATGGCAAAAAAGGTCCGGTGAAAGCAGTATTTGGATGGCCTGCCATTCATACCCGCTTAAGCAATCCAGAACAAAAAGAACCTCAACCAAAAGTGGACAATCTAACCTTGGATTGTGGTGCAAGATCAAAAAAGGAAGTGGAAGCCTTAGGTATTCATGTTGGTGCAGTGGTAACTTATCAAGAAGGCATGGACGAATTGGCCAACGACTTTATTATTGGTCGTGCTTTTGATAATAGAGTGGGTGGATTTATGATTGCTGAAGTTGCCCGTATGTTAAAAGAAAATAAAAAGAAATTACCATATGGCTTGTACATTGTCAATGCAGTGCAGGAAGAAATTGGTTTAAGAGGTGCTGAGATGATCGCTAGAAGAATCAAACCCAATATCGCCATCATCACCGATGTGACCCATGATACACATACCCCAATGATCAACAAAGCCATTGAAGGGGATATCCAATGTGGCAAAGGCCCTTCCTTAGCCTATGCGCCAGCGATACATAATAAATTATTGGCCATTGTGGAAGACATAGCTAAAGCAAAAAAGATTCCTGTACAATTTAGAACCCTAAGCAGAAGCACGGGAACCGATACTGATAGTTTTGCTTATGCCAATGATGGTTGTCCTTCTGTCTTAATATCCATTCCATTAAGATACATGCATACCACCGTTGAAATGATTCATAAAAAAGACATTGTAGATACTATTCAATTGATGTATGAAACTTTGTTGGTACTTTCTCCAAAGACCAATTTAAGCTACCTATAATGACTAAGCCCATCATTACAATTGCCATCATTGATTTGTATGATGGAACTACGAATGTGGGTATGGAATGCATTATCAATATTATAAATAATTGGGGGGTTAAAAGAAATTTTACCATTGAGCCTACTATTTTTAAATTAAGGGAGTCTAATGAAATTCCAGACCACCAATTTGATATTTATATTTCTTCTGGCGGACCAGGCTCTCCCTTAGATTCTATAAATTCAAGTTGGGACAATTTATACATTCAATGGTTGGAAAAAATGTTGGAATTGAACAAGCCTGTTTTTTTAATTTGTCATAGTTTTCAAATGGCTTGCAGGCATTTTAATTTAGGTAGCATCGGATTAAGAAAGTCTCGACAAATTGGGGTCTTGCCTGTGCACCCTTTATGTGCCGATCCAATTTTTGAAGGATTGGACGACCCTTTCTATGCATTAGAAAGTAGGGCCTATCAAATTGTAGCCCCTAATGACGAAGCGATAACAAAAATGGGTGCTACCATTATTGCACTTGAAAAAATTAGACCTCAGGTTCCTTTAGAAAGAGCCATTATGGCCATACGATTTAATGAAAATATGATTGGTGTGCAATTTCATCCAGAAGGGGAACCAAAGGCTTTGCATGTTTTTTTAAATAACCCAGACTTAAAAAAAGTAATTATTGAAGAATTTGGAATTGAAAAATGGGAGAAAAATATGGCCTATTTAGACGACCCCTCTAAAATTCAAAAAACATCCGAAAATCTTATCCCTAATTTTCTAGACGCTGCTATTCAATTTAAAAAGCATTAAGCATTTATATGATTTTAAGTATAAGGCAACAATTCAATACATCATTTACAGCAGAAAAATACCAAGACTATCTTTCTGCCATTATGAATAGCTATCCCAATGCCTTGGACTTTAGAATTGCAGAAACCCCTATTTTTATCGATGCTGCATTTACAGCCGCCATGCTTGAACTAGGCCATTATGTTAGCGAAGAGATTTTGAGTGCCGATTTTAAAAAAAATACCCAAGCCTCTTTAGCCGGGCAGCCCATCACCCCCAATGAAACCGAACATCCAGATTGTATGGTAATGGATTTTGCCATTACTTTGGATGAGAAAAATAATTTAGTACCTAAACTAATTGAACTGCAGGGCTTCCCATCTTTGTTTGCTTTTGAATTACTACAAGATGAAGCTTTAAAAAACAATTTTAATCTTCCCCCTAATTACAGTCCATTTTTAAATGGGTACGATAAAGAAAAATACTTAGCCCATTTGAAACAGGTCATTTGCGGCACCAAGGGCGAACATGCCGTCTTACTTGAATTGTATCCCCATCAACAAAAAACAAGGATTGATTTTTATTGCACTCAAAAATACTCAGGCATACCTATTGTATGCATCACAGAATTAATTCAAAAAGGACGCGAACTATTTTACATAAGCAATGGTACCCCGATCAAAATTGATCGCATCTACAATAGAATTGTGATGGATGAATTAAATAGACAACCCAAGGCCATACAAGCAATGGGGGAAATTTTACAAAGCGATCTAGACATTAGTTGGGTAACCCATCCTCATCATTTTTTTAGAATAAGTAAATTTTTACTACCTTTTTTACATCATCCTTTGATTCCCCAAACGCAGTTTGTTCACGCATTAAAATCAATACCTAAAAATTTAGAGGCCTATATATTAAAACCCCTTTTTTCATTTGCTGGACAAGGCGTCATTATCGATATTCAAGCCGGCGACATTGAATCCTTAGCTCATCCCGAACAATGGATTTTACAAGAAAAAGTAAAATACGCCGAATGCATCGAAACCCCTTCTGGCCCAGCCAAAGCAGAAATTAGATTATTTTATTTCTGGGATGATGTCCGCCAAAAATACATAGCCACCATGAACCTAGCCCGATTAAGCAAAGGTCTGATGATTGGCGTTGATTACAATAAAAACAAACAATGGGTGGGCGGCAGTTTGGCTTATTTTGAAACCAAGTAAGCTATAATTGCAAATACTTTTAAAAGCAACTAAAACATTATTTTTGTAGTCAATACCGCATTTATGAAATTTATCAAGTACACTTTCAACTCTATATCTTTTTTATTCCTTTTTTTGGGACTTAACTTCATCGCACAAAATGCAAATGCACAAGATGCAGGCGAAATTCAAGTGTATGGATCTGCGACCACCCCAAAGTATACCACTATGATTGAATTGCATAATAATTATACTTTTGAAGGTCCAAAATCCAATACCAACTATCACCCCTTTTTACAAACTTTAGAAGTAACCACAGGGCTATCAAAAGACGCAGAATTGGGATTCTATGTTTTTACCTATAACCTTGATGGAAAACTACAATATACAGGCTCTCATATCAGACCAAGAATCAAAGCACCTGATAACTGGAATTGGCCCTTGGGTGTAAGCTTATCCACGGAACTTGGATTTGATAAAGACCCATTCACCAATGATTTAGATTGGGGCGCAGAAATCAGACCCATCTTTGACAAAACTATAGGAGATCATTATTGGGCATTTAATCCTAGTTTGGGTGTTTCCTTTACCAATAAAGAAACCTTATTTGAACCCAGTTTTAAATATGCTTATGCGAGTTCTCCTAAGGCCAATATTGGATTTGAATATTATGGCAATACAGGTAAATTATTTAGTCCTTATAAATTACCCAATCAAGAACATCAGCTATACTTGGTCATAGATTTATTCTTACACCCACTCTATGAATTTAATTTTGGCATTGGCAAAGGCTTAACAGAAAGTTCCAACGGGCTCAATGTAAAATGCTATGTAGGCAGAAGAATCAATTGGAAACAAAAATAGTTTTAGATTTTTTTTCTGTGCTTAGGTAGTGCATTAAAAAATAGATAATCCCAACTAATTCCAACGCTGCGTGAGGTTAATCTATTGCTTTCATTGACTAGAGGCCATCTATAAAATAAATTCAATTTGGATTGGCTATTAAAGATCAATTGAATGGCAGGTGCTAGGTCAACATAATGCGCTTTGTCTGAAAATAGGGTTTGCCCAATCAATTCTAGATAAAGATTGACATTGGTTTGACCATAAGAGGTATACTGTTTCGGATACACTAAAAGCCCATTAGAAAAACTATACTGAACACCTCCTTTACCACTGCTAGCCAAAGCCTCTTGTTTGATCAAAGTGCCTAGCGTCAAAGAGCTTGCCCATTTGTGTTTTAATTGTGTAATAATCAAGCCGCCATGAAGCACTGATTCTTGACCATCTAACAAAATAGAATTGGTTGGTATTGCATTGGAAGAACTATTGATGGATCTGAAAAATACAGCCATTCTTAAATGTTCATAAACCGCATCTTTACTATAAAATCGATATTGGGTGTACCATTCCCATGATTTAAAATTGGTACCTAAATGAGACATCCATTTTTTTGACAAACTAAATTCTAATTGTGTATTAAAATTATTGGCAGTTTCTTTTCCTGTCATGGCGCTATAGGACTGTTTGATTAAAACAGACCTGGCTGGCATAATACTAGCAGGCTCACTGTTTACATACAATTCCTGCGCTTTTGAATCTAATGACCCAAAAAAAGAAGCGCCAATGCATAAAATATAAACCGATAATTTTTTAATAAAACGCATAAGTTAGCATTGAAAAATTAAAAGTTTAAATAATAAATACCCGCTGTTGGAAGTAACTCTTTATTTACAATGTTCACTTTCTGAGGATTTGTTATATTTTTTGCACCAGTTAATTTCCACTTAAATTGATAGCCATCTAGGGAGACCACTTCATTATCGATTGCTTTACTCATTGGAAAATTAGCAGTCAATTGCATCGTTTCTATAGCAAAACCAGCGTCATATACCGCTTCTCTAATTTGCTCAATTTTTACTTTATCTGGAGACTTAAAAGCCAAACTATAACTAGACTTATCAATATCCACTTTCACCTCAGCTACAAAATCTAATGCCGACAAAGCCTTAAAAATAGCCTTAGAGCACATAGAGCAAGTAAGTCCGCTTGCGACTAGTTCTACCGATTGTACTTGCGCTTTTGCATTTGTACTTAAAAAGAAAAATAAACCTATAATTAAATACCTCATTTAAATAATTTTTAGAAAAAAAATGAAACAATTGGAAATTAAAATTTCAGCACCCTGAAATAATAAAAACATCACCAACTACCTATTATTTTAATTTAAATAAATAAAATAATTGATGATGTTTTTAAGCTTACCAATTATTTGCAGCAAGCGCCATCTTTGCAACATTTAGCGTCCTTCTTGCAACATCCCATTTCTTTGTTATCGCTAGACATTCCTTTTTTGCAGGTTACCCCATCTGCACAGCAGCTGGCACCTGGCTTGCAACAGTTGGCAGTTTCTGCCACTGCAGTTTTGCTCATTCTCTCATATTGGCAACACTCGTCTAATTTACCATATGCCTCAGCAGTAGCAACTTTATGCTCTGTATCATAACCAGCAGCGGCCACTGCGTCTTCTATTTTATCGGTAGATGTTTTTGACGCATCAAAGGTTACTTTTAAAACTTTGGCCACTTTGTCCCAATCAGCTGATGTTGCACCAGCTTGTTTAGCCGCTTTTTCAATATGACCTTTGCACATTCCGCAGTTTCCTGCTACTTTAATTTGATGCGCATTTTGTGCTTGTAAAGCAAAATTGGAGATTAAAATAAACCCCGCTAATACTATAAAATTTTTCATGACTTACTATTTAATAATTTTTGAATAATGAACAAGGATGGCCGGGTCTAATTTTTAGACAGCTGGCCATTGGCACTAATGCCATAACACAAGTGCATGAAAAAAAATCAAATTAAATAAACGCAGATAAACTCATAGATAGGAGGGCCTGTATCTATTAAAGACTTTTTAGAAATAAAAGTCTTGGCATTCAATGCTAAAACAGCAGTATAATTATTTGTATATGTAGGCTTGTGAATGCTAAGATTTAAATGCTTAACAAGTGAAGTAGCAGTTACTTGAAACTGATGCTGGTCTTGAGACTTTAAATACACTGTTTTTTCAGAACAGCATAAGTCTTTTTTAGCAGGCTTGCCACACTTGCATGTTTTTACCTTACCTGCACATAGATGGGTAGTAGCTGTTGCGCCGATACTAGCAACAGCATATAACAAAACTAAAAATATAGTAATTACCCTTTTCATTACCCCAAAGGTAAGACCTTATTGGAAGACCCTATAAAATTGCTGTTAAAAATAAGACGATTTTGGTCAGCCTTAGCCCTGACCAAGCTTAGTTAATTGATAAAATTCCACCAAATGCCTACCCTAAACCAGGTACCGGTGCCTGGATAATTTCTAGTAGTAAAATTATAACTACTGCCTAAAGCAGTACTAGAACTAATTAAAGTGTTTAAGTTTTCTAAACGCACATAGGCCTTAAAGCGTTTAATCATGAGGTTTAAATAGGCATTAGCGGTAGGCCTATTGTGTAATGTATAGTCATTCTGCACATAAAACTGTCCGGTCAAAGGCATATAGTCGTCTGCTTTATAATCGGTATGGTAAATAAACTCCAATCCAGAGGACAAAAATAGATTCTTATAAAAATTACCTTCAAAGGCTAATCTTTGCCTGGTTAATAACAAAGGAAGATGGATGGGTGCAGCAGGATCTACTGTTTGAAAATTCAATTCATTGTACCAGTTCCAATAAGTACTGATTTTAAACTTATTGCTGGCTTGTATACGTAAATAACTAAATGCAGGGGTGTACACCGCAGGCTGCAATGCCGCAGAAAAATAATTAAAATTATTAATGAGCTCATAATTGGCAGCTAGGTTCCAACCTGTTTTTCGATTGCCTGTTTCTGCACTCAATTTAATAATATTTTCCTTTTGACTATTTGTTAAAGAAGAAACAGGAAACTGAGTAAGCCCTAAATAATTAGCAGAAGGGGTTCTATTGCTATTTTGAAAGGAGAGTCTTACATAATTGCCCTTCGCAGAAAGTAACCTAGCCAAAGAAAACTGCGCATCATAATCTCCAGCATGGTACCCATTTAAAAATAATTTTCCAGCAGCTAGTAAATCCCAAAATTGATTTCTGGTTTTATTTTTATATACGCCAAATGCATAAATATCATAATTGTTCCAAGCTTTTTGATTGGCCAATGTGGTACTTAGATTTGAATAGCCCTGCCCCAATTGTAAAAATTGATTGGCATTGTTTTTTTGGGGGAAACTAAGGACACTAAATTCATTGGTCAGTACAGTCCAAGCATCTGCAAATTTAACCTTGGTATTGCTACCTATATCGTATTTAAAATATTCAAGATAGCTAGCCGCATTGGGTGCATTGTCTGCAAAAGTATATTCACTGGATTCATATTTTATTTCATTTTGAAACCTAAGTCTTGGATAAAACAAATGAATCACTATGGTGTCTTTAACAATCGAATCCTTTTGACCAAGGTCATAAGACTGGCGCCACAATAAGGTATTGCTCTTATAAATATTGCCCGTTGCAATCGAGGTATTGAATGGATTAGAAAAGGCAACTCCACTCACCCCCAACCTAGTCTCTAATTCATAAGGATTGTTTAAGGACAGGCTATCCAACTTGGAAGCTTTCACCAATCCTCCATTTTCAGAAGAAGCGGCTTTATTGTTGAGCATTACCCAATAAGATTCATATTGCTTGCGCTTAGATTGATAGTGCGCAGTGATGCGCATATTATTCAAATTTGCATTTTGATTTTTAACATTCCCAGGAGAATTGCTAAACCTATAATCAAAAGAAAAATTAAGTTGCTGCTTATTATTTTGTGTATGCTTAATTTCTATCAATTGCTCGCCCTTGCCTCCTAATAAATAACCAAATTCAGTATAAGGTCGAGTAGTTTGATAAAAAGGGGTTCCTTCTAAGGTATAAAAATAACGATCATAGGCATGAAAGCCTGCATCAAAGCCACCCTTTTGTAGGGGTTCGAACAAATAAGATTTAGTCGCAGTGCCTAAATTGCCTAAATTATAAGTAGTATAAGGCAATGGATAATGTACAAAAAAATCGTTGATGCTGGAATCTAGTTTTAATGCCTCATTGCTATTGTACAGTTTGTAAAATATTGTAATTGAATCGGCATTTTGGTCTCTCTTCTGCAAAGAATCCGTTGCCTTGCCCGCCCCCATGCTTGTAAAACCACCTGGCCTTCCAAAATTTCCAGGTTTCTGCGCACTCAATTCCAACTGAATCAATGTTAAAAAAATACAACTAAGTAAAAGTGTTTTCAAAAAAGACATGCCTTGTTGTTTATGCAATTTCTTTTAACAATGCGCTAAAAATAATGGTCAAGATGGGTTCAGCCGCATGTGCTGCTGCCAAAACTTCTTCATGGGTGATTACATTGTTGTCTTCTCTAATGCCTAAATCGGTCACTACACTCATGGCAAATACTTTCATACCACAATGTACTGCGGCTATGTTTTCTTGAACGGTACTCATCCCCACTACGTCTCCACCCACATTTTTAATTAATTTGTATTCTGCCTTGGTTTCAAAAGTTGGTCCAGTCACGCCCACATAAACACCTTCATGCAATTTTATGCTATGGGCTGCAGCAATTTTTTTTGCTTTTTCAATAAAATCGAATGCATAAGGTTCACTCATATCAGGAAAACGCGTACCTAAAGCATCTTCATTTTTTCCAATCAATGGATTGATGGTAAACAAACTAATATGATCTTTAATGATCATTAAATCTCCTACTTTAAAATTAGGATTCACTCCACCCGCTGCATTGGACAACAATAAATTTTGAACCCCCAATAAACGCAAGACGCGAATTGGATAAACCACTTGAGTGGCAGTGTATCCTTCATAAAAATGAAAGCGCCCTTCCATTACCCAAACCTTCTTCCCATTCAAAGTTCCTAAAATTAATCTGCCTTTATGACCCTCTACTGTACTCACCGGGAAATGAGGTATTTCATTGTAATTAATTGAAAAATCTATTTGAATTTCTTTGGACAAATTGCCCAAACCACTACCCAAGATAATGGCGGTATTCGCTGATGAATCAATCTTAGATTTTATGAAATTTACAGTTTGCTCCAATGCTGTCATTAAGGGCGTGGCCATAGCTACTTTAATTTAGCCACAAATATAACAAGAGCAAGGGATTATAAGGCAAGATTCTAGGCCTTGGCAGCCCCAGTATCATGTTTTAACACCCAATAGGCAATAAATGCACTTAAAAGCATAAAAAAGGCCCCCAATAAAAATGCAGCGCCAGGAAAATAAATATGGTGTGGGTCATTTTTTACAGAAAAATAAGAAGTCAGCCCAATCATCATTGGTGGGCCAACAATGGAAGTTAAACTTTGCAATCCAGTCAATGAGCCTTGTAATTCGCCTTGCTCATTTCTGGGCACATGCACCGAAATTAAAGCTTGCAATGCAGGGCCAGAAATTCCGCCTAAACAATAAGGCACTAAAAATAAAAACATCATCCAACTTTGAGTTGCAAAAGCAAATAATATTAAACCAATGGCATATAAAGTTATCCCATAATACACACTTTTTTCATTGCCTAATTTTGGATTGACCACCCTAATTAATAAGCCTTGCACCAACCCAACTAATAAGCCAATGATACCTAAGGAAATGCCAATGGTTTTAGGTGTCCAGCCAAACTTACTAATATTGGCAAAACTCCAATTGCTTTGAACAGAATGAGAAGCCAAATAAATAAACAATAAGGCAATAATCAATCCAAAAACGGCAGGATATCTATTTAAATTTTTTAAAGAACCAATAGGGTTGGCTCTTTTGATGTCAAAGGGTCTTCTATGTTCCTTGTCTAAAGATTCTGGTAAAATAAAATAACCATACAAGGCATTGATCAAGGCCAAGCCTGCGGCTACCAAGAAAGGTATTCTTGGACCTAGTTCCCCAAGCAAACCTCCTAACAAAGGCCCAATGATAAATCCAATACCAAAAGCGGCTCCAATCATTCCAAAATTTTTCGCTCTAGTTTTTTCATCACTAATATCGGCCATATAAGCAGCCGCAGTGGTGATACTTGAACCAGTGATTCCTGAAAAAACACGAGCAACAAATAACCATCCAATGCTAGGTGCAAAGGCTAGAAAAATATAATCTATGCCAAAACCCAATAAAGAGAAAAGTAAAATGGGGCGTCTTCCGTAATGATCACTCAAACTTCCTAGTATGGGTGCAAATATGAATTGCATTGCGGCATATATAAAAGTCATGTACATGGCTGGTTTTGCAATAGCACTAATGTCTGACCTGTCTGTAATATGCATTAAATGTTGTAACAACTGTGGCACTACAGGGATAATAATCCCAAGTCCAATTACATCCAATAAAATAGTTGCAAAAATAAAACCCACTGCCGCTTGTTTGTTACTAGCCATTGTATAATAAAGATTTTAATGAATCTATCTTTCAAATATACAAGTCCTAGCCTGTATTTCAAAAAGCAGCTTGATTAGGCTTCATTTCTGAAAACTACCACCCCATCAAAAATATCTATCAATACTTTTTTAGTTTTATCAATTTCCCCACTTAAAATCTTCTTACTGAATTCATTCACCACCATTTTTTGGATGAGTCTTTTTAATGGCCTTGCACCAAACTGCATGTCAAAACCCTGGTCAGCTAGATATTCTATCAAATAGGGGGTAAATTCCACTTGAAGTCCATTTTCTGCTACCAACGCTTTTAAATTATTCAATTGAATTTTTACGATGGCCGCCATTTGTTTTTGCAACAATGGAGAGAACATGATAATTTCATCTACCCTATTTAAAAATTCCGGACGAATGGTTTGTTTCAACAAATTCATCACTTCTATTTTGGATTGCGCAGTTTTTTCTTCTACATTTTTATCCGTGACCCCTTCAAAAGCTTCCTGTATTAAATGACTGCCAATATTACTTGTCATAATAATAATGGTGTTTTTAAAATTCACGGTCCTGCCTTTGTTGTCGGTCAAATGTCCATCATCTAATACTTGCAATAAAATATTCCAAACATCGGGATGTGCTTTTTCTATCTCATCCAACAATACCACACTGTATGGTTTTCTTCTAACCGATTCGGTCAATTGGCCACCTTCATCATAACCTACATAGCCCGGAGGCGCGCCTACCAAGCGAGAAACAGAATGCTTTTCTTGGTATTCACTCATATCAATACGCGTCATCATGGAATCATCATCAAATAAATAATTGGCTAAGGCCTTCGCCAATTCTGTTTTACCCACCCCTGTAGTGCCTAAAAAAATAAAGGAGCCAATGGGCTTTTTAGGATCCTGCAAACCCGCTCTGCTTCTACGTATGGCATCAGAGACGGCACTAATGGCTTCCTCTTGGCCCACCACTCTATGGTGTAATTCAGTTTCTAAATTTAAAAGTTTGTCTCTGTCCGATTGCAACATTTTACTTACAGGAATACCCGTAGCCTTTGCCACATTTTCAGCGATGTCTTCTGCATCTACTTCTTCCTTCATCAATCTTTTTCCATGCTCACCCATTTGTTGCAATTGCTTGCTCCAGTCCACTAATTTGGTCTCTTGCTCTTTTACTTTGCCGTACCTTATTTCTGCTACTTTGCCATAATCTCCGTTTCTTTCCGCAACCTCTGCTTCTTGTTTTAATTTTTCAATCTCTGCCTTTGTATTTTGTACTTTATCTACCACTTCTTTTTCTTCGGCCCATTTTGCTTTTAAAGTATCTTGCTGAACCGTCAAATTACTTATTTCAATATTCAGGGCCTTTAATTGATCGGGGTTGTTTTCTCTTTTAATGGCTTCCCTTTCAATTTCTAATTGACGTATTTGTCTAATCAGGGTATCTAATTCCTCTGGCATGGAGTTCATTTCCAATCTTAACTTGGCCGCACTCTCATCAATTAAATCAATGGCCTTGTCTGGCAAGAAACGATCGGTAATGTACCTGCTCGATAATTCCACTGCTGCAATAATGGCCTCGTCTTTAATACGCACATGGTGATGGGTTTCATATCTTTCTTTTAATCCCCTTAAAATAGAAATCGCATCTTCTTTATTTGGTTCATCTATGATTACTTTTTGGAAACGACGCTCCAAGGCTTTGTCTTTTTCGAAAAACTTCTGATACTCATTCAAAGTGGTGGCCCCAATGGCTCTTAATTCTCCTCTGGCCAGTGCCGGCTTTAAAATATTGGCCGCGTCCATGGCACCTTCTCCTCCACCTGCACCCACCAAGGTATGTATCTCATCAATAAATAAAATTATTTCTCCATCACTATCTGCTACTTCTTTCACTACGCCTTTTAATCTTTCTTCAAACTCTCCTTTGTATTTGGCACCAGCGATTAATTGGCCCATGTCTAATGCAAAAATTATTTTACTTTTTAAATTATCGGGCACATCTCCATTCACAATTCTCATGGCCAAGCCTTCCGCAATAGCTGTCTTACCAACACCAGGCTCTCCCACTAAAATGGGATTGTTCTTGCTTCTTCTTGAAAGGATGTGTAAGGTTCTTCTAATTTCTTCATCGCGTCCAATCACAGGATCTAACTTGCCTTTATTGGCTAATTCGTTTAAGTTTTTTGCATATTTAGACAAAGCTTGAAATTGCGTTTCTTGGGTAGCCGATTGCACGGTCTCTCCTTTTCTTAATTCTTTAATGGCAGTCACCAATCCTTTTTCGGTAAGCCCTGCATCTTTTAAAATTTTTGAAGCAGCATCATTAACTTGCAAAATGGCAATTAATAAATGTTCTACCGTCACAAATTCATCACCAAAAGTTTTAAGCGCCCCATTGGCTTTTAATAAAACGCTGTTTAAATCTCTGCTCAAATTAGAAGCAGGCTCTCCACTCAATTGCTTGGGCATGCTAGGAAGCACTGCATCTACTTTCTGCTGAATCAACAATGGATTTAAATTGTTCTTTTTCAATAAAAATTCGGTTGAACTATCCTTATCAGCTAAAATTGCTTTTAACAAATGGATGGTTTCTATAGCAGCATCCTTATTGTTGTAAGCCAGTTGTTGTGCTGCCTGAATGGTTTCCTGCGCCTTAATGGTATATTGACTTAAATTCATAGTAGTGTTTATTTACAACAAGGTAGGTTCAAAACCAAGGCCAATCTATGATATCCGTTATATTGTCATAAAATACCAAGCAAATACGCATTAAAGTCAGCTAGAAGAAGGTTTTTCTGCTATTTTTACATGTCTAATTATTAGCATTAAAACATTGAAAAAATAACTTTGAACGAGTTTACAAATACCGAATTCATTAAAGCCGCAGCACTTGCGTTGGGTTTTGATTTCTGTGGCATTGCGCCAGCTAAAGAGCTTACAGAAGATGCCCTACGTTTAGAAAAATGGTTGGCCAAAGGATTTCATGGAGACATGGATTACATGGAAAGAAATTTTGACTTAAGAATTGATCCACGCAAACTGGTTCCTGGCGCAAAATCGGTGATTACCTTTTTAAAAAATTATTACCCAAAACAAGAAGATTTAGAAATAGGCAATAAGCAAGATTCGAAAATTGCAAAATATGCTTGGGGTGAAGATTATCATGAAGTCATCAGAAATCAATTGCATGCATTACTAGATCAATGTAGAAAAAAAATTGGCCCAATAGAAGGAAGAGGCTTTGTAGATTCTGCACCTGTATTGGAAAGATCCTGGGCGCAATTGGTAGGCGCAGGTTGGATAGGTAAAAATGGAAATTTAATTCGTCCGCAAGCAGGCTCTTTCTTTTTTATTGCCACTTTAATTGTTGACCTACCCTTGCACTATGACCAGCCTATGGCAAAAGATTTATGCGGCACTTGTACCAAATGTATAGAAGCCTGCCCAACGCAGGCCATCTTACCCAATAAAACCATTGAAGCCAATCATTGCATTAGTTATTTCACGATTGAATTAAAAAAATCGGAAATAGCAACGGATAGAAATTATAAAGATTGGGCCTTTGGTTGTGATGTCTGTCAAGATGTATGCCCTTGGAATAGATTTAGTAAGCCTCATGAAGAAGCTCAATTCAAACCACTAAATGGTTTATTGCAAATGAATAAAACACAATGGCTAGAAATAGAAGAAACTACCTTTAAAGCACGATTTAAAAACTCTCCATTGCTAAGAGCTAAATTAAAAGGAATCAAAAGAAATATGGCGTATTTGACGCGTGATTAAGGCATTGATTTTTGATTGAGCGCTGCTTGTAAATTTTGCAATTCTAATTCCATTTTAGCACCCAATATTTTATCATTCAATAAGGTCTGAAATTTTTCCCAAGGATACCATTTTACTTTTTGTTCAAAAGACCAATGAATTACATAACTACTGTCTTTTAATAAAGTCCATTCAAATTGCACCAAATAAGGACTTTGCCCAGTTGCTACCCATCTGTAATTCACTGCATGATCTGTTTTACTCAAAAGCTGCACGGTTTGTGTTCCAATATAGGCAGTATTGTTTTCCAGCCTTACTTTATTTTCCTTCCAATCACTCATCCATTCCTTCCAATGATTTAAGTCGGAGACAAAATAAGCAATTTTTTGGGGTGCTGTTTTTATTTCAATGGCCCTAGAAGCAATCACCGTGGAAGGAAACAAAAGAGAGATGCCTGTAACGAGCAAACTCAAAATTAAAATACTAATGATGATAAATTTAATGAAGCGCATTATTCCCATTTAAAAATTTTGAATGCAACAGCGTATACCACTACAATCCAGATTAATAAAATAGAAATATCGGGCCAAGCGGCTAAAAATCCTGTGCCTTCGAAAGATATATTACGCATGGCATTGTTAAAATGAGTCAATGGCAGTATTCTACATAAAGGCTGCATCCAAGTAGGGAAATTGTCAATAGAAAAAAAAGTGCCGGCTAATAAAAATTGAGGTAGGGTAATAAGATTGGCCAATGGTGGAATGCTGCTTTCGTTTTTAGCCACTCCGCTTACAATAAAACCAAAACCCATAAACAAGATTAAGGCAATAAAACTCAAGGCCATGATGCTTGCAAAAGTAATCCAGCCATTTACCAATGTAAACTTAAAGGCAAAATGACCAATACCAATAATCACCACAGCCGTAAGCAATTGAAACAATACCCTACTTAAAGCTTCTCCTAAAATAATATACAGTCTACGAATGGGTGTGGCATAAAATCTTTTTAAGACCAATTGTTGTCTTAAATTAAAAAACAAAAAGGCTACCCCAAATACACCCGCACTCAATAAAGAAAATCCCATCTGACCAGGTAAAATAAAATCAATGGTGCGGTAAATACGACCAGGTACTTTTTGCACTGTATTATTCACCACCGCAATGGTTGGTGTATTAGGAAAACTAGTTTGATTTATTTTGCCAATCACTGAATTTAAAATAGACTTCACCAATTGAATGTTCTGTGGATTGGCAGCTTCGGAACTGGTTAGATGAATAGTATAAGGTGCAGTTGGATTACTGGCCTTTTGAATAGAGATCATGGTGGTTATTCGTCCCTTAGCTAGTTCTGTTTTTATTTTCTCAGCATCTGCCTGAATAAAATTAAGTCCCGGAATATTTTTAATGGCGGCATATACTGCATTGGTGGTATCAGACCCCTTGTCCATCACTACATTTACATTGATATTACTGCCACTGCTTAAAAAGCCAAAAACTAATATGAAAATTAAAGGGAAGGCTAAACTAAATACAACAGCCGACGGACTCCTAAAGGTAGCTCGAAGGCTAGCTTTAGTAATCGACAACATGGCCGAAATTTGACTATAAGGTCGCATAGTTTTATGGATGATTCACTACAAAGATAGGCAATCGAGCCTGAGGTTGACCCATCATTTGTTGAATGCTTTTAACTTGTTGAAAAGCTTGCCATTGATTGGCCCCGATTTCTTCTTTGATGGCTTTCACCTTTACATTATTCTCATAGCCATTGATCAACTCTTCAATAAAGGACTTGTTTTCTGGATAAGCTTTAATGCTGTATCCTTTCATATGCGCCAGTTTTGAGGCAGCGGCAATGGCCTCATTTAAAGTAGCTATTCTATCCACCAACCCAACTTTTACTGCATCTGCACCAATCCATACACGGCCTTGTGCAATTGAATCTATGTAGGTAACAGATTTTCTTCGGCCAATGGCTACTCTTGATTTGAAGGAAGCATAGACACTGTCCACACTGGCTTGCATAAAACCTTTTTCGGTTGCATTTAAAGTACGGGTTGCTGAAGGCATGTCTGCATACTGGGCAGTATTGACACGATCAAAGGTAATGCCCAATTTATTTTTCATAAACATTTCAACATTGGGTATCACCGAAAACACGCCTATAGATCCTGTTATCGTATTGGCATCTGCATAAATAGAATCGGCACCACAGGCAATATAATAGCCGCCTGATGCTGCATAATTACCCATACTCACTACCACTGGTTTCTCTTTTTTTAATAAATCAATTTCTCTCCAAATGATGTCACTTGCCAAAGAACTACCTCCAGGTGAATTGACCCTCAATACCACGGCCTTGATCGACTCATCGTTTCTTAGTTTTTGCAACATCACTCTGTAATCATCACTGGCGATAGCCCCGTTTTGATTTTTACCCATTTCAATGTCACCATCTGCAAATACCACGGCTATTTTGCCGCTACCGGAACCTCTGATGGCCACTGAACTTGCATAATCTCCCACACTTACAAAAGAAATATTTTGTTCTTTTTGAACATGTAATTTTTTTGCGATCACTTTTTTAACTTGATCGTCATACAATAAGCCATCAACCAAATTATATTTTAAAGCGTCATTGGCGTTTTGAATTTTACCTTCATTGGCCAATGATTTTAAAGTAGCCAATTCTATATTTCTTTTTTCTGAGACCCCAGTTAAAAAACTACTATACAAAGCATTGAGCCAAATTCCAGTTTGCAATTTATTGGCATCTGACATTTGCGCATACCTAAAAGGTTCGGTAGCACTTTTAAATTTTCCAGCATAAAAAACTTCGGGCTTTATTTCCAATTTATCTAATAGGCCTTTTAAAAACATGGTCTCATAAGAAAATCCATTGAATTCTACCCCTCCCGATGGATGCGTGTAAATTTGATCGGCCACATTACCAATCCAATATCCTTTTTGTGTAATGGTTTCGCCAAAAGCCACCATAAATTTTTTGGAAGTTTTAAAATCAAGCAACGCTTTTCTAATTTCTTCAGTACTGGCGTATCCATTTGGATTTTCTTGACATTTAATATAAATACCCTTAATGGTCGAATCCGTTTTGGCATATTTTATTAAGCCTATTAATTCCGATAAGCTTGGAATTTTGCCTTTCTTTTTATTGATGATTTCAGAAAAAGGATCTGACTTGGTTTGCTCTACATAATTTTCTGCCATATCCACTACTAAAACAGAATTAGGGTCGATTGTTTTTTGTTCTTCACTAGAAAAACTTCCAGCAATGCCAAAAAGTATTAAGATTCCCAAGAAACTAAAGATGATCAAGGCCAATAAAGAGGCAAAAAAGGTTTTAAAAAAAGTTTTCATGGATCTTGCTAATTGATTTATTCTAATTCCTAAAATAGAGGCTTCTAAAATAGGGTAAGGCTGTAAAATTATGGATATTTGAGTTACTTTCAGCATCCTTCTATGAACAAAGCATACCTCTTGATAGGCGGCAATATAGGCGACCGATTGGCAAATTTAAAAGAAGCCATTTCACTTCTCAATGAGGATGCAGGAAGCATTGAGCAAGTTTCCTCCATATACGAAACTGCCCCTTGGGGCAACACCCAACAGGACGCTTTTTTAAATCAAGCCTTAGTTTTATCCACCAGCCATGACGCAGCAACATTGTTGCGTATACTTTTGTCCATTGAAACTAAAATGGGAAGAATAAGAAATATTCCTTTGGGCCCTAGAACGATGGACATTGACATTATTTATTTCAACAATGAAATAATTGAAACCAATCAATTAACTATTCCACATCCACAACTACATAAAAGAAATTTTGTACTCATTCCCCTTGTTGAAATTGCCCCCAATTATTTACACCCTATTTTAAACAAAAGCAATTCAACTTTACTTACACAGTGCAAGGATGAAAGCCTTGTGCATAAAAAAATTAATTTTTAAGCAAGGGCCTGCCTATATTTGAAACGAAGTACGAACAAGCATATGAAGCATCATTATATAGCCATAGAGGGAAATATTGGCGCAGGTAAAACCACCCTATCTCAGCTATTGGCTAAACATTACAATGCCAAATTAGTTTTGGAAGAATTTGCAGAAAATCCTTTTTTAACCAAGTTCTATGAAAATCCAAAACAATATGCTTTTCCATTAGAGTTGTTTTTTTTAGCAGAGCGTTTTAAGCAGCAACAGGAATTAATCAAACCCAAAGATTTATTTCAAGAAGTAGTAGTGTCAGATTATTTATTTACCAAGTGTTTGTTGTTTGCCAAAGTAAATTTGCCCGAAGAAGAATTTAGATTGTACCAAAAGATGTTTGATGTTTTCATTCAGCAGCTTACCCCGCCTGATATTTTAATTTATTTACATGCCCCTGTAAACAAATTGCAGTCAAATATCAAAAAAAGAAATAGAAAATTTGAACAGTCCATCTCGGATGAATATCTCTTTAAAATTCAAGAAACCTATACCAGCTATATTAAACAACACCATATCAAAACCATCTTTATCGATGCAGTGAATGCAGACTTCTTGTACAATGAAGCACATTTCAAAGTCATTATTGATGCTTTAGAAAAAGAACTTGAAGATGGCCAACATTATTATAGTTTGCCTTAACTTTAAGCAATGGATAGTACGACCGTTCCAATCAAACAAGACCCCTTTGCCGCTTTAAAGATTAAAGAATTTAGAAATTTAATGCTAGGCCGTTTCCTATTTATCATGGGACTTAGAATGATGGGCACGCTAGTAGGCTGGTGGATTTACGAATTGACCAGCGCTCCCTTTGCCATTGGGCTCATTGGACTCGCAGAAGTGATTCCTGCCGTTTCCTTAGCACTGTATGCCGGTCACGTGATTGATATAAGTGAAAAAAGAAAATTACTATTAAGAGGTGTTAGTTTGTATTGGATTTGCGCTTTATTGTTATTGGCCTTATCCATCTTTAATGACAAAACAGACAGCAGCTTAAGTTTTACTAACCACAAATCCTTATTGATTGCCGTTTTCATTTATTTTCTAGTTTTTTGTACAGGTATCAT
The DNA here is from genome assembly GCA_947451115.1 of Bacteroidota bacterium. Taxonomy (GTDB): domain Bacteria; phylum Bacteroidota; class Bacteroidia; order Chitinophagales; family Chitinophagaceae; genus Sediminibacterium. Next base: position 46,532 of record CANFXV010000009.1, read on the forward strand.
CAGGTCTTTTACCGGACCAAGCTTTGGGACCATTGTGGGCAATATCATGCCAAAAGAGGTATTGCAAAATGCCACTACTTGGAGCCAGGGCATTTGGTTGACTGCTTCTATTTTAGGCCATGCCATTGTAGGGTTTATCATTGCAGGTTATGGACATACAGGCGCTTTAATTACTGTGGTGTCGCTTGTTACGATCGGCTACTTATTTATTTCAAAAATAAACCCATTACCTCCTCATATTGATTTAGTAGCGAACCAAAAAACCATGGAAAGCGTCAAAGAAGGATTGCGTTTTGTTTTTAATACCAAAGAAGTATTGGGCGCACTTTCTTTAGATTTATTTGCGGTGTTATTTGGAGGCGCAGTAGCCATGATTCCCGTGTATGCAGTGGATATTTTAAAAGTAGGCCCCATTGGTTTTGGTTGGCTGAATGCAGCTTCAGACATTGGCGCTATTTTAATCATTTTCATCATCACTTTATTTCCGGTACATAAAACTCAAGGCAAAAAATTATTATTGGCAGTGGGCGGATTTGGTTTGTGCATTATTGTATTTGCCTTGTCCAAATTATTTTGGTTGTCTTTCGCTGCCCTGCTACTGAGTGGAATTTTAGATGGCTTTAGCATGATTGTAAGAGGTACCATTGTACAACTTAAAACACCCGATCATATGCGTGGTAGAGTCATGAGTGTGAATTCTATGTTCATCAATAGCAGCAATGAATTTGGACAATTTGAAAGTGGTGTAGCAGCCAAATTATTGGGGGTCATTCCTTCTGTTGTATTTGGAGGGGTAATGACTATTATTGTGGTTGGAACCACTTGGTTCAAAGCCCCTACCTTAAGAAAAATGGAGTATTAAATATGCATGGCTAAGGTGCCGTCAATAATCCAATCATTACATCGTGCACGATGGGACAGAACTCTGCATTCTTCATGGTTATGGGAATGCGCTTAAAAAAAACATCTTCGTCGGTATAAGGAAATCTTTGGCAATCGGTAGGTCGGTGCTCATAAATACTGCAAGCATTGTCTCCGCCTAAAAAAGGACAAGGCTTGGTATTGGCTACATAATCTCCATCCTGGTCCATGGACAAGTAAGTGTCTATAAAAGCAGTTTCTTTTATTCTTAAGTACTTGCTAATTCTTTTAATGTCGGGCATTTTAAACCTTGGCGAATAATTTTTGCAGCAACGGGCACAATCCAGACAGTTGATTTTCTCAAAAGCAGCTTCATGCAAATCTGGCAACTGCTTTAATATCTTACGCTTGTCTACCCTTTTTAAAAAATTTTGAAACTTTTTAAGCGTCTCAGGCGCTGGTAATTCGTATAATTGTTCAATAGATATGGCCATAATTGTAGGCCAAATATAAACTATTTAGTACTCATCCACAAGCTTTCCCCACAGGGTACTAAGTGCACCAATAAGGGTTAGTTTTTTGTATCTTTGAATCCATTTTTTAAACCACCCTATTTATGTTGCAATTGAACACGAACGGAGCAGAATTTATCAAAAGACATATTGGCCCCAACACCGAAGACACGAAAAAAATGTTAGACACCGTTGGTGTAAAATCGATAGATGAACTGATTGAAAAAACAGTCCCCAATATTATTCGCTCTAAGAAAGCCATGCAAATTCCAGAAGGCTTATCGGAATTTGAAATGTTGCAATCTTTAAAATCAATTGCAGATAAAAATATTGTAGCGACCAATTTTATTGGTCAAGGTTATTATGGAACTAAAACACCTAGTGTAATTCTTAGAAATATTTTTGAAAATCCAGGATGGTATACACAGTACACGCCTTACCAAGCTGAAATCGCACAAGGCAGATTAGAAAGTTTATTAAACTTTCAAACCATGGTTTGTGATTTAACCGGTATGCCTATTGCCAATGCTTCTTTGCTAGACGAAGCCACTGCAGCAGCAGAAGCCATGGCCATGATTTTTAATCATGTCAACAAAGGCGATAATGTTGCCCAACCAAAATTATTTGTAGATAGCGCCATCTTCCCTCAAACCAAGGATGTATTGGCTACTCGCGCGAACCCAATCCATATTCAAATCGTAGAAGGTGATTACAAAAACACCAAAATAGATGCAGGATTTTTTGGAGCCATTGTACAATACCCAAATAATACTGGAAGTATCGAAGATTATACCCAATTTATTGATCAAGTGCATGCGGTGGGTGGATTAGTTATTTTAGTGGCTGATATTTTAGCCCTTAGTTTATTAAAAAGCCCAGGAGAATTGAATGCTGATGTGGCAGTGGGCAATACGCAACGCTTTGGTGTACCCATGGGCTTTGGTGGCCCTCATGCTGCTTATTTTGCGACCAAAGATGAATTTAAAAGAGGCATGCCAGGTAGATTGATTGGTGTGAGCGTGGATGCACAAGGTAATCGTGCATTGAGAATGGCTTTACAAACAAGAGAGCAACACATTAAAAGAGAAAAAGCTACTTCTAATATTTGTACCGCACAAGCCTTATTGGCCAATATGGCGGTGATGTATGCAGTATATCATGGACCTGCTGGTATTAAAAAAATTGCCACTACCATTCACGGTTTAGCCCAAAACTTAAATGCACAATTAAAAAGTTTAGGCATTCCCCAAACGAATGAATATTATTTTGATACCCTACACTTAACTGGTGTAGATGCAGCAGCAGTGAACAAAATAGCCTTAGCTGAAAATATTAATTTCAGGTACTTTACTGATGGCAGTATTGGTATTACTATAGATGAAATAACCTCTTCGAAAGAAATTGCAGCCATCGTGGAAATTTTTGAAAAAGTGACTGGCAAAAAAGCCAATGGCAAAGCAAATGAGCAAGCAGCTATTCCAAAAGAATTAGTGAGAACATCCACTTATTTACAACACCCTGTATTTAATATTCATCATAGCGAAACGCAAATGATGCGTTACATCAAGCAATTAGAGAATAAAGATTTGTCTTTAAATACAAGCATGATTAGTTTGGGAAGTTGTACCATGAAATTAAATGCAGCCACAGAAATGATTCCTGTAAGCTGGCCTGCCTTTGGTGGCTTACATCCATTTGCACCAAGCAGCCAAACCATGGGGTATCAAGCAATAGCCAAAGAATTAAGTGCCTACTTATGTGAAACTACCGGCTTTACTGCTTGTAGCTTACAACCCAACAGTGGTGCACAAGGTGAATATGCAGGCTTATTAACCATTCGTGCTTATCATGAACATCATCAGCAAGCCCATAGAAATATTGTACTTATTCCTATCAGTGCCCATGGAACCAATCCAGCGAGTGCAGTGATGGCTGGATTTAAAGTAATTGTAGTGGCTTGTGATGCAGCAGGAAATATTGACATGAACGATTTGAAAGAAAAAGCAAATCTGCATAAAGATAATTTAGGTGGATTAATGGTGACCTATCCATCTACCCATGGTGTATTTGAAGAAACCATTATTGATATCTGTGCCACTATCCATGAATATGGTGGATTAGTTTACATGGATGGCGCAAACATGAATGCACAAGTGGGCTTGACTAGTCCTGGAGCCATTGGCGCAGATGTTTGTCATTTGAATTTACATAAAACATTCGCAATCCCACATGGTGGAGGCGGCCCCGGCATGGGACCAATTTGTGTGAATGATAAACTGGCTCCTTTCTTACCAGGCCATGTTCAAGAAAATAGTAAAATTGGTGCAGTGAGTGCAGCACCTATTGGATCCGCTAGCATTTTACTTATTAGTTATGCCTACATTAAAATGTTAGGCGCAACAGGATTGCAATTAGCCACTGCTTATGCTATTTTGAATGCCAATTACATGAAGGCGAGATTGGAAAAAAATTATACTGTATTGTATGCAGGTAAAAATGGTACTTGCGCCCATGAATTTATCATTGACCTAAGACCGTTTAAAGCCAGTGCTGGCATTGAAGCAGAAGATGTTGCCAAAAGATTGATTGATTATGGCTTTCACGCTCCTACAGTAAGTTTCCCTGTGGCAGGAACCATTATGATTGAACCTACAGAAAGCGAGGACAAAGCAGAATTAGATCGTTTTTGCGATGCTTTACTATCCATTCATGATGAAATAACAGCCATTGAAAAAGGCTTGTCAGATAAATTGGATAACCCCTTAAAAAATGCACCGCATACACAGAAAGTAATTTGCGCCAATGACTGGACACATGCTTATTCTAGACAAGAAGCTGCTTTCCCATTGTATTATGTGCAACAAAATAAATTCTGGCCAACTGTAGCTAGAGTAAATAATACACATGGCGACAGAAACCTAGTTTGCACTTGTGAACCAGTTGCTTCTTATGCAGAATAAATTTTAAATTGAACTCATCCTAAAAAGGAGCTACCCATTTAGTAGCTCCTTTTTTTTAGGCAGATATTTATTATCCAAAGGAGCCAGTTGAATCTTCAATTTTTCCTGGATTGATCACAGGTTTATTATTGGCGATTACTTCATACAAAGAAATTATTTTGTCTTTGTCTTTTAAAACCACATTTAATTTTTCCAAATCTGATTCTAAGACTTTCATTTTTTTATTCTCTACTTCATACTTGTTTAAATACTCATCCACTTGCATCAATGGAATAGTATTATTAGTATCCAAACTAGGCGAGAGCATCTCCCCTTGACCAGTCAATACCCATAGAATGTTTAATTCCGCATACTGATGGTCAATTTTGATTAAAATGTCAGAGCCAATAGAGCCCAGGTTTCTTAATTGCTTGGAAAAATAACCATTGGATAAGCCAATTTTTTTCTCAAAGGAATGGGGTGAAATGGTTCTGAATTGTAAATAGACATGAAGTCTTTCAATTGGTTTCATAAATAGGTAGTTTAATTCATCTACAATTTATTGCCAATAAAAATATTTGTAAAAATACATAGGCCTCATTTTTGATAGACCCAGGCCTCATTTTTTAGCCCATCGACTTCTCGCTTAATTCCAACCATCTAATTTCTGCAGTTTCTAAAGCCAGATTCACTTTCGATAAATCCTCACTGATAGAGGTAATTAAATTATAATCCAAATTGGGTTCATTCAGTTGCACCAACAAAACTTCTTTTTTCTTTTCTAAATCCGGAATAGTCTTGGTTAAGGTATCTAGTTCTAATTTTTCCTTGTAAGTCATTTTCTCGGAAACGATCTTCTCTGTTTGTTTTTTCTCTGCAGGCGCAATGGCTGCTGGTGCTTTAACTGGTAAAGCATGGGTAGTGATATCAGAACTTACAGAAGCATAACTTTGTTTGCTTTTTTCTAAGATTCTAAATTGAGTATAATTTCCAGGATAATCTCTAATTACGCCATCTCCTTCAAATATAAATAAGTGATCCACCAATTTATCCATAAAATAACGATCATGCGATACCAATAAAACACAACCTGCAAAATCTATCAAAAATTGCTCTAAGACCGCCAAGGTTGGCAAATCTAAATCGTTGGTAGGCTCATCCAATATTAAAAAATTGGGATTCTTAAACAGGATGGTTAATAATTGCAATCTTTTTTTCTCGCCACCACTCAAGGCACTTAAATAAGTGTATTGTTTATCTGGTGTAAATAAAAATAATTCTAAAAATTGCGCAGCACTTAAGGATCCACCACTAGCCAGTGGAAAATTCTCTGCATAAGTTTTCAAATATTCAATCACCCGCATGTCTTTCTTATACACCAAGCCTTCTTGGGAAAAATGCCCAAACACAATCGTATCTCCTACATTAATTTTTCCACTGTCTGGCTGCGTAATGCCTTGCAATATTTGTAAAAAAGTACTTTTTCCAACTCCATTTTTTCCCACAATACCAATACGTTCTCCTTTGCTGAAGGTGTAATCAAATCCTTTGAGTACCACCGTTTCTCCATAGGACTTGTATACTTTCTTGGCTTCAATAATCTTACCTCCTAGCCTAGTCATTTTCATGTCCAACTGTAAATTGGTCTCTTCTATTTTCTGCTTGGCCTTGGCTTCTACCTCATAAAAATTATCCTGTCTGCTTTTACTCTTGGTCGTTCTTGCCTTGGGCTGTTTGCGCATCCATTCCAATTCTTTTCTAAACGTATTTTTTGCCTTGTCAATACTGGCTAATTCAGATTCTATTCGCGCGGCTTTTTTTTCTAAATAATTTTCATAGTCACCTTTATACGAATACAAATTTTCTCTTTCCAATTCCCAAATCTCATCGGTCACCGATTCTAAAAAATACCGATCATGCGAAACCAATAATAAAGTTACTTTTTCTTGTGCTAAATAATTTTCCAACCACTCAATCATATTTAAATCCAAATGATTCGTTGGCTCATCCATCAACAATAAAACATGCTTTGGTTCAAACCCAATTTGAATTAATGTTTTGGCTAAAGAAACACGTTTACGCTGACCTCCACTTAATTTAGCAACGGGTTGTTCTAAATGATGAATGTTTAACTGCGTCAAAATAGTTTTTACCTTGGACTCAAAATCCCAAGCGCTTCGCTCTTCCATTTCCATAATGGCATCGGTGATCAAATTTTCATCCTCTGATTCCATGGCCATCTCATATTCGCTAATGGCCTTCATCACAGGATGATCCTGATTGAATAAATTTTGAGTAATGCTTGCTGTCTCAATGAATTGAGGGTCTTGTTCAAACAAAACCAAATGAACATCTTTGTGAATTTTTGCTGTACCTGCATCTGGCTGCTCTTTCCCTGCCAAGATGCGTAAAAGAGTGGTTTTACCCACCCCGTTTCTGGCAATTAAGGCAATTCGATCCCCTTCATTGATGTTAAAACTAATGCCTTTAAACAAGGGGTAAATGCCATAACTCTTGGTCAAACCTTCAACAGAAACGTAATTCATGGCGCAAAGATAAGTTGTCGTAGGGAGTATCTGTAGAATTATACTAAGAATGCCCAAAAAATAGGGTAAAAACAAGGGAAGCATGTATTTTTGTAGCAGTAATACGCAAAAAGTAAAAAGATGAAGCATTTTGAGGTTCCTTCTGGCTATCGCAGCAATTTAATTACTGCGATAAAGCATAAAAGGAAAGAAGAAGATAAATTAAAAAAAGACTTTAGTCCCTCCCTGATTGATTTAGGGAAAGTGAAATTTTATTTGGCGCGTCATTTTGGTTTTTGTTATGGAGTAGAAAATGCCATTGACATTGCCTACAAAACCATTGAAGAAAATGTAGGTAAAAGAATTTTCCTACTCAGTGAAATGATTCACAACCCTCAGGTAAATGAAGATTTATTAAAAAAGGGCGTACAGTTTTTGCAAGACACCAATGGCAATGAAATAATTCCCTTGTCTACTTTACATAAAGAAGACGTGGTCATCATCCCTGCCTTCGGGACCACTTTAGAATTGGAAGCGAAGATTAATAAAATTGGAATAGAAATTCAAAAGTACAATACCACCTGTCCCTTTGTAGAAAAAGTATGGAACAGAGGCGATCAAATTGCGAAGAAAGGATTTACCATTATCATTCACGGCAAACCCAAACATGAAGAGACCAGGGCAACTTTTTCTCATGCAGCAGACAAGACCCCTACGCTTGTTGTCAACGACATGGAAGAAGCGATTGTTTTAGGTAAGTTTATTTTAGGCGAATTGCCTTTAACCGAATTTGGGGTTTATTTCAACAATAGATTCAATAGTATTTTTGATCCAAGCATTCATTTTGAAAAAATTGGCGTCATCAATCAAACGACACAATTGGCTTCGGACACACAGGCCATTTCCGATTATTTAAAAAACATCATTCAAAATAAATTTGGGAAAGAAAAGCTAAGTCAACATTTTGCAGATACCAGAGATACCTTATGTTATGCCACCAATGACAATCAATCTGCAGTCATTGGTCTTTTAGAACAAGTCGCCGACTTAGCCATTGTAATGGGTGGAAAAAATAGCAGCAACAGTTCCCATTTAGTGGAACTATGTGAGCATAAATTACCCACTTATTTTATTGACGATGCCAATAAAATTATTGATGCACATCAAATTATTCGCAACAATTGGAAAACTAAGCAGTCTGAATTAGTGACTAATTTTTTACCTGATAAAACCCCGTTGTCTATTTTAATGACTAGTGGAGCAAGCTGCCCAGATACCGTAGTGGAAGCAACAATAAAAAAAATTGTAACTATTTATGGTTTAGAAGCCGAGTTTGAAGCTGCAAGTGCGCAGTGGCTTTCCTAAATTAAAATTAATGCTTTGTTTGATTTATTTTTTCTAAAGCCCAAGCTAAGGCCAAGTTAAATTGTTCTTCTCTATTCATCTTTGAATTGTCCAATACGCTTGCATCTGCTGCTTGTTTCAATGGACTTCTTTCTCTAGTGGTATCTAATAAATCTCGGTGTTGTAAATTTTCAGCAATTTCTTCTTTGCTAATGGAGGGATTGGTTTTTTGTAATTCTAAAAAACGTCTTTCTACTCTAATGGCCGGATCGGCGGTGACAAATATTTTAAGTTCTGCATTGGGGAAAACGACAGTCCCAATGTCTCTGCCATCCATGACAATTCCTTTTTTTTGACCCATGGCTTGTTGTTGTGCCACGGCAAAGTCTCTCACGGCACCAATGGCGGCTACTTCACTTACTTTTTGACTTACGGCCATTTCTCTAATCTCGGCTTCTACATTTTCATTGTTCAATAGCATGTCAGATTTTAAACTGGTCGCGTTATAGCTAAAATTTAAAGTGATTTTTTTCAAAGCGTCCGCAATGGCCAGTTCATCATCAAAAGCAATTTTGTTTCTTAAAAAATAAAGTGCGACTGCACGGTACATAGCACCCGTGTCAATAAATACATATTCCAATTGTGCTGCCAATGCTTTTGCTAAAGTACTTTTACCACAAGAAGAATAGCCGTCAATGGCAATGATAATTTTATTAGACATATTAAGCAACTGAAATAGTTTCTGTTTTAGGTAAGTTGGCATTTCTAATGGCTATTTGCCTTACAGCATTGGAAACGACAGCCCTTAATGCATTTTTAGAGGTTTCTTCTGTTCCCACCATGGCCGGAACGCCTTCATCTCCTCCTTCTCTAATGGATTGTACCAAGGGCACTTCCCCCAAAAATGGTAAATCATATTCTGAGGCTAAATTCCTTCCGCCTTCTTTACCAAATAAATAATATTTATTGTTAGGCAATTCTGCTGGGGTGAAATAGGCCATGTTTTCAATCAATCCAATCACAGGTACTTGGATATTGGCTTGTCCGAACATCGCAATGGCTTTTTTAGCATCCGCCAAGGCCACTGTTTGTGGTGTTGTAACAATGACGACGCCTGTTACAGGAACAGTTTGCATGATGGTCAAATGTATATCGCCTGTGCCTGGTGGCATATCAATCACTAAATAGTCTAATTCTCCCCAATCTACATCAGTAATGAATTGTCTGATGGCACTAGAAGCCATTGGACCTCTCCAAACCACGGCATCTTTTTCATCTACCAACAAGCCTATACTCATCAATTTAATGCCGAATTTTTCAAGTGGTAAAATAATTCCTTTCCCCTCTTCATCTTTCATCATTGGTCTTTGTCCTCTTACCCCAAACATGATGGGAACACTTGGTCCATAAATGTCTGCGTCCATCAAGCCTACTTTAGCACCGCCTTCCGCTAAGGCCAAGGCCAAATTTGCTGAAATTGTACTTTTGCCCACGCCCCCTTTTCCACTTACTACCGCTATAATATTTTTAACTTTTGATAATACTGTTTTTTCATCCTTCCTTAAACTACTGGTATTCGAAGTAAAATCTACTTTAACAATCGCTGCTTTGTTCACCAACAATTTGATGGCATTTTCACAAGCATTTTTCATCAAATCTTTCATGGGACAAGCAGGCGTGGTAAGCACAATGGTAAAACTCACTTCATTGCCCTCTACTTTTAAGTCCTTGATCATATTGAGTGTCACCAAATCTTTTCCTAAATCTGGCTCTTGTACATTGCTCAATGCTTTTAATATTTCCGCCTCGGTCATTTTGAAAGTTTTTGTTAAATAAAATAGATCCACGCAAAGTTAACGTTCATTGCACTTATTTTGCTGTTTTAACAGGCAGAATATAGGTTTTTACCCTAAAAACCACCTATTTTGACAAAAAAAATGTGTTCGTATATTTAAACAAGGAGACTTAATTTTGTAGCATCATGAGAAAGATTATTTTACTTACTGCCATTGCTTTGATAGGTCTAAATACCCAGGCAGTCCATGCTCAAGATTTAGATATTTACAGGGACTCTGTGGTACAATTGTATGGGGTCATCATGACTGCCGATAGTTTAAAAGCCGTCCCCTTTGCTAGTGTGATCGTGGAGAAAAAAGGAAGAGGCACCATCACCAATAATGATGGCGTGTTTTCTATTGCGGTGAACAAAGGAGAGCGCATTACTTTTTCATGTGTTGGATTTAAAGATAGAACCATTCTTATTCCTGCTAAATTAGAAGGCAACCAATACAGTGTCATACAATTGCTGGTGAATGATACCAATTTCTTACCTGCCACCATTTTAAAACCCAGGCCTACCCGTGCGCAGTTTGACAGAGATTTTGTGAACACCAAAATAGATGACGACTTGTATGAGACAGCAAGAAAAAATACAAGTATGAGTCAGAAAAGAATCATCTTATCAAGCTTGCCCTATGATGGTAAAGAAGCAGTGGGTGCTTCTTTAACGCAACAAGCAGCTAAATATTATTACTCCGGTCAGTTACCTCCCATGAATATTTTGAATCCAAGTGCTTGGAGGTCCTTTATCAATTCATGGAAAAGAGGAGATTACAAAACAAGAAAATAATGGCTCCATGAAAAACATCTCAGTGATAGGAGCAGGCACCATGGGCAATGGCATTGCGCATGTAATGGCACAAAAAGGATTTAAAGTAAACTTAATAGATGCACAATCGGCCGCTATAGACAAAGCATTAGTGACCATTGCTAAAAATCTAGATCGACAAATTGCAAAAGGCATTATTACAGAAGTAGAAAAAATAAGCACCCTTCAAAACATCCAATGTTTCACTGAAATTGAATTGGGCGTAAAAGAAGCAGACTTGGTCATTGAAGCTGCCACAGAAAATAGCGCTATCAAAAAATTAATTTTTTCAGCTGCCGACCAAAATGCACCAGCAGCTTGCATCTTGGCCAGCAATACCTCCTCCATTTCAATCGCAGCATTGGCTTCAGCTACCCAAAGACCAAGCAAGGTGATTGGCATGCATTTTATGAACCCAGTGCCAGTGATGAAACTTGTAGAAATTATCAATGGCGCGGCCACCGATCCTGAAGTCACGGAAACCATTGTAGCCTTGACCAAGGTCTTGGATAAAATTCCATGTGTAGTAAAAGATTTTCCAGGATTTATTGCCAACAGAATTTTAATGCCCATGATCAACGAAGCCATACATGCTTTGTCAGAAGGCGTTAGTGATGCAACCACGATTGATCAAATCATGAAATTAGGTATGGCTCATCCGATGGGACCATTGCAATTGGCCGATTATATAGGCTTAGATGTTTGTAAAAATATTTTAAGCATTATGCAGGAAGGTTTTAAAGATACCAAATATGCTCCCTGCCCTTTGCTCGTACAAATGGTAGATAAAGGAAAATTAGGTGTTAAAACTGGAGAAGGCTTTTACAAATACTAGTGCCCCCAACTTTTAATTTAGCTTTTTATTTTTCCACTCGCTTTAAAGTTACCTCTCGCAACTCGCCAAATTTATTCAAGGCTTCTTCCAAACGATGCTTAGGTATGCCTATTTTTAATTGAACAAACAATTGGGCGACTTGTTCGGTGACCTGACAGTTGTATTGTTTCACTATCATCATTACTTCATTCATTTGATGATAATCAAAATTCAATTCATAATTAACTTCTACTGCCTTTTGCACTATTGGGATTAATTGAAGGGCCAATGCCGTCGAAGTTTTATACGCATTGATTAAACCAGGCACGCCTAATAAAGTTCCTCCAAAATACCTTACCACCACTACTAAAACATTGGTTAATTGTTTACTGTCTATCTGACCGAGTATGGGCCGACCGGCCGATCCTGAGGGTTCTCCGTCATCACTCACCCTGAATGTATGCCCATCAATGCCCATACGATAGGCTAAACAATAATGGACTGCCTTGGGATGTTCTTTTTTTAATGCCGCTATATAGGTTTTAGCCGTTTCAATGGACGCTACAGGGTAACAATAGGCCAAAAAACGACTCCCTCTTTCTTTAAACTCAGCCACAGCAGCCTGTTCAATGGTGTAATAAAAATCAGGATCCATTTAAATGCAAGTTCTTGTAATAATAAGTCCAAAGCTAGTTCATAATGCGTAATCATTTGTAACATTGCAGTATGACTTTAGCAGAAATTAAAATAGCGATCAAACAATCGCTCAGTAAAAAAATAGAGTACATTGAATTAAACAGTTTGATGGGTATGCTGATAGAGGAAGTCACTGGATGGAACAGAGTGCAGCAAATAGTGGAGATGAATACACCATTAACAGCGCCTCAAATAAATAAATTTAACGAGTACACTGCAGCATTATTGAATGACAAGCCCATACAATATATTTTAGGCAAGGCCTGGTTTATGGGCAATGATTTTATAGTGAATGAAGCGGTGTTAATACCAAGGCCTGAAACTGAAGAATTGGTAGAATGGGTCGTGGACTATGCCCAAATCATTGACAAACCTTTGCAAATTTTAGACATTGGAACGGGCTCAGGATGTATTGCTATTTCCATAAAAAAAGCATTGCCCAACTGCAGTGTAAGCGGTATGGATATTAGTGTGGATGCTTTAACCGTTGCAAAAGAAAATGCGACCCACTTGGGCACCAGTATAGAATGGATCGAGCAAGACATTGTTCATGAATCCACACTCCCACATAGTTTTGATGTGCTAGTGAGCAACCCTCCCTATATTCCAGTGAGCGAAAAAATAAATATGGAAGCAAAGGTGAAAAACTATGAACCTTTGATGGCATTGTTTGTACCTAATGAGGACCCACTAGTTTTTTATAAAGCCATTGCGCAAATAGCTAAAAAATATTTAGCCCCCAAGGGTCAATTGTTTTTTGAAATTCATTACGATCAAGGAAAAGCCATTCTGCAATTGTTAGATGAAATGAATTTTCATGCAGAAATCAGAAGAGACAGTTTTGGAAAAAACAGAATGATAAGAGCTAGCTTAAAATAAATTGTAAATAGTCTTATGCTTAATGCGCAGGATTTACTGCAACCACTGGAGTAGCCCCCAACGATTTTATAATTTGCATTACTTGAATGGTTACGCCTAATTTGGCTACACTGTCTCCATTAATGACCACAGATGGCTTGTCGGTTTCTTTGGCTAAAAAAATTTTTAACTCAACGGGTAAAGCCTCTATAGAAACTGGCGTGGAGCCGATAAACAAATGCTGCTCTTTATCAATAGTCACCACCACCGTTTGTTTGGCCTTGGTATCGCTGGCCGATTTTGGATTAGATACCTTTATCACATTGGGATTGGCCAAGGTCGAAACAATTAAAAAGAATAACAATAAGATAAATAAAATATCATTCAATGCACCAGTGTGCACTTCGGGAGAATTTCTTAATCGTTTTCTTAAATTCATGTAGTAAAATTAAGAATGAGTGGATTCTTGTAAAATATCTAAAAAATCAGCACTAGCGGTCTCCATTTTATTGGCCACTTTATCAATTTGTGTTGAAATATAATTGTGTCCTACATAAGCAATCAATCCAATAATTAAACCAGTGGCAGAAGTAATCATTTTAGTATAGATACCACCTGCAATGGTATTTAAAGTGTATTCACCTGTAGAAGCAATGCCATAAAACAATTGCACCATTCCAATAATAGTTCCTAAGAAACCAAACATGGGTGCTATACCTGCCACTAAGGAAAGGATGTTTAAGTTGCGCTCCATGGAATACATTTCTAATTTACCTACATTTTCCATGCTTTTTTCAATGGCGTCAATTGGTTTTCCAATTCTAATGATTCCTTTTTCAATCATTTTAGCCACCGGATTATCTACACTTTTGGCTAAGCTTTTTGCTGCTTCTATATTGCTAGATAAAATATTGTCCTTGATGATCAACATAAACTTAGGGTCAATATTGCCTATTTTTTTAATCGCCAATACACGTTCAATAAAAACAAAAATTGCGATCACCAAAAGTAGGTACAAAGGATACATGATCCAGCCCCCTTTTTGCAATAAACTCAATAATGATATTTTATCTTCTGCAACCTGTAGTAAAAACAACATAGTGTTAAATTTATTTTTTAAAGTTAATCGGTTTTAGCTAAATATAAAAGGATGTGAATAACTATCAATGGGCTAGATTATTTCCACCAATTTAACCAATACTTCCACTGCTTTTTCCATGTCCGACACCCCTATCCATTCGTGTTTGCTGTGAATGGCCTGCATGCCGGTAAATATATTGGGGGTGGGCAGGCCCATAAAACTCATGCGACTACCATCTGTACCACCTCTTATAGGATGGACAATGGGTGTTAAGTCAAGTAAACGATATGCTGCTAAAGCTTTTTCAACAATGAGGGGATGTTGATCAATCACTTCACGCATATTTCGGTACTGTTCTTTTATCTCCATCTTTACCGTAGCTTTTGAAAAATCTGGATTGGAGGCTATTGTCTCTTGCGCAATGGCATACAATCTTTTTGCATGTTCGGCTAATTGGGGGGTATCAAAATCACGCACTAAAAATTCAATACGTGCTGCTTCTGCCCCTCCAGTAATTTGATTGGGATGTATAAAACCAGTGCGCCCTTCGGTATGTTCTGGGCTCCATTCATTTTGGGGTAAAGCAGCAACAATAGCGGCTGCAACTTTAATGGCATTTTGCATTATGCCTTTGGCGGCACCTGGATGGGCAATCACGCCTTGGATATGTAAAATCAACCCATCAGCGCTAAAAGTTTCCATTTCAAAACTAGCAAGGTCTCCGCCGTCCAATGTATAACCAAAATCGGCGCCTAATTTTTTCAAATCTAAATGTTCGGTACCGCGGCCCACTTCTTCATCAGGGGTAAATAATATTTTAATGGTGCCGTGTTCAATTTCAGGATGACTCATTAAATAACTAGCCATTTCCATGATGATGGCTACTCCTGCTTTATCATCTGCACCCAATAAGGTTTTACCAGAGGCAGTGATGACGGCCTTGCCAATAAAATTTTTTAAATAAGGGTAGTCATTGGTCGTTATTATTTGTGTAGGGTCATCTGGAAGTACAATGGGTGCACCGTTATAATTTTTATGTAAAATTGGTTTAACATTCGTGCCACTGCAATCCGGAGCGGTATCCACATGGGCACAAAAACAAACCACAGGTACTTTTTTTTGATGCGTAGCTGGAATAGTGGCCATCACATACCCAAAATCATCTAGGATAGCATCTTTCACACCCATGGCCAATAATTCTTCCACTAAAATTTTAGAAAGATTTTTTTGTTTTTCTGTAGAGGGGAAGCGGTCGGCATAAGGATCGCTTTGGGTATCAATTTGCACATAGCGCATTAAACGATCAGCAACTTGTTGGGATGTAAATGACATGATTAAAGATAATAAAAATGTCCCGACAGCTTAACAGCATGCGGGACATTGTATAAAAACTGTAGCGCTTATTAAGGCATTATAATTTTTGAAGGAGTATCAATATTGACCAATTCTAAATCAAAAGTTAAATCTTGACCTGCAAGAGAATGATTGGCATCCAATACCACCACTTCTTCTTTTACTTCTACCACAATTACTTGAAATTGTTGACCTTGACCATTGTTCATGGTTAATGCCATTCCAACTGCTGGATTTAAATCGGCAGGAAACTGTGCTTTGGGAAATTCTACAATCATTTCTGGTTGTTTTGGACCATAGGCTTCCATAAATGGAATATGGATGGTTTTTTTCTCTCCCACGGTCATGCCTAAAACCCCGGCATCAAAACCAGGAATCACCATGCCTGTTCCTACTTCAAATTCAAGAGGAGCTCTGCCTGTTGAAGAATCAAATGTTTCACCACTAGTTAAAGTACCGTGATAATGCACTTGAATGGTGTCGCCATTTTTTACTTGTTGCATATTGTTTATTTTAATGAAGGCACCTAGGGTGCAAAGGGCAAAAGTACATAATTATGGCAGATAAACTAACTTTGCATTATGGACAAAAAACCAAGGATCATTTTTATGGGCACACCAGCTTTTGCAGTGGCTTCTTTAAGCGCCTTATTGGAAGCTAAAATGAATGTGGTGGCGGTGGTCACTGCCCCGGACAAGCCGGCTGGAAGAGGATTGCAGTTGCAAGAAAGCGCTGTAAAACAATTTGCCCTTCAGCACCAAATAAAAGTATTACAGCCTGAAAAATTAAAATCCCCTGAATTTTTAAAATCCATACAAGACTTAGCACCCGATTTACAAATCGTGGTGGCATTTAGAATGTTACCAGAAATAATTTGGTCTTTACCCCCCATGGGTACTTTAAATGTGCATGGATCATTGCTACCTCAATACCGAGGTGCTGCCCCCATTAACTGGGCCATTATTAATGGTGAAAAAGAAACTGGGGTAACCACTTTTCAATTGCAACATGCCATTGATACTGGGGCCATTTTATTACAAGACAAAATTGCGATTACAGAAAATATGACTGCAGGCGAATTGCATGATACCATGATGGTAGTTGGTGCCAACCTGCTCATCAAAACTGTCAATGCCCTGATGAATAAATCAATTCAAGCTATTCCACAGGACACAGCGGTTGATGAAAATTTATTAAAGCACGCACCAAAAATATTTTCAAAAGACAGTGAAATTAATTGGCAGCAAAGAGTTCAAGCTATCCATAATTTAGTACGAGGCCTAGCACCCTTTCCAGGGGCTACTTCAAAAATTGATGGTAAAATGGTGAAGTTGTTTTCTACTTATATCCAACTTGAAAAACCTACTGAACCTATAGGAAGTTTTTTAACAGATGGAAAAACCTATGCAAAAATTGCTTGCAGCAATGGTTACCTTGGCTTAAATGATATTCAATGGGAAGGAAAGAAAAGAATGCCCATTGTAGATTTTTTAAGAGGCTACCGAAAAGTATAAACTACTTCAGCGCTGTATTGAATGTTTCAAGACTAGTGATGCCTTGATTTCTCCATACTTCTTTACCATGCTTATACAATATGAAAGTAGGCAAACCCTCACTATGAATGGCTTTCATTACCTCTATATCAATACCGCCATCCACCGCTAAAAAATAAAAAGGATGTGCAGGTTTTTGTTTTAATTCAGCCAATACAGGCAACATTTTTCTACAAGGTGGACACCATTCAGCACCAACATCTACCAATACATAATCATTGGCTGCAATTGTTTTTTTGAAATCAATCACACGCATTTGAGCCTTGTCTCCATTTCCTTCTACTGGAAAGCTATTCATTTTCCAATTGCTCATGCCTCCTTCCAAATTAATTACTTTGTATCCTTGTTCTGCTAGATAAGTCTGCGCAGCAGCGCTTCTTCCACCTGCTTGACAATAAATATATACGGTTTTTGATTTGTCTAAATGTTGGGTACGATCTGTAAATTCTTTTTTATCCAACCAATTGGCTTGTAAGGCATGTTGAATATGCCCACCATTAAATTCAGCTGCCGTGCGCACATCTAACACTTGTACTTCTTTTTGAGCAATGGCTTCTTTAAATGCAGCTGCACTTAAGGTAGTAGACTCTTTGGATGCTGATTGCGCACAACTTATAAGTACTGTTGTTAATAAAAATAAACAACACAATAGTTTACATTTCATAGAAAACATTAATAGGTGACAGAAATCTTGAAGGTCTTATTGGTGATTCCCAAAATGGCTGCAGCCGCATCACTCAATCGATACTGAATAGAATTACTTACATCAGGCAAGGAGCTGATTACTTTAGCACAAATACTTTTGAAATCGGAAGTAGTAATACGAACAATGGTGCCAATGGGCAATTGATTGGTTAAAATATAAAACTTTTTATCCTCCCATCCGCTCACACTTTTAAAAACAGAAGCAGTTCCTTCTAAGGTTTCAAAAGATGCTAATTTTTTTTGTTTTGAAAATAAGCCAGCAAAATAGCCTTCTTCAATTTCTTTATTGTCTAATTGAATGTAAGAATTATGCACGCTATCACTCACTCTAATTTTTTCTTTGTTCTGCGCAATCATTTCACTAGGCGCTTTATCCTTCGGTTGCGCTGCCCATTCTTTTTTCCCTCTGTGTTTTTTGCCTTTTTTAGAAGAATGATGCGCAATAGATCTTTTATGCACTAGCGCATGTTTTGTTGTTTTCTTTGTGCGCGCTTTATGCTTAGCATATACGCTGGTTTGGGCCATTAAGCCCAAGAGTAAACAAAGTAAAAAAGCTAGTTTAAGTCGCATGCGGCAAAGGTACAAAAAGCAAATGCAAAGAAACCATTAAAATTAAATATTATATAAATTAATATGTATAAACACTAGTAATTCAATATTCTCCATTCATTAGGATAGTAATTATTGGACCTATTGGGTAATAATTTAGCCCAGCCTAAGCGAATTTTTTTATAAGTAAGTACATGCCACCCTTTGCCATTGGGTAAATTCAAATCAGCTCTTCTTAAGTATTGTAAAGCGGTGGGCTCGTCAATTTCTAAGCTTTGGTAAGGCAAATCAGCCCAAGTACTCATGGCCAAGGCATGAGCAGGAATTAAATCCGCCCCTTTAAATTCACCAAGCGTCATGCCCATTTTTTTAATGTACAGATGATGGATTAAAGCATTGAAATCTTGTTCAAAAAAATGCGGTAAGGCAATCAGGCTATTTTGATGCTGGATACAATCATAATTATCTGGTAGTGCAAAAAGATTTTTTAGAAGTTCTAATTCTTTCTTTGAAGCAGGCACCGTAACAGGATGATTATTGTAATAACCACTGCTAGCGGAAACTTCTTTTTGAAATACGGTGATAAAAAATCCTTCCCCTTTCACTTTATCCGGATAAAATCTAAAACCCTGACATTGATGCTCCTTGCTATAACTAGTCACAATATTCCATTCAGCAGGAACATTGAATTGAATATTTTTCATTCCTGGCATCGAAGCAATTTGATCCATTCTATCTTCATCTTCTTCCAAAGAATAAGAACAGGTAGAATAAATTAAATAGCCGCCTTCTTTTAAACAATCCATACTATCTTCTAAAATTCTTGCTTGACGAGTACTACAATGTTGCACACTGTCTTCACTCCAATGGGTAATGGCTTCCGGGTCTTTTCTAAACAAACCACTACCACTGCAGGGTGCATCAATCATTAATACATCAAAAAAATCTGGCAAAGCTTTAAAATGCGCAGGATCATTTTGCGTCACCACTACATGGTCTGCTCCCCACTTAGTTAAGTTCTCCACCAATATGGCATTTCTAGACTTGATGGTTTCATTGGCCACCACCAACCCATTTTGATAATAATTGGCTAACAAAGTAGTTTTTCCTCCAGGTGCTGCGCATAAGTCTAGTACTTTCAAAGCCATTGGCTTAGGTGTTATTTGTTCTAGTATATACTTTAAAAACATGCTACTAGCCTCTTGCACATAATAAGCACCTGCATGCCACAAAGGATCCAATACAAACAAAGGGCGTTCATTTAAATAATATGCATTGGTACACCAAGGAATTGACGCTTTGTTTTCCAAAAAAGCATGACCCTCTAATGCAAAAAGCTTTTGCTGATTCAATCTAACAGAAGTAAGCTGGTCTTGTGTTTCATGCACCTTCAAAAAAGCCTCCTGATCTAAACCAGGCAATCCCTGCAAAGAAGCAATAAATGATGGAGGTAGCAATGTTTAAAATTTAATGATAAAGTTTTCTTTTTCTTTGTTCCCTTTCTTTAAAAAAACAATGCCTATATAAAACAAGTCAATGGTCAAGGACACCCTTTTGTCGGCCTTAATTTCTTCCCATGCTTTTTCCATTTCACTACTCCAATGAATGTCATCAAAAATAAAAATTGATTCCTCATCAGATTTATTTAAAAGCAAATTAAAATACTGCATGGTGGGTGCGTATCTATGATTGCCATCCACATAAGCAATACCAATAGTTGAAATTCCTTGCAAGTATTGGGGCAGGCTTTGATCAAAATTGCCTTCTATTAATTGTATATTTTGATAACCCAAATACTTGAAAGTAGCCAGGGCTTCCTGGGCCACTGCAGGCGCGCCTTCCATGGTCACCACGGAAGCATTAGGGACACCCTCTGCCAAATAACAAGTTGTAATACCTAAGGAGGTACCCATTTCTAAAACCTGATGGGGTTGGTAATAAGCAACAATTCGATTTAAAAGTGTACTATATTTTTTTGGCTTTAATGCCCCTTTAGCAATTTGCGCAATGGTTCTTGATTTATTTCCCTGAGCATTGGCACCTGCCCCCAAATCAAGAATGGTGATTTCTTTTTGATGGTTCAATAATTGTTGACGGTACAATTCAATGGCATTGATACTTTCACCTTTTGATTGGGTATTTAATACATTTTTGATGAAGGCATACACAAATGGAGAATGCACCCCATGTCCTTGACCATTGGAAGCTTTCCATAAATAGCCAATGTATTTATTAATTAAGGTAAAGGTGTTGTACTTCATTTTATTTTCTTGTCCAACATTCAAAGTCAAAAGCATAAGCATGCTTTGCATCGGCTTCATTCTTAGCAACACTTATTCTTTCCCAATCGGGACCTAGGGTGGGGAAAAATGTATCTCCTTCTATAGTTGTATGCACTCTGGTTAACCAAATTTTACTAGCCAAAGTCAAGGCCATTGCATAAATTTCACCGCCCCCTATGACCAATATTTCATTGTAATCAAATTTTTTGGCAAGCGCTATTCCTTCTTGTAAATCATGCACCACCATAACATCTTCACTCAACCAATTTTTATTGCGGGTAATAATGATATTGAGCCTTCCATTCAAAGGCTTGCTCCCCATAGATTCAAAAGTTTTTCGCCCCATTAAGATAGGCATACCCCAAGTAGTATTTTTAAAAAAACGCATGTCCTTAGGCAAATGCCATAACAATTGATTGTTTAAGCCAATGGCATTGTTTTCGGAAGCAGCAACTACAAGCGTTATTTTCATTTATATTATTTTAAACAGCCACCGGCGCTTTAATACTAGGATGTGATTCATAATTTTCTAAAGTAAAATCTGAAAATTGAAAGGAGAAAATATCTTTAACGTCTTTATTTATTTTCATTGTAGGAAGAGGAAAAGGTTTTCTTGACAATTGCAAATTTGCTTGCGCTATATGATTGTTGTACAAATGCACATCACCAAAACTATGCACAAAATCGCCGTATTCTAAACCACAAATGGAGGCAATCATCATTGTTAATAAAGCGTAAGAAGCAATATTGAAAGGCACGCCTAAAAATACATCCGCACTGCGTTGATACAATTGACAGCTTAATTTACCATCGGCCACATAAAATTGAAACATATTGTGGCAAGGCATCAAGGCCATCTTCGATAAATCGCCCACATTCCAAGCACTCACAATTAATCTTCTGCTGTCTGGTGTCTTTTTTATTTGTTCAATCAGTTCAGTAATTTGATCAATCACAACGCCATTGGCTCCTTCCCAACTACGCCATTGTTTTCCATAGACAGGACCTAAATCTCCATTGGCATCGGCCCATTCGTCCCAGATGCGCACGCCGTTGTCATTTAAGTATTTAATATTGGTATCTCCATTCAAAAACCAAAGCAATTCGTAAATGATGCTTTTTAAATGTAATTTTTTAGTGGTCACCATGGGAAAGCCTTCGGCTAAATTAAAACGCATTTGATAGCCAAAACAGCTTTTGGTACCAGTGCCTGTTCGGTCGGTCTTCTCCGCCCCATGATCTATGATGTGTTGTAATAAAGTATGGTATTGTAGCATGCTGCAATTTACAACCAATACCTTTTATGTAGAAATCATTTTTTGGCCTTCCTTCGCGCCAATTCTTTCCTGATTAAAAGCAATTCTCTATTAGTTTGGCCATTCACACTTGAATTTTCTTCGGCCCTACGCATTAAATAAGGGATAACGTCTTGAATGGGCCCATAAGGAAGGTACTTGCTCACATTGTAGCCTTCCAAAGCCATATTAAAAGTGATCGGATCGCTCATGCCATACAATTGAGAAAAATGAACATGCGCGTCCTTATTGTTTAATTTATTCTTGGCCATTAAGTCAACTATATTTCTATTGCTTTGCTCATTGTGCGAAGCCAAAATCAAAGCCACTGAATTTCTGTTTTCAATACAATACGCAGCTGCGGCATTAAAATCTTGATCGGTCAATTCCTTGGTTTCATGAATGGGAGATGCATAGCCATTTTTTTGAGCACGCAATCTTTCTTTTTCCATATAGGCGCCTCTGACCAACTTAGCCCCTAATAAAAATTTACCCTCTTTTGCAATCTTGTGTGAAATTTTTAAAAAATCAAATCGATCATGACGATACAATTGATAGGTATTGTAGACGACTACTTTTTCTGTATTGTATTCAGTCATCAATTCAATGGCTAATCGGTCAATAGGGTCTTGAATCCAAGTTTCCTCTGCATCTAATAAAATACCAATGCCTTTTTCGCTGGCCACATCACAAATCGCAAACATTCTATCTTTTACTCTACTCCAAGCTGCATCATCTGCTTCACTATCATGAATGCCACTTCTTAATCTTGGGGCTTCATTTAATTTTTCTAATAAATCCATACTGGCCAAGCCAGTTAATTTAACACTTACATAAGGTACATTGTTTTGTGTGGCTGCAAATTCTACCGCTTCAATAATTTTTTCAGTAACCTTATCAAAGTTTTCTTCTCCTTCTTTTGCTTCTACGCCATAATCTAAAATAACCTGTACCCCATAGGCACCTAATTGCTTGGTTACCCTTGCAGATTCTACCAAAGTTTCTCCGCCAACAAATTGATTGAAAATTGTTTTACGAATTAATCCATTGACGGGCAATCCTGACTTCATTAAGAAAGGCGTACACTTGGTTGCGAGGGAAACGATAAAAGAATTTTGAATTACTGAGAATAAAAAATTGGCTCTTTTTAATTCGGCATTTGATTTGTAGGCAAATGCGGTTTTGGTATTGTCAAGGGATAGGCTCATGCTAACGTTCATTCGTAAAAGCAAATATCGGTAGTAAAACTTAAAAATCAAAGGATTAGAGGAATTAAATGATAGAATAAGTATCTTTATTATTGATGTCTTAGCGACTTGTTTTATGAAAATACTATCCACCGATATTTACTTGTACAAACTACCCATGACGCCTTTTACCATCGCGACGGGCACCATGTATTTTGCGCAAAATATTTTAATTAAAGTGCATACCGATGAAGGAATCACTGGTATAGGAGAATGTTCTGCCTTCCCAATGATTGTAGGCGAAACACAACTAAGCTGTTACCATCATGCCAAGGACTTTGCAAGTTTTTGGAAAGGAAAAGACCCCTTGGCCATGGAAGATAGATTGGCCGATTTAAACTTAGTCATAGCGGGCAACTATACCATTAAAAGTGCTTTTGACATGGCCTTATATGATATTGCAGCCAAGGTGGCTAACCTACCCCTGTATGCTTATTTAGGGGGAATGCAAAAACCTATCGAAAGTGATTTAACCATTGGTATTGATACGCCAAAAAATATGGCAATGCAAGCCGTTGAATTTGTACAAGAGGGAGTGAAGATTATAAAAGTAAAATTGGGTAAGGATCCGATACAGGATGTAGAAAGAATAAAAGAAATAAGAGCGGTCATTGGCAGGGAAACAAAATTAAGAATCGATGCCAATCAAGGATGGGCAGCAGCCGATGCTTTAAAAGTTTTGGAAGCATTGGCCCCATATGAAATTCAATTTTGCGAACAGCCCATGCACAAATACTACGACGACCATTTACCTGCTTTGTGCCAAGCCTCTCCTATTCCAATCATGGCCGATGAATCTGTTTTCACACATCATGATGCCAGAAAACTTATTCAAGCAAAAGCTTGTCATTCCATCAATATCAAATTTGCGAAAAGCGGAGGCATACACGAAGCCCTTAAAATACATGATCTAGCAAATGCAAACCATATACCTTGCATGATGGGTGGCATGCTTGAAAGCAGATTGGCTTTAAGTGCAAAAATGCATTTTGCCATGGCCAAAGAAAATATAAAATATTACGATATGGACACCTGCCTGCTTGGGCATTTGGAAGATCCTGTGATAGGAGGTGTTCAATTCAAAGGCATGCATTTAAGCATTAGTGACGCCATTGGTATTGGGGCCGATGTGGACCCTGCTTATTTAGCCAAATTAGACAGCTGCAGCATCTAAAACGAAGTACTTGCTAATGTTTACAAGTTTGTATCTTTATGCTACAAACAACAAGTATGGAAGCAAGAAAAGCCATCGACTCCTTCACCACCATGAATGAGTTGGTATTGCCCAATGACACCAACACCTTTGGAGATTTAATGGGAGGCAAGCTCATGTACTGGATGGATATCGCTGCCTATTTATCGGCCTCCAAGCATTGCAATTCAGCCTGCATGACCGCCTCTGTAGATAATTTAAGTTTTAAAACACCTATTAGATTAGGCAATGTAATTTGTATTGAAGCTAGAGTCACCCGTGCCTTTACAACCTCTATGGAAATTCATTTAAAAGTTTGGAATCAGAACATGATTACACAATCCAGAGAATTAAGCAATGAAGCATTTTTTACTTTTGTTGCTTTGGATGAAAATAAAAAACCTAAAAAAGTACCCGCCATCATTGCAGAGTCTGAAGAAGAAATAAAGTTCTATGAAAGCGCCTTACGCAGAAGACAACTAAGATTAATTTTATCTGGAAAAATGAAACCCGATGATGCGACGGAATTAAAAGCTTTATTTATAAAAGACTAACCTTTATACGTAAGAGGCATAGCCATTTATTTTTCAATTACTTTCATCAAATGATGTTTGCCTTTAAGCATAAAATCCTTGCTTTGTTCGATGGCGTCCATTACTTGATTTAAAATTTCTTCAACTGAATCTGTATAGTCAATGACTAAGGGTGCTTTAAAGCGAACAGTTAAAGGAGTACCCACTTTCTTAAAAGTTAATCCCTTTTTGGTAAAGGCGCGCCAGAAACCATTAATGACCACAGGCACTACAATAGGTTGATTGTTTTTGATGATATGCGCCGTACCTTTTCTTCCGGGAGCGAAAGGCTTGGTGGTACCTTGCGGAAAAGTAATGACCCAGCTTTTGGATAATGCTTGATCAATTTTTTGTGTATCCACCACATCTCTATCTCTAGTTACATCTGCTCCTTCGGCTCTCCATGTTCTTTTAACAGTTAAGGCACCGCCTAATTTAAATAGCCTAGTTAGCCAACTGCTGTTCATGGTTTCTTCAGCAGCTACAAAAAATACATTGGTAAAAGGGTTCAACAAATAGTAAGGAATGCCTAGCCTATTAAATTTGCGCCACTTGACAGCACAAAAAATATGCACAAAAGCAATCACGTCGCCAAAATAGGTTTGATGGTTGCTCACAAATAAAACATTCTTATGGGGCAGGTTTTCTAAATTTTCTGTTCCTTCAATTTCCACGGTATTAAATAAAGCAAGCCCAGGATAAGTGAATAAACCTACCACGCCATAGATCACCGAACGAAAAAGGCGAATATGTTTTAAACGTTCCAGTAGTGTCATATTTAATAATCTTGTTAGGCTTGCAAGATAGTACATAAATTTTTATTGAACTTTCACTGTTTAAACAACAAATAGTACCTTTAGCCAATGGAAAAATCTGCTGTAATATTTGACATAGATGGCTTATTAATCAATAGTGAACCCTTGTGGAACAAAGCCGCTACCGAAATTTTTAGACAATATGGCATTCAATTAAGTGAAGCACAATATGCCACCACTACTGGACTTCGTTCTAAAGAATTTGTAGCACATTGGTTAATATTAAATGATGTGCCTGCTTCTGAATTTGATAGGGCCGAACAAAAAATAATAAAGCTTGCTTTAGAGTTGATAGATAAAGATGCCACTTTAATGCCTGGCGTTCAAAGTGTTTTTGAATTTTTTATTAACAAAGAATTTAAAATGGGCTTGGCTACCTCCTCTCCTACTGAATTAATTGAATGGGTAAAAGATAAATTAGGCATAAGAAAATACATCCATGCAAGTTGTTCAGCGCAAAAATTGCCACTCGCCAAACCACATCCTCAAGTTTATTTAGATTGTGCAGCTGCCATGCATACATCTCCATTGGCTTGTATTTGTTTTGAAGATTCCTATTATGGAATGATTGCCGCCAAGGCAGCAAGAATGACCTGCGTGGTGGTGCCCTCTGCCGAGGATATAAAATTAGAACATTGGGGAGCGGCCGACCTTAAACTGTCTTCCTTACAAAATTTTGGGGCCCTGCATTTTAATAGGTTAAACCAATAATCCTAAAGCCAAATAAATAAGGCAGCTTGGGGAAAATAAAATAAATTGCAGGTATTCATGGAATTAGCCAAAAAAATCATTGGAGCGGAACTGGAACTCTTTGAAAAGCATTTCAAAGAAGCAGTAAAAAGCAGGGTTTCCTTGCTTGACCGCATCATGCAATACATCGTTAAACGCAAGGGCAAACAAATGCGCCCCATGTTTGTATTATTGTCTGCTAAATTAAACGGCGAAATCAATGATAGTTCTTATAGAGCCGCTTCCTTAGTAGAGCTTTTACATACCGCCACTTTGGTGCATGATGATGTAGTGGATGATGCCTTGGAAAGAAGGGGTATGTTTTCGATCAATGCTTTATGGAAAAATAAAATTGCCGTTTTAGTAGGAGACTATTTATTATCAAAAGGCTTATTACTATCCTTAGAAAATAAAGATTTTACCATCTTGAGCATTTTGTCTTCTGCTGTAAAAAAAATGAGTGAGGGAGAATTGTTGCAGATAGAAAAAACAAGGAATTTAAATTTTGATGAATCTATTTATTATGAAATCATCAATGGGAAAACTGCTTCTTTATTGGCTTCAAGTTGTGCTGCTGGCGCAAGTTCGGTAACACAAGATGAAACACTTATTCAAAGGATGCGTGATTTTGGCGAAAATGTAGGCATGGCCTTTCAAATAAAAGATGATTTGTTTGATTATGGAGAAGCCAGTATTGGTAAACCCACAGGCAATGACATCAAAGAAAAAAAGTTAACCCTTCCGCTAATTCATATTTTACAAAAGGTAGCACCTGCTTTAAAAAAGCAAATCATTTACATTGTTAAAAACAACAACAATGATAAAGAGAAAGTAAAATTTGTGATAGACCATGTGGTGCAATACGGAGGCATTGATTATGCGACTCATAAAATGATTGAATACCGAGACAAAGCCTTACTATTGCTCCATCAATTCCCAGCCAGCGAAACTAGAGATGCCCTTGAGGAATTAGTGAGATACACCACCGATAGAAAATTTTAATGGAAAAAAGATGGAATATATTAAGTGCAGACAATGCCAAAGTGCAAGCTTTGCAAGAGGCACTAAAAATACATCCATTGTTATGTGAATTACTCATTCAAAGAGGCATAGAAGATTTTGAAGCCGCAAAAAAATATTTCAGACCCAATTTAGACCATCTGCATGACCCCTGGTTGATGAAGGACATGCAAAAAGCAGTAACCAGAATTGAAGCAGCCGTTGAAAAAAATCAACACTTATTGGTATTTGGAGATTATGATGTGGATGGCACAACTTCGGTGGCCACCTTGTATCAGTTTTTAAAAAAACTAACCCCCCATATCGATTACTATATACCGCACAGATACAAAGAAGGTTATGGCATTTCTAAAATAGGCATAGACTATGCCAAAGAAACTGGTATCGATTTAATTATTTCGGTAGACTGTGGTATAAAATCCATTGAGCTTGTTACTTATGCAAAAGAATTAGGTATTGACTTTATTATTTGCGACCACCATTTACCCGATGCCATTTTACCACCAGCCATTGCTATTTTAAACCCCAAACAGATTGATTGTAATTATCCTTTTAAGGAATTATGTGGATGTGGGGTGGTATTTAAATTAATTAGTGCCTTGGCCGAAAAGTACAAGATGCCTGCAGAATCTTATTTAGAATATTTAGATTTAGTGGCCACCGCCATTGCCGCAGACATTGTACCCATTGTGGATGAAAACAGAACCCTTGCTTTTTTTGGATTGCAACAAGTAAACGAAGCACCCTGCCCAGGCTTGTTGGCGCTGATGGATTTGGCCAAACAAACTAGCCCCATGCGCATCACCAATTTGGTATTTGCCGTGGCGCCCCGCATTAATGCAGCAGGCAGAATGGACGATGCAAAAAAAGCGGTACAACTGTTTATAGAAAAAGATTATACCAAGGCATTGGCCATTGGCAGTTTGTTGCAACAAGACAATTTAGACCGAAGAGAAGCCGATACCACTATTACAGAAGAAGCATTGGAACAAATAGAACTAGATTTAAATCATTCCAATAAAAAATCGTCGGTGGTGTTTCAACCGCATTGGCATAAAGGAGTTGTTGGAATAGTAGCCAGTAGATTAATTGAAAAACATTATAAACCAACTATTGTACTCACACAAAGTGGAGATGTATTAGCTGGCAGTGCCAGAAGTGTAATAGGCTTTAATTTGTATGAAGCCTTGCATGCCTGCAGAGAACACTTAATTGGATATGGCGGGCATTTTGCAGCAGCAGGCATGACCCTTGCCTTAGATCAATTAGAGCCATTTAAACTTGCATTTGAAAGAGAAGTAAGTGCGAGAATAACGGAGGCACAATTGGTACCAGAAATCATCATCAACGCAGTATTGCCATTAGACAGCATCAATAAAAACTTTTATCAGATCATTACACAAATGGAACCTTTTGGCCCCGATAACATGCGCCCCTTATTTATTGCGCAAGGGGTATATGATACCGGCTATTCTAAACTAATGAAGGAGGCGCATATTAGTTTTAATGTAACACAGGGCAATAATCCCATCAAAGGGATTGGTTACAATATGCCCCATTATATGCCCATTGTAAAATCGGGTAAACCCTTTGACATTGTATTTCAATTGCAATTAAATGAATGGCAGGGAACAGAAACAGTGCAAATGCAGGTGCTAGATGTAAAAGCAAGCAGTTAAATTACCATTAAACAATTCGCATAAAAAAGGTGTTCAAATTTGAACACCTTTTTAGTATAAAATTGCACGCTAATTTATTTTAATAAATCAACACTTCTATTAATAAAGTTGGTCAGTTCGGCGCCTTTTAATAAACCTTGAGAAAGCAAGGCCAAGTCGGCTAAATTGCGGGCTTGTTTTTGTTGCTTATCAACATCAGCTTCTTTTAACAAGGCTTGGAAAATAGGATGATTGCCATTGATGGTTAAATTAACTTCGTCGGGCATCTGCGCATAAAAAGCAGTCATACCTCCGCCACCCATGCTGGCCATATCTTTCATACGACGCATAAATTCGGGACGTGTAGCAATTACCGGCGCTGCGTCTTGGCTCAAGCCTTTCACTTCAACCGTAATAGTAGTTTCAGGTATTTGAAATTCAAATAATTTCTTAGCTTGTTCTACTTCCTCTTTAGATAAAACAGAATCAACATTTTCTTGTTTGTCAATTAAATTATCTACTACATCGGCATCTACTCTTACAAACTGAACACCTTCCCATTTCATTTCAACATTATTAATAAAGGCAGCGTCTACCATGGTCTCTAACTTAATCACTTTATAACCCTTGCTTACTGCTGCTTGTATAAATGCATCTTGACCTACCGGGTTGGTAGTATATAGCAATACTTGTTTGCCGTCTTTATTTTTTTGATTCGACTCGGTTGCTTTTTTATATTCATCCAATGTATAGAAAGTACCTGCAGCAGCTGCGTCTTCTAAGATCAAAAACTTATTGCCTTTGTCTAAAAACTTATCGTCGGTAATCATACCATATTTTACGAATAAGCCTAGGCTCTCCCATTTTTCTTCAAAGGACTTTCTATCGGAATTAAATATTTCTTCTAATTTATCCGCTACTTTTTTAGTAATGTGTGCATTAATTTTTTTCACATTTGGGTCGCCTTGTAAATAGCTACGACTTACGTTTAATGGAATGTCTGGACTATCAATAACACCATGTAATAGCATTAAGAACTCAGGTACAATGTCTTTTACTTCATCGGTTACAAAAACCTGGTTGCAATACAACTGAATTTTATCCTTTTGAATTTCAAAGCTTTGCTTAATTTTTGGGAAGTATAATATACCCGTTAAATTAAAGGGATAATCTACATTTAAATGAATCCAAAAAAGTGGTGTTTCACCAAAGGGATATAATTCTTTATAAAAATTCTCGTAGTCTTCCTTGGTTAAATCGGCAGGCTTACGAATCCATAAAGGATTGGTATTGTTAATTGGTTTTTCTACTTCTTGACCTTTTACTCCTGCATCAGATGCTTTCGCATCTTCTTCCGCCTCGCTTTTAGCCTCTTTTTTCTCCGCATTCGCATCGGTAAAATAAATAGCTACTGGCAAGAATTTACAGAAACGATCCAAGATAGATTTCACACGATTAGCTTCTAAGAACTCGGCACTCTCTTCGTTAATATGTAAAACAATTTTAGTACCGCGGGCACTATAGTCTACTTCATATAATTCATATTCAGTACTACCGTCGCAGCTCCAGAAAACACCAGGGGTATCTTTATGGCTTTTGGAATAAATATCTACTTTTTCACTCACCATAAAGGCACTATAAAAACCAAGCCCAAAGTGACCAATAATGCTAGCGTCTTTGTATTTGTTTACAAATTCTTCGGCGCCGCTAAAGGCCACTTGGTTAATGTATTTATCTACTTCTTCAGATGACATACCAATACCATTGTCCATAATGGTCAATGTTTTTTCTTTGGCATCTAAAATTACATCTACTCTAAGGTTACCAATATCGCCTTTCACTTCGCCTTTAGAGCTTAA
>CANFXV010000010.1 GCA_947451115.1 Bacteroidota bacterium
AAGATGCCATCGGAACGCCATTTTGCGTCACCATCGATCATCAAACCAAAGAGGACGGCACTGCTACCATTCGCTACCGCGATAGTATGCTGCAAGAGCGTATTGCATTAAGTAAAATTAAGGAGTTGGTCTTAGCGCATATTAATTAACCAAAAGATTCAAAGTGCACTTGCTTTTTATCCAACCCTAAGTCGGTCATATTTTTACGTGCATCATCAATCATAGCTTTCCAACCGCATAACCAAACATGGGCAGTCTCTTTGTTCTCTTTCAATAATTCTTGGTACACGGGATGCACATATCCTTTATGGGAGCCCACTGGCACTTCGGTTTCTCTGGAATAGCAAGGGTGAAAATGAAAGCCAGGTTCTTTGTTTTCTAATTCTTTTAATTCATCAATGTATAAACCATCTTCGAATTTACGGCAACCAAAAATGAGGTGAATATTATTGTGTGCAATCTTATGTTCATGTATGTAACGAATCATAGACCTGAATGGAGCAATGCCAGTACCGGTACAAATAAAATAAACATCGTGCTCGAAATTCTTAGGAAGTACAAATACGCCTTGTGGTCCTCTTAAAGTTACTTTAGTCCCCACTTTAGCTTCATTGAATAAATAAGTGGTACCTAGGCCACCTTCCAATAAAACAATGACCAATTCAAAAGTATTGGTACCATTGGGTGCCGAAGCAATGGAGTAACTTCTCCATCTTTTATTTTTTTGCTCATGAATGGGCAAGTCTAATGTTACAAATTGGCCAGGAATGAAATCAAATTTCTCTAGGCTGGGTATTTCAAAATAAAATCTTTTCGTATTAGAGGTTTCATCGACAATCTTTGTCAGTATACCTTCCATCCATTCTAGTGCCATAGTTTTAAATTTTAATTGTTGGTGATGAAAACACGTTGAACATATACTTTTTTATTGGCGTAAATTTTTACAAAATAAACGCCAGTGCTTAAGTTTCCGGTAGTGATTTTTTGTGGTGCTTGTTGGTTGATTAAATTTTCAATTTGAAACACCTTATTTCCAACCGCATTAACAATTTCTAGGGAGATACCTTCGGTTTGTATTTTGCTAAATTGAACATAGAAGGAGTTGCCTTTTATTAGATTGTCAATATTAGCCTCAGAACTAATTTTAAGGCTAATTTCTTTTGGATTGCTTTCTTGCACATCGGTAATTACATTGCCACTTGGATCCCTAACTAATACCAGTAAGTTAGGTGAAGTTGTTTGACAATCGCCAACAAAGGTAGATATTTTATACAGTCCATTTTGTGTGGCTCTATAGGATTTGGAGTTGGCGCCTTGCAAGGTAGTATCGTTTAAATACCATTGATACACATTGGCGGCACTTGAGGTTAAGCTATCGCCTACTCTTGTGATGCTCGGATTGGCTATGGTTTGCACCGGAATGGTTGCAGCGGCACTTAAACAATCTGTGGTACTTACTTGTGTATTGTAAAAAAAGTACCAATAGTTTTGGTAACTACTACTTGAACTAGTAGGAACACTATTGCCTATAAAACTAAATACTTTTGCTGGTCCACTAGGATAGGTAGTAGAGGTTAAGGCATTATTTCTAAATAAGGTGGCACTGTCGCAGGCAACCACAAGGATATAATCTCCAGGTGTTTGAATGTTAAAGTTGAGCGCATATACTTTACCACTATCTCCACTTACATAAGGTGTAGGTGTATTCACTTTATTGACAGAGTCGTAGGTGGGAAATGCAGGACTTGGGCTGCTCGCCTCCACATTTAAGTTGACCGTTTGTAAAGCGTAATAGGAATAAGTCACCCCATTATCAGAAACCAATGTACCTAAAGTAAAACTGAGTTTTCCTGGGTAGCCGGTATACAGCTTGGTAGTTTCTATATTAATAGGCCTGGTGGTATTTATTTTAATATAATTGCCACTAAAATTATTGTAGCCGCCTGTAGTGGCCAAGCTGCTGTTGCTAATAGGTCCTGCTGTCCCTTGATAACCTTGAGTTAAATAAATTGGATTCATTGATGAGGTTAAAACAACATTGGTTCCGTTGGCAATTGGATTTAATAAGTTTGAACTATCATACCATAAATAGCTAGTGGACGCAATAGGGTTGGTTACCGCTAATTTTAATTGACCACTACAAGCGCTAGCCGTACCCGATGGAGTAGCCGGTGTTGCTGCACTTGAAAAAGAAGCTGTTAAACTATTATTGCTTTTTTGTTGATCGTTGGAAATATTGACAGCGGCTGTTATGGTATAAGATTTACTGGCATCTACACTCATTGGTTTTTGGAAAGTATAATTCATACTTTCATACCCAAGAAGTCTGCCTTTGAAGATTTCATTAACAGATAATATAGTGGTAGCCCCATCTTTCACCAATAAACTTAAGGGCAAATTACTTTGCGTTGAAGACCCATTGTTGACAATTTTTACCGTGATGTATTGCACTGCCTTTTTACAAATACTTCCTGTTGGACTGATTAAGTCAGAGATGGCTAGGTCGGTAGAAGGGTTGGTGATTTTTAAAGTATAGTCTTGTGTTTCACCAATGAGGTAACTGCCACAAGCTTTAACATTGCTGCTGCTATTGGTTTCCATGGCAACTATGCGCAATTTAGTAAAACTGCCCGCTTTCAAATTAGCAGGCAAAGTAATATTCGTACTGTATATTCCATTTTTTAAAGCAATGCTCGTAGCAACGGTTTCGCTGTCTTCAAAATTGCCATTGTTGTTGTAGTCGATAAATATTTTTACAAAACGGCTAGCATTGCTAGTGTCGCTACTGCCTATTTTAAGCGTGACACTTAAATTGCCATTGGCTTCTCCCAAAACATTGTATTTGCTATTGTCAATGTATTGATTGGTGGTAGTATTAGTGAATTGAATGTTATTGATGCTGGTACTATCTATTTTTGTACCCGCTGCAGTGCTTGCTGTAGAGCTGCAATATACATTTCCACCTGCTCCACTGATAATTAAGGAATAGTCTTGTTTGCCTCTTTCTAAATTTCCTTTATGAGTGACTGTTATAGTATAGGTATTGCCAATAAAACTGGTATCTAGTTCTACTTTCTCTACATTGTCCAATCTATTGTTGGCTTTAATGGCTGGGCTATCTGGCTTAGCAGCACTTAAAGTCCAGGGTAAAAAATTAGTATTGGCGCTGCTAATTTTTAGATCCAAATCGTTCACCAATTTAGGGGTAGTATCATTGAGCGTAGTTTCAACACTACCTTTTACATCTGTCCAAACAAGGGTGGCTTTTACAGGTTTTATGCCAGAGGCTACAATGGTATAGGTGTCGCTTTGTTTGTTTTGTAAAGTTTTTTCATAAACAAGGTCTGTGCTTGAACTATTGTTATTAGAAGTAAGTGCATTGCTTAAAACATTGGCAGCCTCACTTAAATTAAGTAATCCCCAACCAAATTTAAAGTCAGGACCAGGATATAGTCCAGCTTCATTGGCGGTATGTATGGCTAAGGCTTTGACCGTGGCAGCGCGTATAAATTTCTTTGGGCTTAATTGTTGACTTAATTCTTGCAATAAAAGTAGCGAACCTGCTACATCTGGAGCGGCCATCGAAGTGCCACTCAAATAACCATAACTAGAATCGTTGGTACTAATGGAGGATAATACTTGGTAACCATCTCCTACTAAATCAGGTTTTATTCTTCCATCATCTGTAGGTCCCCAGCTACTAAAACTCGTCATGAGTACATCTTCTTTTTTAGAATAACCTGCAGCAATACCATAAACGGCCCCAATGGTCAATAAATTTTTAGCATTCACGTCTGTGGGTATAATGCCATAACCATTGTTGCTGCTTAAACTATCTGGCCTAGCACCTGCATCGTACCATTTCCCATTTTGATCCCTTCTCCAATAATCTTGTCCAACATCTGGTCCATTGGTAGAGCGATTGTTCCCAGCAGATTTTACAATTAAGTAATTGGGTGCATTGTAGGCGATGGAATCAAATCTTTGTGCATCAATATCATACAATCCAAAATTGAGGTCTTCTTTTTCATTCCATCTACCATTGTATTCCCAACGACTTGAATCGGAATTATAATCCCAGCCACTAACAATTCCATAGGAATGATTGGAGATTAATAAACCATTGGAAGCTGCTAAAGACATTTCAGAGGCATCGTTATTCCAATCATAAGAATAAGCGCCCTTTAATCCATAGGCCATTCCTTTGGCCGATGGATTAATTCCGGTATTCATCATGATGCCTAAGGCATGGGTGCTATGATCTACGGTATTGTTGGCATTGTCTTTTTGAGTAATCCTGCCTGCCAATTCGCGATGGGTAAGTTTTGGTTTGCCTTCATCCCAAATGCCTAATTTATTGGTAAGGCTATCATTGCTTCCATTTAAACTTAAGCCAGCAATGCCACCGGGCCAAACCTTATTGGTATTTATAGTCGTGGCTTGCACAGGATCTGTAAATCCAACTTTATACCTTGGTTGACCATACGCATCAACACCTATTAAACTAGCAATGGAATTATTTTTTGATCTATAAAAAAGGGGCCAACCTTTTTCTTTGGCTAAAATTAGGGCAGCAGAATAACTGGCTCTTGATTCTTGTTCCAATGTTTTGGCGGTATTGATTAACACCAATTTATTGGTTTGGTTTTGAGCCAAGGAAACAGCATATAGGGCAAGTAAAAAAAAGAGAAATAAGACTGTTTTTTTCATTGAGCGTACTGGGATTGAAAGCCTAAAATTAGACGGTATAAAATTACAATGAATTCCTCATATTTTTTAAGTTAGTAAGATAAAAAAGCAGATGAATAAAGGGGATTGGCTAGGTATTGCTGTAATTTTAAGTAAATATTTAGGCAGATGAAATGGACGATACGTTTTTATCTTTGTACCTTATTTGGATTAAGTCTAATGTCTTGCCAAGACTTGATACTATTGGCTAAAATTCAGAAAGATGCTGTTCTTGAAGGAGTGGTTACAGAACAGCGGGGCAATGCAATGCCCATTAAAGGAAAATCTAGCAGTAATGGACTAGCCATAAATACCAAAATTTACATTTACAAAGCACTTAATTTGGCGCAATTAGAAAATCAAAATGGGAATATTTGTGCTAAAATTAATGGAGATTTAATAGGAACTACTACCACTGATTCTTTGGGGCATTACTATTTTCATTTACCAGCAGGGTCCTATAGCCTAGTGGTAGCCTACGAAAAAGGTTTTTTTATTCCTTATTTTTCTGGGAATGATGGCGTCGCAATCTTTAAGGTGGCGCCACAAAAAACAACTATTTTGAACATCATGCTAAATCAAAAAGCAAGTTATTAGCTACAGCTTGTATCTTTGTGGGGTTGATGTATGAATGAGCAATCTCTGTTTGAACGTTTTCGCAATTCCCCCCTCCTAAATAATTTGGCGGACAGGATAGCTATGTCCAAACTAGAAAATAAGCCTTATCAAGTCTTTTTACAAAATTTACATGGGTCGGCTGCTGCCTTTGTTTTACAAACTATTTTTACGCATCCCAAAACTGAGCAGTTCAATCATATAGTAGTACTCAATGATGCCGAAGAAGCTGCTTATTTTTTCAATTCTATCGAGAGTGTTACGGAAGCAATGGATTTGTTTTATTTTCCTTCTTCCTACAAAACACCACAGAATTTTAGTTTGTTGAATCCTTCTCATGTCATGCTGCGCACCGAGGCTTTGACTAAAATTTCCATGGGGGGCAATAAAAAAATTATAGTTACCTATCCAGAAGCTTTGTTTGAAAAAGTAATCATGCCCAATACTTTGCAGCAAAATATGATTCAAATTAAAACCAACGACAGTGTAAATTTGAATGAACTAATGCAAAGCCTTATTGGTTATGGGTTTGAGCGCACCGATTTTGTATACGAGCCAGGGCAGTTTGCTTTGCGCGGAGGTATTTTTGATATTTATTCTTTTGGCAATGAACAGCCCTATCGTATTGAATTGTTTGGAGAGGAAGTGGACAGTATTAGATTGTTTGATCCTGCCACTCAATTAAGTGAAAGAAAATTATTGCTAGTCAATATCATTCCTAATGTAACTACGCAATTTGAGGACACCCAAAAAATTCCTTTATTGACTTTTATGGCCCATGATACCTTGGTTTGGTTGAAAGATTGGAATGTCATTGAGCAAAGAGGCAATGATCAATTCGAGGCCTTGGTAGATTTTATTGAACATCATGCCAGTGCCAATACCACCGATGAGCAGGATGCCCACAAAAGGCAGAGTGTATTGGATGATTTTGTTACGGTAGAAGCTACCCAAAAGCAGTTGGCCACCAAGTCCATCATAGAATGGGGTTTTCATGCACAACTGGCCAAAGAAAATATTGCTTTCAATACCCAAGTGCAGCCTTCTTTTAATAGAAGGTTTGAATTGTTAATTGACAATCTACAGTCTTTTGAAAAAAAGGGGTATGCTGTATTTATATTTGCTGAACAAGCAAAGCAATTGGAACGATTGCATGCCATATTTACCGATTTAAAAACCGAGATACAATTTACCCCCATTGTAAAAAATATTCACGAAGGTTTTATCGATCATGACCATCAAATTATTTGCTATACCGATCACCAAATTTTTCAACGTTACCATAAGTATAAAGTAAAACAAGCCTATAGTAAAAGCAAGGCCATTACCCTAAGAACCTTGCGTGACTTGCTTCCTGGCGATTATGTGACGCATATTGATCATGGGGTAGGTGTGTACAGTGGCTTACAAAAAATCGAAGTCAATGGACGTTGGCAGGAGGCAGTGAGAATTATTTACAAGGACAGTGATATTTTATATGTGAATATTAATTCACTCCATAAAATTTCAAAATATACGGGCAAGGAAGGAACGCCACCAAAAGTGAATAAATTAGGATCGGATGTTTGGGTAAAATTAAAAGACAAAACAAAGGCCAAAGTAAAATCGATAGCTTTTGATTTAATTAAATTGTATGCCCAAAGAAAAGCGCAAGTAGGTTTTGCTTTTTCACCCGACAATTATATGTTGCATGAATTGGAAGCTTCTTTTATTTATGAAGAAACCTTAGATCAAGCCAAGGCCATTGCAGATGTCAAAAAAGACATGGAAGCACCGGCACCCATGGATAGATTGGTTTGTGGAGATGTGGGCTTTGGTAAGACCGAAGTGGCTGTGCGTGCGGCTTTCAAGGCAGCTATTGATGGCAAGCAAGTGGCGGTTTTGGTGCCTACCACCATTTTGGCATTTCAACATTTTAAAACTTTTAGTGAACGTTTGAAAGATTTTCCGATCACCATTGATTTTTTAAATCGGTTCAAATCTGCAGCGCAGAAAAAAGAAACTATAGAAAAAGTAAAACAAGGAAAGATTGATATTTTAGTAGGTACCCATGGCATTTTAGGCAAGGAAGTAAATTTTAAAGATTTAGGATTAATGGTGATTGATGAGGAGCAAAAATTTGGCGTCGGGCATAAGGAAAAATTAAAAACTTTGCGTACAAATGTGGATTGCTTGACTTTAACAGCGACGCCTATACCAAGGACTTTGCATTTTAGTTTAATGGGGGCAAGAGATTTAAGTATTATTAATACAGCCCCTGCGAATAGACAACCCATACATACCGAAGTGCAAGTGTTTAATGAAGATACCATTCGAGAAGCCATCTATTATGAAACAGAGCGAGGAGGTCAAGTATTCTTTATCCATAACAGGGTGCAAGGCTTGGCGGAAATGTGTGCAACCATTCAGCGTTTATGTCCGGACATTAGCATTGGCTATGCACACGGCCAATTAGAAGGCCATCAATTGGAAGAAAAAATATTAGATTTTATTGAAAGAAGGTACGATGTTTTGGTATGTACCAATATTGTAGAAAGCGGCGTGGACATTCCCAATGTAAATACCATTATAGTAAACAATGCGCATCAATTTGGCTTGAGCGATTTACATCAATTAAGAGGAAGGGTAGGGCGTAGCAATAAAAAAGCTTTTTGTTATTTATTGGCACCACCCATGAGTACCTTACCCGATGATTCTAGAAAAAGATTACAAACACTCGAGCAGTTTAGTGAGTTGGGTAGTGGGTTTCAGATTGCCATGCGCGATTTAGACATACGCGGAGCGGGCAATTTGTTAGGAGGAGAACAAAGTGGATTTATGGCCGAAATTGGTTTTGAGATGTATCAAAAAATATTGGCCGAAGCAGTAAGAGAATTAAAACGTTCCGACTTTAAAGAATTATTTGAAGAAGAAATAAGCAAACAGGATGATTTTGTACAAGACTGCACCATTGATACCGATTTAGAAATTATGATTCCAGATACTTATGTAGAAAGTATTGGAGAAAGACTTTCTTTGTATACAAGGATGGATCAAACTGAAAATGATGAAGAGTTGGCCTTGATGGAAACGGAGTTAGCAGATCGATTTGGTCCTATTCCTAATTCGGTGAATGATTTATTTATTACCATTCGTTGTCGTCGCATTGCCATTGCCTTGGGTTTTGAAAAAATGACCTTGAAGGACGATACCTTAAGATGCTTTTTCATCAACCGACCCGATTCACCTTATTTTGAAAGCAATACTTTTAAACAGTTATTAGACTATGCGCAAAAGAACATGAATAAAGCGCATTTTAAACAAGTGGGTCGAAGCTTTGTTTTGATCATCAAAGAGGTAAAAAATATGGAGCAGTGCTTTGCCTTGTTGGAGAAAATAAAACAGGGGGTGTTTGCCAACTTGGCTTAAGCCAGAATTCCAACCACTAAAAAGCCCTCTCGAATGAACGAAAGGGCTTTAAATAAGATTGAAATTTTACTAAGAATCTATTGTAAACGAAGTTTACTAGAATCCTTTTTTAGCAACTCCATCAGCGATTGCCTTAAGGGCATTGGTTTCGCTTAAAATAGCTGCCATTTTATTTCCTTTACCATCATTACCACCTGCCATATAACCGCCTCTAGCAGTTTTAGTGATGACAGCGTCATGCATTGGTACGTTTTTTTCTTTTGTTTTTAAGCAATACGCTTTAATCATTTTTGAAGTGTCCATTTTGTATAAATTTTAAAGTGAATATTTCTAATTGAAAGTAGGTCATTTATCGGGATTCATTTACGGAAAGGCTTGATTTTTTGCTAAATCGGCCAAAAAACGTAGAAAACCCTGGTTTTAAGCATCAATTTTGGCATATTTGGCATGTGATTCAATGAATTCTCTCCTTGGTGCTACATCGTCACCCATTAACATACTAAAGATACGATCCGCTTCAGCAGCGCTTTCAATGGTCACTTGTTTTAAAGTTCTGCGTGCTGGATCCATGGTGGTTTCCCATAATTGATCTGCGTTCATTTCTCCCAAACCTTTGTAACGTTGAATAGTCACTGCATCTTCTTTGCCACCGCCTAATTTAATCACCAAGGCCTTTCTTTGTTCTTCGCTGTAAGCATATTCTTGCTCTTTACCTCTCTTCACTAAGTATAAAGGAGGTTGCGCAATGTATACGTAGCCGTTTTGAACCAACTCGGTCATGTATCTGAAAATGAATGTAAGAATAAGTGTTGCGATGTGAGAACCATCCACATCGGCATCGGTCATGATAATTAATTTATGATAACGAAGTTTGGCAATATTTAATGCTTTAGGATCCTCAGGTGTGCCCACCGTTACACCAAGGGCTGTATACATATTACGAATCTCCTCATTCTCATAAATTTTATGCTCCATAGCTTTTTCAACGTTCAAGATTTTACCACGTAAAGGTAAAATCGCTTGGTAACCTCTATCACGACCTTGCTTGGCTGTTCCACCAGCAGAGTCTCCTTCGACTAAGTATAGTTCGCATCTTTCTGGATCTCTGTCCGAACAATCGGCCAATTTACCAGGCAAGCCGCCACCCGTAAGTACCGTTTTACGTTGCACCATGTCACGCGCTTTCTTGGCAGCTACACGTGCTTGGGCCGCTAAAATAATTTTTGAGATTACATACTTAGCTTCTTTCGGGTTCTCTTCTAAATAAGCTTCTAATACGCGAGAAACGGTAGTTTGCACTACACCACTCACTTCACTATTACCTAATTTAGTTTTTGTTTGACCTTCGAATTGAGGTTCTGGCACTTTTACAGAAATAATAGCGCTCAAACCTTCTCTGAAATCATCTCCTTCAACAGTTACTTTAGCTCTTTCGAATAAACCTTCTTTATCACCATAGCTTTTGAATACACGCGTAAGGGCAGTTCTAAAACCGGTAACGTGGGTACCACCTTCAATGGTATTGATATTGTTGACGTAAGAGAAAATATTTTCTTTAAAATCGTCGTTGTAGGTTAAAGCTACTTCTACCATTACATTAGAGGCTTCATCTAAACCTTCTACATACAAAGGTTGAGAGATGATTGGAGTTCTGTTCCCGTTTTTATCTAACATTTGTACAAACTCCACAATACCTCCTTCGCTGTAAAAATTCTTGGTATAATAAGCACCAGTTTCATCTTTCTCTCTCAAGTCGGTGATGGTGATGTTAATTCTTTTATTCAAATAAGACAATTCACGTAAGCGACTTTCTAGGATTTCTCTTTTATACACCGATTCTTGAAAGATGGTTAAGTCCGGCCAGAAGTGAACACGAGTTCCAGTTTTATCGCTGGTACCTGCTTCTCTAACGGCATACTGTGGCACCCCAATGGCATATTCTTGTTCAAATATTTTCCCTTCTCTTTCAACGGTCACCAATAATTTAGTACTTAAGGCGTTCACACAACTTACACCCACACCGTGCAATCCACCAGAAACCTTATAGGTATTTTTATCAAATTTACCTCCCGCATGAAGTACCGTCATAACCACTTCCAAAGCCGACTTTTTCTCTTTAGTATGCATGGCGGTGGGGATACCACGACCATTGTCCTGAACACTGATAGAGTTGTCTTCATGAATGGCTACCTCGATATGGGAGCAATAACCCGCCAAGGCCTCGTCGATGGAGTTGTCGACTACCTCGTAAACTAGGTGGTGCAACCCTTTTGAGCCTACATCACCAATGTACATGGCCGGTCTTTTTCTAACAGCTTCTAAGCCTTCTAAAACCTGGATACTGTCGGCGCCATAATTCTTATTTTCTGCTGATTCGTTGGACTGTAAATCGTTGGACATAAATAGATTAAAATTTGTTTGTTTTTCGATGCATTCAGAATGCTTACAAACTTAAGATAATTAAGGGTTTAAAGCCTGTTTTGAGGCCAATTTAGTTATCCCCAATTTTGCCATTTTGTGCATAGTTTTTAAGCCCAAAATTGGGCTAATTTCTAGGTCATTTTTAGGTCAAATTTTTTAGCCCAATAGTTGCTTTAGGGTTTATGTCTTAATTTTGTATCCATGACACAGGTACAAGAACTCTTAATGCAGGAAAATGCCCCCCAAGGTTTTAGTGGGATGGCATTGCTCTACAG
Source organism: Bacteroidota bacterium (assembly GCA_947451115.1). Taxonomy (GTDB): domain Bacteria; phylum Bacteroidota; class Bacteroidia; order Chitinophagales; family Chitinophagaceae; genus Sediminibacterium. The sequence goes on from CANFXV010000010.1 coordinate 11,448, forward strand.
CAAAGAACAGCGTATTCCTGGGTCTACTCAATATCAGATTAAAAGATACCAAGCCCAAGTGCCCTGGGGGGCGGAAGATACGGGTATGTTTGTCTACCATTACAATGCAAGCCAACCTAAGGAAAACTACCTTGAATTGAGGTTTTGTATTTCTGGTAATAGATACTGCGACAATAAAGTTTGTGGTGGATGCAATCAATTGCCCACCGCAGAATGTATGGGGCCATTAAAAACCATCGATGTTTTCTCTTTTCATTTCACGGCTACTTTTTTACATCAGTTTGTACACAATGTAAAAACCAATACTAAAAAAGATGAGCTCTTAGCTTTTAAACATACCGATAACTTTACCAAAACATTTCCTTTAAGTGTAAAGAAGAGAGTCACCCTAGATGCCTTGTTGAATCATAGCTACAGCGGTTCTTTGGAAAATATTTTTGTGAATGCAAAAATTCACGAGTTGTTGGTGTACAGTTTAGAAAGCATCATCGAAGAAAAAGAAATGGTCTTTACTTGTAAGTTTTTAGCAGATGAAAGAGGCAAAGAAAGCATTTATCAAGCACGTGAATTTTTATTACAACATATTGGCGATCCTATTACCATCAAGGAATTGAGCCGTAAAGTAGCCATGAATGAATGCTACTTAAAGAAAGGGTTTAAGGAAGTATACGGCACCACTATTTTTGATTTTTACCAACAACAAAGAATGGAGCACGCTAAATATTTGTTGTATGAAAAATCATTGAGTGTCACCGATGTTTCTGCCTTGTTGGGTTATTCTTCTATCTCTCATTTTTCTGCGGCTTTTAAAAAACATACCGGATTGAAGCCTTGTGAGTTATTGAACTAATGCATTTGTCCACTTTGGTTTTTAGTAGCTGATTTTTTTACTTACTTTTATTTTTCAAAACCTTAATTATGCGTTTATTATTTGCATTCGCCTTCATGCTGTTGTTTAGTGCTTGTATCAATCAAAGAGTAGATTTAATTGTACATCATGCGCAAATTTATACAGTGAATAATGAGTTTACAATGGCGGAGGCCATGGCCATACAAGATGGTAAAATAGTAGCCGTAGGTTCGAATGATGATATATTAAAGGAATATCAATCGGATAGTATGGTGAATGCAAATGAGGCCATTATTTATCCTGGTTTTATAGATGCGCATGCGCATTTCTTAGGATATGGGCAGTCTTTATATGCGGTGGATTTAATGTTTGTGCCAAGTTGGTTTGAAGCCATTGAAAGAGTGAAAGCCTTTGCAGCCAATCATCCTGGCAAAGGATGGATCAAAGGAAGAGGCTGGGATCAGAATCGTTTTCCAGGAAAAGAATTTCCTACCAATGCCGAATTAAATATTTTATTTCCAGATAGACCCGTTATTTTAGAAAGGGTAGATGGTCACGCCAGCATTGCGAATGATTATGCTTTAGCACTCGCAGGTGTGAAAGCAGGACAAACCATGGAAGGAGGTTTATTCACCACTCAAAATGGGAAATTAACAGGTTTATTAATTGACAATGCTGTGGGGGTAGTTGAGAAAAAAATCCCTGATGCAACAAATGAAGACTATAAAAATTGGTTGACTGCTGCACAACAAAATTGTTTTGCTACTGGACTAACTACCATTACCGACTGCGGGTTGAGTCCTGAGGAGGTAGATAGAGTAGACGCTTTGCAAAAATCCAATGATTTAAAAATGCGTTTGTATGTGATGTTAAGCGATAAGCCAATTACCTATACTTCAAAATATTTTACTAGTGGCGGTTATGTAACTGATAAATTAATGGTCAAAGGAATTAAAGTATATGGAGATGGCGCCTTAGGATCACGTGGTGCTTGTTTGAATCAAGCTTACGCCGATAAAGCAGGCTGGTCGGGCTTTTTATTAAGTAGTCCTGCGCATTTTGATAGTGTGGCTGCTACATTAATTAGTACTGATTTTCAAATGTGCACCCATGCCATTGGAGACAGTGCCAACAGAACTATTTTAAAAGTGTATGCTAAATATTTAAAAGGCAAGAATGATAAAAGATGGAGAATTGAGCATGCACAAATTATTGATCCATCAGACTTACATTATTTTGGAGACAACAATATTATTCCATCTGTACAACCCACCCATGGCACTAGCGATATGTATTGGGCGGGTGCAAGATTGGGGGCGCAAAGATTAAAAACAGGGTATGCTTTTAAACAATTGTTGGAACAAAATAATTGGTTGCCCTTGGGTACCGATTTTCCTGTAGAAGAAATTAATCCATTTAAAACTTTTTTAGCCGCTGTGGCAAGACAGGATAGCAAAGGCTTTCCTGCAGGTGGTTTTCAAATGGAAAACGCTTTAACGCGTGAGCAAACCATTCGTGGCATGACCATTTGGGCAGCCAAGGCCAATCGTATGGAAAAGCAAGTGGGTAGTATTGAAGTAGGTAAAAAAGCCGACTTTATTATCCTTGATAAAGACTTAATGAAAGTGCCTACCGATAGTATTTTACACGTTAAAGTATTGAAGACTTATTTGAACGGTGAAAGAGTATTCTAATTAGTTCATTTATGAATATTATATTTCATCCTTCTGCGCTATCAAGAGAATAAATACCTATTTCTCACTCTCAATTGCTTCGCTCAAATGTTCGTTCGAAATAGTATTAATTCTCTTTCTGCCCCTAACTATATAAAGAATCTTCTAAAGCTACAAACCGACCATGTCTTTAGGAATCACCCATGCATCAAACTCTTCTGGAGTGACATAGCCTAATTTCACCGCCATTTCTTTTAAAGTGGTTCCTTCTTTATGGGCTTTCTGTGCAATTTCAGCAGCTTTGTAATAACCAATTTTGGTATTCAGTGCGGTCACTAACATTAAACTATTGTTCACGTGTTTGTTGATATTGGCTTCTATCGGCGCTAATCCTACAGCACATTTTTCATTAAAGCTTACGCAACCATCGCCAATTAAACGAGCACTGTGTAAGAAATTATAAATCATCACTGGTTTGAATACATTCAATTCAAAATGTCCCATAGAACCACCAATATTAATAGCTACATCATTGCCCATTACTTGCGCAGCAATCATGGTTAAGGCTTCAGATTGAGTAGGGTTTACTTTACCTGGCATGATAGAAGAACCTGGCTCATTGTCTGGAATAAAAATTTCTCCAATACCGCTGCGTGGTCCAGAGGAAAGCATGCGCACATCGTTCGCAATTTTCATTAAACTAACTGCCACTGTTTTTAAAGCGCCATGTGCTTCCACAATAGCGTCATGCGCAGCCAATGCCTCAAATTTATTTTCAGCAGTGATAAAAGGAAGGCCAGTTAATTTGGCAATATGCTTGGCCACATTTACTGAATAATCTTTAGGTGTATTAATACCTGTTCCAACTGCAGTACCTCCTAAGGCTAGTTCACTTACATGTGCTAAGGTATTATGAATAGCTTTTAAGCCATGACTTAATTGACTTACATACCCACTTATTTCTTGGCCTAAGGTTAAAGGAGTGGCATCCATAAAATGGGTACGACCTATTTTAACAATATGCATAAAATCCTTGCTCTTGGCCTCTAAAGTATTTTTTAATGCAGTGATACCTGGAATAGTGGTCTCCGTTAATATTTGATAGGCTGCAATATGCATCGCCGTTGGAAAGGTATCGTTAGAGGATTGTGACTTGTTTACATCATCGTTAGGATGTAAGAACTTTTCTTTATCGCTTAAGCTTCCACCTTTAATGACATGTGCACGGTAAGCAATCACTTCATTTAAATTCATATTGCTTTGCGTACCACTTCCTGTTTGCCAAACCACTAAAGGGAATTGGTCGTCTAATTTGCCTGCAATAATTTCATCGCAAACTTGACCAATTAAATCCGATTTTTCTTTAGGTAAAACACCTGCATCAAAATTGGTCAGGGCAGCTGCTTTTTTTAAATAGGCGAATGCTTTAATGATTTCCTTAGGCATTCGGTTAATATCCTGCGCTATTTTAAAATTGTCAATACTTCTTTGTGTTTGAGCACCCCAATAAACATGGGCTGGTACTTTTACTTCACCCATCGTGTCTTTCTCAATTCTGTATTCCATAGTGTAAAATTTAATCACACAAAGGTAAGAAAGGGGCGATTAATTCCCTTTGAATTCAGGCTTTCTTTTCTCTATAAATGCAGTAATGCCTTCCTTGGCATCATGGGTGGTAAAGCATTCTCCAAATAATTTGGCTTCTACATCATAGCCATTTTCTGCTTCGTTCCAAGCAGCATTCACAGCCTTGATGGAATTACCCACAGACTTAGGTGCTTTTTCATGCACTACGCTTAATATAGAGAAGGCTTTATCTAATAATTCAGTTTGAGGCACTACATAGTTCACTAGTCCATAATTCATGGCTTGGGTAGCATTGATGGTTTTGCCTGTAATCACTAATTCCATGGCCCTGCCTTTGCCCACTCTTTGGGTGAGTCTTTGTGAGCCACCATAACCCACCATAATACCTAGGTTTACTTCTGGTTGTCCAAAGACAGCACTTTCAGAAGCAATAATAAAATGACAGGCCATGGCTAGTTCGCAACCACCGCCTAGAGCAAATCCATTCACACAAGCAATGACTGGTTTAGGGGAATGTTCTATTTTAAAAAACACCTCTTGTCCTCTTTTAGCAAGGGCAGTAGCCTCTTCTTTAGATAAGGATTCAAATTCTTTAACATCGGCACCTGCTACAAAACTTTTTAATCCTGCACCCGTTATGATTACACTTTTAATTTCAGGAAATTTATATACCCTGTCCATGACTGCATCAAGGTCTTTCATCACTTGCTGATTCAATGCATTTAATTTGTCAGGACGATTAATGGTAATGATCAAAGTGTGATCTTCCATTTTTGTAAATAAAGTTTGGAATGATGACATAGAGTTGCAATTTATAAATTAAAAAAGCAGATTACTTTTGATAAGTGGCCACCCAATCTTTTATATAGCGCGCAATATCGGCTGTGTTGGTACCTGGCGCAAACAAAGTACCAATACCCATTGCGCGCAAGGTACTACTGTCTTCTTCTGGGATAATGCCACCCCCAGTTAATAGCACATTCGTTAATCCTTTTTCTTGCATCAACTGATACACTTTTGGAAATACCGTCATGTGCGCGCCAGATAAAATACTAATACCAATCGCATCCACGTCTTCTTGTAAAGCAGCTTGCACCACCATCTCAGGGCTTTGACGTAGGCCAGTATAAATTACTTCCATGCCTGCATCACGCAGTGCAGTGGCAATAATTTTAGCCCCACGGTCATGGCCGTCCAATCCAACTTTTGCTACTAATACTCTAATGGGTTTCATTGCTATTAAGTTACATTATTTTCCTGATAGTAATTGCAAAGCATGTTGAATTCTTGCGTTCGTATCAGAAAGTTCAATTGATTCAATGATCTCAAATACGCCAGGTCCAAATTTTCCACCCACCAACATAATTCTCAGGGGCAACATTAAATCACCTGTTTTTAATTCATGCGCAGCGGCTAATTCTTTAAAACCTGCTTCCAGGTTTGCTGCTGGCATTGTTTTGATACCTTCTGCAATTTGTTGAGCATATAGTTTTACTAATGCATCAAAGAAGCCCTGCTTCTTTTCTTCCCATTTAGGCAAGATGGCTGCTGTGTCAATGGTCGTAGGTGCGGCAAAAAAGAATTGGCTTTGTGGTATAAAATCGGCCAACAAATGACAACGGTCTTTCACGAGTCCAATTACTTTTACTAAATAAGGTGCTTCATGTACTTCAATTTTTGCAGCCTCTAAAAAGGGTTGAAGTAAGGTGGCTAATACTTTGTTGTTTGTTCTTTTAATCCATTCTTGGTTGAACCATTTTGCTTTTTCATAATCAAATTTAGCACCGCCTTTGTGTACTCTTTCCAAATCAAAGTTTGCAATCAATTCATCAATGGTAAAAATTTCTTTATCGGTACCATCATTCCAGCCCAACATCGCTAAAAAATTTATAAAAGCTTCTGGTAAAAATCCTTTCTCTTTAAAACCGATGGTGGTTTCTTTGGTGTTAGGGTCGCTCCAATCCATGGCAAATACTGGAAAGCCTAAACGCTCTCCATCACGCTTACTTAATTTACCACTACCTTCTGGTTTTAAAATCAAAGGCAAATGCGCCCACTTAGGCATTTGATCTAGTCCAAATAAATATTTCCATAATAAGATATGTACTGGAGCACTGGGTAGCCACTCTTCTCCTCTAAAGGCATGGGTAATTTTCATTAAATAATCATCCACCACCACGGCTAAATGATAAGTAGGCATACCATCTGCCTTTAATAAAACTTTATCATCAACGGTACTCACTTCAAAACGTACTTCCCCTCTAATCATATCTGTAAAAACCACTTCTTCTTCATCGGGTATTTTAATACGTACCACATGCGGTGTGCCTTTTTTCAATAGTTCAGTCACTTCATTTTCGCTTAATGAAATGGAGTTTTTCATCTCCATTCTGTACGCACGACTGTATTGAAAATTGGGAATTTCTTTTCTTTTTGTGTCTAAATCTTCAGGGGTATCAAAAGCATAATACGCAAAGCCTTTTTCAATTAAGCTTTGTGCATATTGGGCATAAATGGCCTTGCGTTCGCTTTGTCTGTAAGGGCCATAAGCGCCACCATGCAAAGGGCTTTCGTCTGGGGTAAGTCCACACCAGTTCAAAGTGTCAATAATGTATTGTTCGGCACCTGCTACAAAACGGGTTTGATCGGTGTCTTCTATTCTTAAAATAAACTCCCCGCCATGATGTTTGGCGAATAAATAATTAAATAAAACTGTTCTTACTCCACCTAAGTGTAAACCGCCTGTAGGGGAGGGTGCAAACCTTACTCTAACCTTTGAATCCATGCTCTTTTTTATTTATACAAAGATAATATTCAAATGGGCAAAAGAACTATTTATCTTTGGGTATGTATTTAGTAAAAACACCTTTTTGGCTAAGGGCTTTATATCCTGGTTGTACCTGGAAAATGCCCGCAAATGAAAAGGTGATTTATTTAAGTTTTGACGATGGCCCACATCCAGAGGCCACGCCCTTTGTTTTAGCGGAATTAAAAAAATACAAGGCCAAGGCCAGCTTTTTTTGTATTGGAAAAAATGTACTTTCCTATGCCAATATTTATGAAGCAATCCTACAGGAGGGGCATGCAGTGGGCAACCATACCTATGATCATTTGAATGGATGGAAAACACCAACGCAAATTTATATTGAAAACATTATAAGCGCTAAGAATTTAATTGATTCAAATTTATTTCGACCGCCCTATGGAAGAATAAGTGCTGCGCAATTAAGAAAAATAAAAGCTCACAAAACCTTGCCCCAGCAAATTATAATGTGGGATGTTTTAAGTGGCGATTTTGATTTGCATTTAACGGGCGCGGATTGCGCAAAAAATGTAATCAACAATGCTGGCCCAGGTTCCATTGTGGTATTTCATGATAGTGCCAAGGCCTGGGAAAGATTGCAAGTGGCCCTGCCCCAAGTTTTGGCTTATTTTTCCAATTTGGGCTATCGTTTTGAAGTCATTCAATGATTTGAACAGGAGGGTTTTAGGGCAAAAAAAAGGCCAAGGTAGAAACCTCAGCCGGTATAATCCGTACCCTATAAAAAACAAAGTTTAATGTCTGTACTAATAAGACCATTGTTGTCTACATAGCTTAAACGACTTATTGTAGGTATTATTATGTAAAACGTGAAAAATAGCCTTTTTTTGTAGGGATTAAACTAAGATTTAGCCTTTATGCGCTTTATAGACACCCATGCTCATCTCTACTCAGATCCAATTAAAGACAATTTAACAGGGGTGCTCAAAAATGCTTTGGACAGTGGCATAGATACCATTCTAATGCCTGCGGTGGATAGTGCAAGTTTGGAAGCCATGTTGGCTGTGGAAGCAGCTTATCCAAAGAATTGTATGGCCATGATGGGTTTGCATCCCTGTTCGGTGAAAGAAAATGTAGAAGAAGAGCTGGCGATGGTGAAAGCGCAATTAGCAAAAAGAAAATTTATTGCAGTAGGGGAGATAGGGTTGGATTTTTATTGGGACAAAACATTTACTGCTCAACAAATGCATGCTTTTGAAAAACAAATGAGCTGGGCTTTGGAATATAATTTACCCATAGTGATTCATACACGCAATGCGATGGGCGAGACCATTGAAGCAGTCAAGCCTTTTGCAAAAAAAGGATTGCGGGGCATTTTTCACTGCTTTAGTGGAAGTAAAGAATCGGCCGAACAAATTACTGCCATGGGCTTTCATTTAGGTTTAGGCGGTGTGCTTACCTATAAAAATGCAGGCGTAGCAGAAGCCATTAAAGACATTCCTATGCAATGGTTGGTGTTGGAAACCGATGCGCCTTATTTATCGCCTGTGCCTTATCGTGGTAAATCCAATGAGCCTGCTTATATGATTCAAGTGGCCATGAAATTGTCAGCGCTTAAAAATATACCGCTGCATGAAGTGGCGGAGCTAACTACACAAAATGCAATGAGAGTGTTTGGTTTGTAGAAAAAAACTAATAATAAATACATTAAAAGAAATACAATAATAGGAATGATTAAAAAGCGAATAATACCTATTTTATTTTTAATGCTACCTTGTTTTGCTTTTGCGCAAAACCTAAGCCTTTTGGATTATAGAGGGGAATGGGGTGGCCATATTGGTAGTACCAGCTATTTTGGTCAGCTAGGAAGCGGTGTAAATAATTTCAGACCTAATTTTGGTATCTTTTATAGAAAAAATTTATTACCCAATTTAACCTTGAGTATGAATTACGAATACATTCCTTTGGGTGCCAATGATACTTTGTCTAATAATTATGAAACTTTTCAAAGAGGCTTTGAATTTTTTAGAACTTTTCATGAAATAAGTTTTGGGATAGAATATTTTTTTTATGAGAATCATCCTTATAGCTTTCACAAAGTAAATTTTAATCCTTATGTGGGTATTGGCATGGGCTATATCTTAAATGTACCTAAGGATGAAAATAATTTTAAAACCTATTTTTATCCGTATGTTCAAGTTATTGATCAGTTTATTCCCATTGCTACTATTCCTATTCATGTTGGCTTACAATACAATTACAATCAGAATCTTCGTTTTTTTGGGGAGATTGATTATAGGTTTACTAGTTCTGATGTCATTGATCATTTTGGTAATGAGGAAGTGGAGAAAACTTTACACGGAAATTTTACGCCGGCTAATAATGGGAATGACCGTTTTGTAAGTTTTAAACTAGGGGTTTCTAAGTTGATTGTTTATAGGTATTAAGTATTTCGGATTGCCAGCGCTTTGCGCAGAACCCCACGGATGGCCGACTTCACTTCGTTCGTCGGCATCCCGGGTGGTATGAAAATAAAATAAATTAAACTATGGGCTTTTTTGAAGCCCATAGTTTTGTAGCAGCCAACGGCGAGATTGAAACAAGTTTCATCTCTTGTTACCTACTACAAAAAACGTCCCGAATTTTCGGGACGTTTTAATTTATTTCTATTTTGCAGAGAGGAAGGGATTCGAACCCCCGATACGTTGCCGTATACACGCTTTCCAAGCGTGCTCCTTAAACCACTCGGACACCTCTCTATTGGGGCAGCGAAGTTAAAATAAATACTTGATTTTGAGTGCGATTAGAGCTCTTTTCTGTTATGATCCATGCGCTCATTGTATTCCAATGGCTCGTTTTTCCAGTTCTTATTGTAGGAAACAAACCAGCCCAACCAAATGGATCTGGATAAACGCATAATTAAGGGTTGAATAAACAACAAAAGCACAATGGCCGTGCCCATCCAATAAAAAATTCGATTGTCGTCCAAGCCAAAGGTCATACCTAACAATACTTTCCAAGCCACAAAAGTGGATACAAAATAAGCCACGGTTAAGGCATAACTCACATAGCCTGTACCATAATAAAAGCCCAATTCAATTTCAGTGGGTTGTCCGCAAACTGGACAATTTTCATTCATTTTAGTTATCGTTGATAAATTGTAAGGATTGCTGGAAATGAATAATTTACCTTCTCTGCACCTTGGACATCGGTTATTGAGTGTACTCCACAAATAATTTGGCATGGCGCAAAGATATCAAATAAATATTATTCTGCTGCAATTAGCTTTTCCATCTGAATGCCCCTAGATCCCTTGATTAAAAAATAATGGGCAGTATAATTTTGTTGGTCTAACCAAGCCTTAGCGGCTTGTGTAGTTTCAAAATAGTTAAATGGGTGCTGGCAATTTTCAAATTCTTTGCCTACCAAAACAACTTCTTTGAAAGCATAGGCTTTAATAATTTCAATTAAGACTTGATGTTCTTGCTGGCTGCTTGTACCTAATTCTCTCATGCCACCCAAGCATAAAATTTTTGATTTATTTTCAATAAGCGCAAAATTTTCTACTGCCACTTTCATACTGCTTGGATTGGCATTGTAAGCATCTAGTATCACTTGGTTATTTTTCCATGTAGTTAATTGTGATCGGCTATTGCTAGGTATATAATTTTCAATGGCAGCAACAATTTTTTCAGCAGGCACATTAAATTCAAGTCCAATACTGATGGCGGCAAGTACATTGGGTAAATTATAGGCGCCTACCAATTGAGTTTGGATGGTTTTATTTTGTAAAAAATTATTGGTGCACTTTGTAATGTTTACTTGTAATAAGCCACCATCCTGCTTGACTTCTTTTCCTTGTAGTTGGCCAGTCGATTGTCCATAGCTGATGATGTTTGTAATGCCCTTACTCATCGAAACTAAATAGTCTAAATCGCTATTGATAAAAGCGCTGCCTTGATTTTGTTTTAAATATTCAAACAATTCTCCCTTGCCTTTTTTTACGCCTTCTTCTCCACCAAAGCCTTCTAGATGGGCCTTGCCACAATTGTTAATTAAACCATGGGTGGGTAAAGTATAACTGCAATAAGATTCAATTTCTTTTAAATGATTCGCACCCATTTCGATGATGGCGTATTGCGCGTCTTTTTTTATACTTAATAAAGTAAGGGGTACGCCAATATGGTTATTTAAATTTCCTTGAGTAGTATAAATAGCATAATGACTGCTTAATACGGCGGCTACTAGTTCCTTGGTAGTAGTTTTTCCATTGCTACCAGTGATGGCGATAAATGGAATGGTGAATTGTTCGCGATGGTATTTGGCCAATGCTTGCAAACTAGTCAACACATCATCCACTAAAATAATTCTTTCAAGAAATTCAGCATTGGCTTGAATGGGTTCATCTACAATACAATAAGCAGCACCTATTTCCAATGCCTTTAGGGCAAATTCATTGCCATTAAAATTGGGCCCTTTTAAGGCAAAATACAGATCACCTTTTTGTAATTTTCTGGTATCGGTTTGCACTTGTGGGTGCAATTTAAAAATTTCATATAAAGAAGAAATGGAATCAAGCTGCTTCATAAGGTAGCAGTTTTAACTATTTGACGAGCTTAACAAACAAGTGGCCAAGGCGACTAAACCTTCTCCTCTTCCAGTGAAACCCATGGTTTCGGTAGTGGTTGCTTTGATAGAAATATCTTTATTTCCTATGTGTAAAATACCTGCAATACATTCTTGCATGGCCAGCACATAAGGTTTTATTTTTGGTGCTTCTAAACACAAAGTAGCATCAATATTTAAAATTTGATAGCCTTGGGCAGTAATGAGTTCGTATGTTTTTTGCAGTAAAATTTTACTGTCAATATTTTTGTAAGCCGCATCTGTGTCTGGGAAATGAGTACCGATATCTCCTAAACTTAAAGCGCCCAATAAGGCATCACAAATGGCATGTAATAAAACATCTGCATCGCTGTGTCCCAAAGCACCCTTGGTATGAGGAATTTTAATTCCTCCAATCCATAGATCTCGGCCTTCTACTAATTGATGAAAATCGATACCTGAGCCAATGCGTAGTTTCATTCTACTTATTATTTAAATAAGTTAAAGGGATTCCACCAATGCTTTTTTTCTTCTGATGCAGCAGGCGTGTCAATACCAAAGGCAGATACAGCACATCTAAATCCAATGGTGTTGGAAGATTTGTCCTGGTCTAAAAATCTTCTGGTACCTGGGTTTAACCAATAGGGGCGATCTTTCCAACTTCCTCCTTTGTAAACTCTAGATTTATTAGAAATTAAAGTATTGGTACCAGACTCATAACTTGCTGTGTTGTTGTCATCTCCATCTAATGTGTTGTTGCGTCTGTAGGGATTAAAATCGTCCATGTCTACAGAGTTCATGGGTCGATACAAATCGGCCACCCACTCATTCACATTGCCACTAATATTGTATAGCCCAATTTGATTTTGTAAAAAACTATTTACTTTAGAAGGGAAACCTGCGCCATCATTGGAATAACCCACCATACCCATATAATCACCACTTCCATTTTTAAAATTGGCTAAGAACATTCCCTTGCTTCCTTTCTTTTTTCCAGTAGTTGCATTTCTTAAACCATCGTTGCCATTGGAGCTCCAAGGATATGGACTATCAGAGGTCACCACACTCGCATTGGGGTGTTTTGAATTGCTTCCTGATTTAGGCAGATTAAAATTAGAGATGTAATTTTTTCCACTAGATACTTTTGCTGCATATTCCCATTCTGCTTCGGTAGGCAATCTGAAATCAGGAATCATTACATAATCGTCAATATTTTTTGATCTACTAAATCCTGTTGCAGTACCAGTGGAGGTAACTCCTTTTCCATTGGAAGAATCTACTAAATCATTGATGATACCCATTTTTCCAACATAGGGTTTTTTGGGATCGATCAAATTGTATTTTAATAAAGTTTGTTCGTTAGAGCGGTCTGTTTTCCATCTGCAATAATCATTGGCTTGTTCCCAAGTAACACCCACCACAGGATAATCATTGAATACAGAAGATCTAAAATAACCTTCCACCATGGGGTCGTTGTAGGACAAATCTGTTTTCCAAACCGTAGTATCTGGTAAAGCAGCGCGAACTATTGAATCTCTTCCAATTGGAATGAATATTTTTTCTAACCAATGTATATAGCTGCGGTATTTCTTATTGCTTACTTCAAATTGATCAATTCTAAAAGAACTCACGGTCACTCTTCTTAAGCTATTGTTCCAATCGCCCATGATGTTTTCTTGGTTCATACCCATGGCAAAAGTACCCCCACGAATCAGTACCGTTTCGGCATAAGGATCAGTGGTTTTAGCCTCCACTCTAATAAAATTGTTTGCTTTCTGATCGGCGTTAGACAATAAAGCAGGCCCTAATAACAATAGAGCAAAAAACAGTAAAATACTATTTATAAAATGCATAGTAATTATTTATACAAAAATGGGGTTAAGTGATAGTGCGAATATAGCTTGTTTTTTAATCATTTATTCACTTGTAATTATATTCTTATGTTAGTAAAACCCTAATTTTAGTGTATGGTTAGGCTCTTGCTCCTTTATTTTTTTAGTATGGTGTTTTTTCCCTCCAATTTAAACGGGCAAAACTCCCCGTTTTCAAATGGGAAATGGGTCAAAATTGCAGTCACCAAACAGGGTATGTTTCAGCTCACTGGTACACAGCTGAAAGCCATGGGATTTAGTTTGCCTTTTCCCTCTAGCCAAGCGCAATTGTTTAATTATAATTTGTCTAATTTAAACGATAAAGTGTCTGCCAATCCTTTGACAGGGGTGGTCGAAAATTCTATTCAAGTAAATGATGGGGGGGACAATCAATTTGATGAAAAAGATTTTTTATTGTTTTATAGCGAGGGCCCCATTCAATGGAAGTATGAGGAAACAACAGCATTGCCGGTGCATTATAAAAATGCAAGCGCCGATTCTATTTTTTATTTTATTACCACCCAAGGTAGCAATGGGAAGAGAATTTTACCAGTAGCTAAAATAAATACTGCGCAACAAAGTACAGATGTTTTTGACGACCGGTGGTTGATAGAAAAAGACAGTGTTTCGCTTTTAAACAGTGGAAAATTATTATTGGGAACACCCATGGGGCAGGGAACAGGAAAACAAGCTCAATTAAATTATACTTTTTCTATGGAGGGTGTAGTATTGAGTAGCCCTTTAAAAATAATAAGCCAATTTGCAGCCACCGCTTATCAAAGCAAGGCCAATTTTAATTTATTCATCAATACGAATTTGGCTAGAACTAGTTCGATAGATCCTGTATCTGGATTTTTGTACCAAGAGTCGGCCAATCTATTTAAAGATTATTTTTCTTATACATTGAATGCCAATACGAGTTTGACAAGTCCTGTAAATTTGGCGATTGCATTTTCAAGTGACAATACCACCTCAACGGGTTGGATAGATTTTATTGAAATCAATGCCAGAAGAAAGATTGGATTTTGGGGCACGAATGCATTTGGGTTTAGAAATTTTAGTATTGCAATCAATGGACGCCCCACCCAATATCAATTGCAGCATATCGATACGACCACCATGGTATGGGATGTAACGCATCCAGAAACGCCTTTGTTAATGCCCCTTAATTTTCAAAGTTCAAATACAGGAAATTTTATTCAAACGGCAGATACCCTTCGCGAATTTTTTGCCCTCCAACAAGCCAGTTTTGAAACCCCTGTTTTTGTTGCCAATCTGCAGAATCAAAATTTGGTAGGGACTACAGTGCCGGATTATATTTTCATTACTGCGGGTAATTTTTTAAATGCAGCAAAAAAATTAAGCAGTTTTCATGCAACCGCGCATGGCTTAAAAGGGCAGGTGTACCAGGTGAATGAAATTTTTAATGAATTTTCTGGAGGACAGCCAAGTGCCACAGGCATTAGAAATTTTATTCAATATTTATTTAATCAAGCTACTTTAAAAAATCAAGCAGCGCCCAAATATTTATTATTGATGGGCATGGCAAACTATAGTTACAAAAACTACAATAGCGCCAATCAAATTCCGGTCTTTGAAAGTGCTGCCTCCACTGGTATTTTAACCTCCTATCCAGCCGATGATTATTATACTATTTTAAATGAAGGCGATGACATCAATGTACCCAATGCAATTCGAAAAATTGCTTTGGCCATTGGCAGGCTTCCTTTAAGAACAGTGGCAGAAGCAGATACAGCAGTGGAAAAAATCATCAATTACCAGAAAATAAACAATGGGGGCGCTTGGAAAAATCAGTTGACTTGGGTGGCAGATGATGGCGATTACAATTTGCATTTACAAGACGCAGAAGATATTTCAACTAATTTACAGAAGAAGGTGTCTACATGGAATCAGAAAAAAATATATTTAGATTTATATCCTGTGACTAAAAACATTGCAGGCAATACTTATCCATTGGTCAATGCCAGCATCAATCAAGCCGTCAATAATGGAACCTTAATTTTAAATTATACTGGCCACGGAAATTATTTAAGGTTGACAGAGGAGGCGGTGATTGCGCAACCTGATATGCAACAATGGAACAATGCTGGTAAACTTCCTTTGATGATTACCGCCTCCTGCGATTTCGCTCCCTATGATCAACCCCAATTAAGTCCGATTGGTTTTGATGCACTCTTAAAAAATTCAAAAGGGGTGGTGGCCTTAGTGGCAGCCAGTAGATTGGTAGATGCCTACAGCAACAAACAAATCAATGATCAATTCATACAAAAATTATTGGTGCCAGACAGTGCGGGTCGTTTTCTAAGCATTGGCTCGGCACTGCAAAAGGCAAAGATGGCGGCCTGGGCGCAGGGCGAAGACCATGTGAATACTTTTAAGTTTACTTTATTGGGCGACCCTGCCATGTATTTGGCCAAGCCCAATGATCAAGTGGTGCTTAGCGCCATTAATGGAAAAGCGTTTATGGGTAAGGATAGTTTGCAAGCAGGAGGTAAATATACCATGAGTGGATGGGTGCAATCCAATGGGCAAACAAAAAATAATTTTAATGGCTTGGTGGAAATGACCCTTTATGATGCGGTCAATCTTAAAAAAACATTGGGTAATATTCCAGCGAGCATGCCGGTGAATGTAAGCGTACAAGAAAATATTTTATTCAAGGGTACCGCCACTGTGAATGCTGGAAAATTCAATATTGATTTTATATTGCCTAAAGAAGTCACCATCAATCAAGGGGCATTAAAATTACAATTGAACGCTTACAATGACAGTTCAGATGCCATGGGTATTTATACGCAATTATTTTCCAAGTCAGCAATGACTCAAAATTTTTCAGACAGTTTAGGACCATCCATGCAATTGTATTTAAATGACACTAATTTTATCAATGGTGGATGGGCGCCCGCCAATTCAACCTTGCTGGTACATTTAAAAGATGAAGCAGGTATTCAAACTTCTGGCAATTCTTTAGGACATGACCTTAGTTTACTTATTGATGGAGATGCCAAAAATGAAATCCTATTGAACAATTATTATACAGCAGCCATCAATACTTATCAATCGGGTAGTGTTCAATTTGCCTTGCCCAATTTGTCTGTGGGTGCGCATCAAGTAGTGGTCAAGGCTTGGGACTTATTGGGAAATTCAAACAAAGACACGCTCAATTTTATTGTGCCAGACACCTCCAATTTGTTGTTGAATAAAGTGAATAATTTCCCCAATCCATTTACACAATTTACTTATTTTAGTTTCGAGCAAAATCAATTAGGCAATTCTTTAGAGGTTAATCTAAGCTTATATGACAACAATGGGCAACTGCTATTTACCAGGCCTTTAAGTGCTGAGTATAAAGCCAATAGAGTTATTTCTTATTGGGATGGAGCCAATGCAGGTGGTGGTTTTTTAAATCCAGGTATTTACTTTTATAAAATTACTTTGTCTAATGGCCAACAGACCAAGGTCTTGACCAATAAATTAGTTAAATTTTAACCAGTCCTTTAAATGAAATTAGTACCTTTAATTTTCTCAAGTTCAAATAATCGTATGATGCAGTCCAAGTTTAAAATAGGTGTTTTTTTATTGATGGCTTTATTTTTATCTCCATCTACTTGGGCGCAAATTAATATTCAAAGTACGGCGGTTCCTTTCATGCTTATTTCTCCAGATGCACGTTCGGGTGGAATGGGCAATTTATCATTGGCCATGTCTCCGGAGTCCAATGATCTTTTTGGGAACACGGCAAAGCTGCCTTATATGGAAGAAAAGCAAGGCTTCTTAATTAACTATACCCCTTGGCTGAAAGATTTGGGATTGACAGATGTGTATTTGGCTAGTGCAGGTTATTATAAAAAATTAAACAACATCAGTGCCATTAATAGTTCCTTACGTTTTTTTAGTTTGGGTAATATTGATTTTACAGATGAATCGGGCAATACTTCGCTCCCTTCACAAAGGCCTTCGGAGTATAGTTATGATTTTGGCTATAGTATTTTACTCACAGATAAGCTTAGCATGGGGGTTACTTTAAGGTACATTCACTCTAAATTAGTCACAGGCTCATTCATTAACAACCCTGTCAATTACAGAGCAGGCAATACTTTGTCAGGAGACATTAGTTTGTTTTACAAACAACATGAAAACCTACAAGGATTTCATGCGGGTTTATTACTTTCTAATTTAGGCGGTAAGATTAGTTATACTGATAATTCAAAAAAATATTTTATTCCAGCGAATATGGGCTTGGGTATTGGCTATTTAAATAAATTAGATGCAGAAAATTCTATAGAATTTGGGGTAGATGTGAATCGTTTGATGGTACCCGTTAGTCCTAATAATTCTGATGCAGAATCGGTGAATCATTATTTTTCTCAGTCTGTGGTTTCGAGTTGGTTCAATTCTTTTAATGGGAAAGACGGCATGCCCATTGGTGAATCCATCAAGGCATCAACCGGTTTGGAATACAACTACATCAACCGTTTTTATTTAAGAGCAGGCTACTACCTAGACAACAATAAGAACCTAGGCAACATGCAATATTTTACCATTGGTGCTAGTTTCCAATACCAGCAGTCTAAGTTCAATATTTCTTATTTGGTTCCTTCTGGTGGTGGTATCACCAAAAATCCACTTTCCAATACCATTCGTTTTGGTAGTATATTTTACTTCTAGTTCTAATTTACCTATTTTTGTGGACCATGTCTATTGCGATCCAAATTGTAAACAAAAGTCATCATCCATTGCCGCAGTATGCTACGATAGGCGCTTCGGGTATGGACTTAAGGGCTAATTTAGATACACCAATGATACTTGAACCCATGGATCGAGTATTGGTTCCTACTGGTTTATTTTTAGCCATTCCAGAAAATTTTGAAGCGCAAATCAGACCCAGGTCTGGCTTGGCCATTAAGCAAGGGCTTACCTGTTTAAATACCCCGGGCACCATTGATGCAGATTATAGAGGGGAGCTCAAGGTTATCCTAATCAATTTATCCAAAGAAACACAAACCATCAACGACGGCGACCGTATTGCGCAAATGGTTTTTTGTGCAGTAGACAAAGCAATTTTTGAAACAGTCATTGAATTAGATACTACCATCAGAGGCGCAGGTGGCTTTGGTCATACGGGCAAACAATAAACCTAGCATGAAAAAAATAATCTTCTTTATTGTTTCGTTGGCCTTAGTAGCTTCCTGTACCACTTTTAAAAAAGTGCAAGTAATCAAAGAAGCACTTTCTAAAAAAGATACTAGCTCGGTTCAATTGATTTCAGAAAAATCTAAAGTGGATTCCTCTTCCATTGTTAAAAATATCGTGGACAAATTAGCGCAAACAAAAATAGATTTTAACACCATGAATGCGCGTTTGAAAGTAGATTATGAATCGGCCAACAATGCCGATAATTATATTGTCAACTTAAGCTTAGTTAAAGATTCAGCTATTTACATTACCATAAGAGGTGCCATGGGGGTAATAGGATTGAAAGCCTTAGTGAATAAGGATAGTGTGGTTTTAATTTATCCCTTGAGGAAAAATAAAAATATAGAGCGTAAGTCTTTGAGCTATTTGCAAGAAGTACTAAAAATACCTTTTTCTTTTACTACTCTTCAGGATTTATTGATTGGCAATCCCATCTACATGGACAAGGCTAAGTTGGTTTCCTATAAAGTCAATAACAACAA
The DNA here is from genome assembly GCA_947451115.1 of Bacteroidota bacterium. GTDB lineage: Bacteria > Bacteroidota > Bacteroidia > Chitinophagales > Chitinophagaceae > Sediminibacterium. The sequence goes on from CANFXV010000010.1 coordinate 30,494, forward strand.
GTTGGAAGTTGGCTTGATTGGGGATTTATTTAAATATCTAATTGTCTTAAATGAGGATCATACAAAAATTCTACAACTAAAATTGGACGACATTGATATAACGCAACACCGCACCTGTGCTATTTCTTATAGCAATCACGTGACCGTCAATCAGTACCAATTTCCATTGAATAGGGAGTTGATTATTTCTGCACAATCTCGTTTGGAACTACATATGGAAGTGAAGGAATTTAATTTTAATGAGCCTTTAAAATATACCTTTGGGGTGCCAAGGCCAGGGAAAAGAAAATAATTTATAAAAGATGATGTTAAAAAGAGGGATACTGTTTATTTTTTTATTGACCATCTTGTCTATGCCCGCAATGGCACAAGACAATCTGTCTCGTGAAGATTTGCAAAAAGAAACACAAGCCATTCGCAAGGAGATAGATGAATTGAATTTATTATTAGACCAAACTAAAAAGAACAAGAAAAATTCTTTAGGTCAATTGGCGGTGATCCAAAGTAAGATTGCCAAAAGAGAAGCCTTAATTAAAGGTATTGCCAAACAGGTAAAAATTTTAGACGATGCCATTTACACCAATCAGTTAGATGTCCAAAGATTAAATAAGGATTTAGATACTTTAAAATCTAAATACCAAAAGAGTATTGTCTTTGCCTACAAAAGTAGAAGTGGTTACGAGTACCTTAATTTTTTATTTTCTGCCAATAGCTTTAATGATGCAGTAAAGAGAATCACTTATTTAAAAAGTTACAGACAAAATAGAGAAGCACAAGCCAATGCCATTGATTTGTCACAACAAGATTTGAATGGTAAAATCACTCAATTGGGGTCCAATAAAAAAGATCGATTGAAAACATTAACGGTACAGAGTGATCAGTTAAAAGTATTAGTGGATGATCGTAAGGAGCAAGATAAAATCGTCAATCAATTAAAAAATAAAGAACAAGAAATTAGTGCACAAGTGCGTCAAAAAGAAGCGCAAAGAAGAAAAATGCAATCTGCTTTATTGACCATTATTAAAAGAGAAACATTAGAAGCGGAGCGAAAAGAAAAAGAAAGACTGGCCAAGGCAAAAGCGGCTAGTGATGCGGCCAAAGCCAGTGCCAAAGCCAATACAGAGTCGGCTGCGCCAGCAAAATCAAGTGTAAAAAACAAGAAAGAAATTAATGCAGATGGTGGCTTAACTAGTACCACCGACAATCGTCCTTATTCGGCATTAGAAACTACAGAAGAAGGTAGAGAGGCTTCTATTTCTTTTGAAAATAACAAAGGAAGTTTACCTTGGCCTGTTGATAAAGGAAATGTGTACATACATTTTGGGGTGGAGAATATTCCTGGTACTAAATTGAATCGAAAAAGTGATGGCATTGAATTGGCCTTGCCCAAAGGAAGTGCTGTTAAAAGTTTGGCCAATGGTATTGTCAAATATACAGGAGACATCAATGGAGATTTAACTGTATTTGTACAACATGGAAAATATTTTTCTACGTATACCCATTTGAGCAGTATCAATGTATCTGTGGGCCAGGAAGTAAGAGCAGGCACTTTACTAGGAAAATCAGGCATCAATTTAGATGGGGAAGGGGCTTTGTTAATTATGATCAACAATGAGAAAGGTGTTTTCTTAGATCCCGAAAACTGGTTGAAAAATAGAAGATAAATTTTGCGATTCTTTTTTTATATTACAATCTATTAACAGATTGTTATGTCAAAATATATCTTATCCTTTGATCAGGGTACCACTAGTAGTCGTGCCATTTTATTTGATCATCAAGGTCAAATTCACGCCACTGCACAAAAAGAATTCAAACAAATTTTTCCTAAGCCAGGCTGGGTGGAGCATGATTCATTGGAAATTTGGAGTACACAAATGGGCGTTGCTACTGAAGCGATAAGTTCAAAAGGGCTATCGGTGGATGATATTGCAGCCATTGGCATTACCAATCAAAGAGAAACTACAGTCGTATGGAATAAAACCACAGGGCAACCAATTTACAATGCTATTGTTTGGCAGGATCGACGTACTTCAGATTTTTGTGATGCATTAAAAAAACAAGGCAAGGCTGCATTGATTCAAGAAAAAACAGGATTGGTCATTGATGCTTATTTTTCTGGATCAAAAATTAATTGGATTTTAGACAATGTAGAAGGTGCCCGTGCCTTAGCGAACAAAGGAGAATTATTATTTGGCACGATTGATACTTGGTTGGTATGGAAATTAACCAATGGCAAAGTGCATGTAACGGATGTGACCAATGCATCGCGTACCATGCTATTTAATATTCATACTTTAACATGGGATACGGAATTGTTAAAAATCTTAGAGGTGCCTTTAAATATGTTGCCAGAAGTAAAAAGTAGCAGTGAGGTATATGGACACACAACACAATTGTTTGCGCACCATGAAATTCCTATAGCAGGCATAGCCGGCGATCAACAAGCTGCTTTGTTTGGACAAATGTGTACATCGGCTGGCATGGTTAAAAATACTTATGGTACCGGCTGTTTTATGCTAATGCATACGGGAGAAATAGCAGTGCGTTCAACAAATAATTTATTAACTACGATTGCATTGCAAATCAATGGCCATACGTATTATGCATTAGAAGGAAGTGTATTTATTGGAGGCGCAGTGGTACAATGGTTAAGAGATGGCTTGCATTTAATAAGAAATTCTTCCGAGGTGGAAGCATTGGCAAAGGAAGTGAATAGCACTGATGGTGTGTATGTAGTACCTGCCTTTGCTGGCTTAGGGGCTCCCTATTGGAACCAACATGCTAGAGGAACCATTGTGGGTATCACAAGAGGTACAACCTCTGCACATATTGCGCGTGCAGCTTTAGAAAGCATTGCTTTTCAAAGTTATGATTTATTGAAAGCCATGGAAGCCGATGCTGGTATTCCTATTGCTGAATTAAGAGTGGATGGTGGGGCTACCCATAATAATTTACTCATGCAGTTTCAAGCAGATATGGTGAATACCAAAGTGGTTCGTCCCACCATGGTCGAAACGACAGCCTTGGGGGCAGCTTATTTAGCAGGATTGGCCGTTGGCTTTTGGAAAGACATTGAAGAATTAAGCGCTAAATGGCAGATAGATCAAGTTTTTATGCCAGCCATCAAAGAGGAAGAAAGGTCAGCATGGATCAAGGGATGGGAAAGGGCCATTAAAGCCACCAACAATTGGTAACTTATCCATATTTTCTTTAACTTAATTTATTATTTATCTAAAATAAAAACACATGACAGCTTTTGTAGCAGAATTACTAGGCACCGCTTTGGTGGTCACCATTGGAGATGGTGTAGTTGCCAACAATATTTTACCTAATACCAAAGGCGCAAATGGCGGATTAATTACCATTGTCCTAGGCTGGGTCATCGCAGTTTTTATTGGGGTATATGCTACCAGTGGCATTAGCGGTGGACATTTAAATCCTGCTGTAACCATTGCTTTTGCAGCAGCAGGAAAATTTAGTTGGGCCTTGGTGCCTGCTTATATTTTAGCGCAAATTTTGGGTGCCATGTTGGGCGCGCTCATCGTTTGGATGATTTATAAAGATCAATTCAATGAGTCCAAAGACCAGGCGGCTCAGTTGGCTGTTTTTTCAACGGGCCCCTCTATTCGAAATTTACCACAAAACTTTATCGTTGAAACCTTGGCTACCTTGGTCTTTTTGCTAGGGATCTTTTTCATCAAACCCGCCAGTACCGATTTGGGGGCCTTGTCTGCATTGCCAGTGGCTTTATTGGTGGGTGGAATTGGCTTTGGCCTAGGTGGACCCACGGGTTGGGCCATCAATCCAGCTAGGGATTTAGGGCCTAGAATCATGCATTTTGTCCTGCCTATCAAGGGAAAAGGGAGCAGCGATTGGGGTTATGCGGCTGTCCCTGTAATTGGCCCCATTGTGGGGGGAATTTTAGCTGCGATTATCTACGTACAATTTTTGCAATAAAGTGACAAAGCCTTACCTTTGCAGCCGAAATAGTATATTATGGTAACAACAGGTAAAATCAAACAAATTATTGGCGCTGTAGTGGATGTGCAATTTCCTAATCAGAATGCACTTCCTGAAATTTACAATGCCCTTTACATTACAAAAACCAACGGTGAAAAATTGATTCTTGAAGTGCAACAGCACTTAGGAGAAGACAGTGTGCGTGCCATTGCGATGGATGGTACCGAAGGATTGGTAAGAGGTATGGTCGTAACAGATACCGGCAAGCCAATTTCAATGCCTATTGGTGATGACATCTATGGTCGTTTGTTTAATGTAACTGGAGATGCCATTGATGGCTTACCTCAATTAGATAAATCTAATGGTCGTCCAATTCATGCTACTCCTCCTAAATTCGAAGACTTAAGTACTGCAACAGAAGTGTTGTTTACAGGTATTAAAGTAATCGATCTTATTGAGCCTTATGCAAAGGGTGGAAAGATTGGATTGTTTGGTGGTGCGGGTGTAGGTAAAACAGTATTGATTCAAGAATTGATTAACAATATCGCCAAAGGACACGGTGGATTATCTGTGTTTGCGGGAGTAGGAGAAAGAACACGTGAAGGAAATGATTTGTTACGTGAGATGATTGAAGCAGGCATCATGAAATATGGTGAAGATTTCAAACATAGCATGGAAGCAGGTGGATGGGATTTGAGTAAAGTAAATTTACAAGACTTAAAAGAATCAAAAGCTACTTTCGTATTTGGACAAATGAACGAACCTCCAGGAGCACGTGCGCGTGTGGCTTTGAGTGGTTTAACCATTGCAGAATATTTCCGTGATGGAGATGGCACTGGAAAAGGAAAAGACATTTTATTTTTCGTAGACAATATCTTCCGTTTCACTCAAGCAGGTTCTGAGGTATCGGCTTTATTAGGTCGTATGCCATCAGCGGTAGGATACCAACCTACATTAGCTACTGAAATGGGATTAATGCAAGAGCGTATCACTTCCACTAAAAATGGTTCTATCACTTCTGTACAAGCGGTGTATGTTCCTGCGGATGATTTGACCGATCCAGCACCAGCTACCACTTTTGCGCACTTAGATGCGACAACTGTATTGTCTCGTAAAATTGCCGATTTAGGAATTTATCCTGCGGTGGATCCTTTGGATTCTACTTCAAGAATTTTAACACCAGCGATTGTGGGTGATGCACATTATGACACTGCACAAAAGGTAAAAATGATTTTACAACGTTACAAAGAGTTGCAAGACATTATCGCCATCTTAGGTATGGATGAATTAAGTGATGAAGATAAATTGATTGTATCTCGTGCGCGTCGTGTACAACGTTTCTTATCACAACCTTTCCATGTAGCAGAACAATTTACAGGATTGAAAGGGGTATTCGTTTCTATCGAAGATACCATCCGCGGATTTAATGCCATTATGGACGGAGATGTAGATGCTTATCCAGAAGCTGCATTTAACTTGGTAGGTACCATCGACGATGCCATAGAGAAAGGAAAGAAAATGATGGCTAGCGCATAATTATAAACTTCGATTACTTAAACAGCTTTCATGTTATTGGAAATATTAACACCAGAAAAAAAACTATTCAGTGGCGATGTACAAGGCGTTCAGTTGCCAGGCATTGATGGTTTATTTGAAGTCTTAGACAAGCATGCGCCACTAGTGAGTGCCTTGGGTGTGGGACAGGTAAAAGTGTTAAAGAAAGGAATGGCTTCAGAAACCTATGCTATCCAAGGTGGATTTGTAGAAGTCATCAACAACAAAGCCACCGTATTGGTGGAGGGTGTTTTGTAGTTGCACAATCAATAAATACAGCTCAAAAATTTAAATAATTGTCCCGGTTGCCTCAGGTAGCCGGGATTTTTTTTATATTCACCTACCAAAACGAGGTAGCTATTGCTTCTATGAAAAAAACATTGCCAGTCATATTTACCCTCATCGGCCTTTCCATTTTGGGCATCTTGTTTATTCAAATCACTTGGTTGCAAGGTTTGATGATTCTTTCTAAGAACCAATTGGCCGACAGGCTGAATCAATCGGGTGTGATTGTATCCAATGAAATTGCAAAAAAAATGAATAGCGGCATGTCTTTTCATTTGCCTAAAAAAGCATTGGGCTTAAACGACGATTATCATTTACATAATTTTGGAGAAACCACTATCTCGGATATTTACACCTACCAAGAAGTTGATCAGAAAATAAAAGTTGCTTTAGAAAAGTATGGATTGGGGGATGTTAAATTTGAGTTTGCGGTGGCAGACAAAAAAGGGAATGTAGAATTTAAGAGTAAAAAATTTGAAGATGTTTTTTCGGATGAGCTTAATACTTTGCAGAGCAGGGTGTCGGTGATTCCTCAGGATGTAATTGAACCTTCGGGTCCATTTGAGTCTATTATTATTGTGATGCCTAATGTGCGTCTATATCTTTTGCATTCCTTGCAGTGGGTAATTGTAGGGGTAGTCTTGTTTATACTAGTGGTATTGGCGGCCTTCTTTATTACCATACGGTCTTTAATTTACCAAAGGAAGTTAGTAGATATTAAAAGAGATTTTATCAACAACATGACGCATGAATTAAAAACTCCTTTGGCCACCATTTCATTGGCGGTAGATGCATTGAAAAGTTCAAAAGTAAATACAGATGCAAAGTCGGTGGAATATTTCAGCAATATTATCAAGGAAGAAAATGTGCGCATGAACAAGCATGTGGAAACCATTTTGCAGGCAGCACAATTAGACAAAAAAGAAAATGAGTTAAATAAGCAACCCACCGATATTCACGATTTAATTCAAGGGGTGGTGGAAAGTTTTAAATTACAATTAGAGGGTAAGCCATCAGAAGTAGAAACTCTATTAGAAGCCCATCCTTCAGTCATTGAAGTGGATGAAGAGCATTTATTGCATGTACTTTCTAATTTAATTGACAATGCCATTAAATATTCTAAAGCGTCCATTCACATCATTATTAAAACCAAGTTGCAAAACAATAAAATGTCCATTACAATTGAGGACAAAGGCATTGGTATGAATGCGGATGCCATCAAACATATATTTGAAAAATTTTATCGTGCTCAGTCAGGCAATGTGCATGATGTAAAGGGCTATGGCCTAGGCATGAGTTATGTAAAGTGGGTTTTAGATGCGCACAAGGGTACCATACAGGTTAAAAGCGAAGTAGACAAAGGGACCAGTATCGAAATTGCACTACCCCTTAGCTAGTTGATCCAAAACAAAGAACCATCACCATAACTTAAAAAACGATAATGCTGGTCAATGGCATGCTGATAAATATTTTTCCATTGAGCTCCAGTAATGGCAGCAATAATTAACAATAAGGTGGATTTAGGTTGATGGAAATTGGTGACCAAGCCATTGCAAAGTTTAAAAGTATAGCCTGGAACAATCATTAGTTGTGTGCTTGTAATTAAAGTTTCCATTTTATTGGATGCCATCCAGGAAAGCAGTGCAGTTAGTGCCTCTTGCTGACTGATTTCAAATGGCTGCAATTCATAAGCGTCCCATTGCAATAATTTTAATTCTAGGACAGACGCCATTGTTTCCTCTTTAGATTTTTTTATTTGAATTAATTTCACCCCCAACCAGTACAAAGATTCAATGGCTCTAAGCGAAGTGGTACCCACCGCAATCACTGGTCCAGAATTTTTTTGATGTGCTGATTCAGCTGCTTTGTTTAATAAAAGTTCAATCACTTTTTTAGGTACTTCAAAAAATTCTGCATGCATGGGATGATCGTCAATATGGGCCGTTTTTACGGGCAAAAAAGTGCCCGCACCTACATGTAAACTCAGAAATTGACAATCAATATTTTTAGCGGCTAAGGATTCAAATATTTTTTCATTAAAATGTAAGCCCGCAGTGGGGGCTGCTACCGAGCCTTCCTCTTTGGCATAAGTAGTTTGATATCTTTCTTTATCCTCTGTATTAGCAGCTCTCTGAATATAGGGCGGAAGTGGAATGTTTCCAATATGTTCAATGATTTCAGAAAAATGAAAATCTTCTGCCCAAGAAAATTCAATTAAAAATTTTCCTTCAATAGCTGCTATTTTTTTTGCATACACTGAAAAAGATTTTCCCTGCAGCATTATTTTTTTTTCAAGTAAACCTTCTTTCCATTTTTTTGCACCACCCACCAAACAGATCCATTCTACTTTTTTAGTGGCTTGCATGGCCATCGCCACAGGACTATAGTTGACACTAGGTTCCAAGCAAAAAACTTCTATCTGAGATTCGTTATTACTTGAATCAATTGAAGAAGTTGAATTATTTATTTTATTTTTTTCAAAAAATATTCTTGCTGCAATTACTTTACTGTTGTTAAATAAGAGGGTTGAATTTGCTGGAATAAAATCAGCAATCTGTGCATAGTTGGTTTCTGCCATGATCTTTTCTTTCCAAACCAATAGCTTACTTTCTGCTCTATCCTTGGCAGGGGTGTAGGCGATACACTCATTAGGTAAATAATAGTCAAATGCTTCAATGGGGAGCTTTTCGCGTTTCATCATGGCCCAAAGGTACATATTGCCTTGATTTTCATGCTAATTCACCTGTTTTTCACATAAAAAAGGGGCTTTTCCACAGGTTTGCACAGCATCCACGAGCAAAACTTAGAATTTATGCTATGAATGCCCTTACTGCATTGATTTTCAGCTTGGTTTATTACTTGTGGAAAACTAGAACCCCTGTTTTAGCCTTTGAAAGTGGTAAAATGTGTTAATTTGTGTGAACAAGTGGTAAAAATCACTTCAATTATTAACAATGACAGGCTTTCACGGAGAATATCAATCAACCATCGACGCAAAAGGGCGGTTTCACTTACCTGGCAGTCTTAAAAAACAGCTAGCCGAAGGGGAGAATCGTTTTATTGTGAGCCGAGGCTTTGAGAAGTGTTTGACGCTTTATCCAATGAAAAGCTGGCAAGGGATCTTAGATCGTATTAGTCAATTGAATGATTTTGATCCAAAAGTGCGTCAGTTTAGACGACAATTTTTAGGGGGAGCAACAGAAGTGGAATTAGATGGAGCTGGCCGTATTTTATTGCCACCCACTTTAAGAGAGTTTGCTTTACCTGGAAAAGAAATTGTTTTAGCTGCAGCATTAGATCGTTTCGAAATATGGGATGCAAGTAAGTACAAACAGCTCTTTGAGGATTTCTCTGCAGATGAATTTAGCAATTTGGCTCAGGAAGTAATGGCAGGAATTAAAAAACAAGATTAAGTAAACAAGATGCAAAATCAACCGATTGATTCCACCGCATCTCAAGCATTTGCTTCTTCTTACCACATCCCCGTCTTATTTCATGAAACCATGGAATATTTAAATATTCAACCAGAAGGCATTTATGTGGATGCTACTTTTGGTGGAGGTGGGCATAGCAAGGGCATCTTAGCACAATTGGGACCCAAGGGTCGATTGATCGCTTTTGATCAGGATGCTGATGCAAAAAATAATTTACCCAAGGATGCACGTTTATTATTTATTCCAGAAAATTTCAAATACTTACAACGTTTTTTACGCTTACATCAGATCACGCAAGTAGATGGTGTATTAGCAGATTTAGGGGTAAGCAGTCATCAATTTGACGAAGGCAGTAGAGGCTTTTCCACCAGGTATGATGGCCCTTTTGACATGAGAATGGACCAGCGTGCTACGACTACCGCTGCTACTATCATTGAAAGTTTTAGTGAAGCCGAATTGCATAAAATGTTTGAACAATATGGTGAAGTAACCAATTCTAAAACTTTAGCCAAACACATTGCTACGCAACGTAAGCATGTAAAATTAAATACCGTTCAAGATTTTAAAACTTTCATAGCTCCTGTAGTTAAAGGAAATCCCAACAAATATTGGGCACAAGTTTTTCAAGCCATAAGAATAGTAGTGAATGAAGAAATGGAAGTGTTAAAAGAATTTTTAGCGCAGTTGCCTTTAGTCATTAAACCAGGAGGCAGAGCGGTAATTATCACTTTTCATTCTATCGAAGATCGTTTAGTTAAAAACGCTTTTCGTGTGTCGCAAGAAGATCAAAAAGATGCCCATCCTTTTCTTTCGCCAGAAAGAGAAGTTTTTTGGAAAATCATTACAAAAAAACCTGTAGTGGCTTCTGAAAAAGAAATGAATCAAAACAATCGAAGCAGGAGTGCAAAATTGCGCGCTGCGGAAAGATTATAAGTTGTATGACCGAACCTATTAACCCTACCACTAAGTCTACTTTAAAAAGTATACTTAACTATCAGTGGATTGTCATGAACATTAGTTTCTTTTTGTTCCTGGCACTGATCGCTATCTTATACATAGCGAATGGGCATTTGACCGACAAAACCATTCGAAAAATAAATACTACACAACACGAGCTTAAAGAATTGCAATTCGAATACAAAACTTTAAAGTCCGAATTGATGCGTCGCAGCAGGGCCGTAGAGATTCAAGATAAAGTGGCGCCTTATGGTTTAGTGGTGGCCAAGGAAATGCCTATTCGATTGGTGAAAGAAAATAGAATTCAAAATCAGTCTCAAAATAATTCTCAAAACAAATAATGGACGTAAAACGCGACATATTATGGAGGGTTTATTTAAGCTACATCATCATGGTGTTAGTTTGTATACTCATCTTGGGTAAGGCTTTTTACATTCAACAAGTACAAGGAAAATATTGGAGAGGACTCAGCGATAGCTTGCATCAAAGAATTGTAGACATCCCCGCAGCAAGAGGGACTATTTATAGTGAAGATGGCCAAATGCTAAGCACCAATATTCCTCAATTTGACATTTCAATTGACTTTAGAGTAACCCCCTTACATGAAAAATCTGGCTTATTGTTTAGAAGCAATATAGATTCTTTAAGTATTTGTTTGGCCAATTTGTTCAAAGATCAATCTGCAGAAAAATATAAAAATGATTTGACCGCTGCTTATGAGGCTAGCGTTGGTAATTATGAGCTTAGAAAAAAAATAACTTATCGTCAATATTTGTCTTTAGCTAAATTCCCTTTATTCAAATTGGGTAGGTACAAAAGTGGAATGATTGCCGAAGAAAAAAATATCCGCTTAAATCCTTATGAAAATATTGGCTATAGAACCATTGGACTAGCCAGAGATGAAAATAAAGTTGGCTTAGAAAAATCTTATGATACGGTTTTAAATGGACGCAATGGTCGTCAATTGGTGCGTGCCATTGCAGGTGGGGTTACAGTTCCTGTGGAGGAAGGCTTGTTTGAAATTGAACCGGAAACAGGTAAGGATATTGTAAGTACCATTGATGTATTTATCCAAGAAGTAACAGAGAACGCGTTGAAAAAAATGATGATTCAAAATGATGCGCGTACTGGAGTGGCCATGGTGATGGAAGTAAAAACAGGAAAAATTAAAGCCATTGCCAATCTAGGTAAAGTGGGAGAGGGCATGTATACGGAAGATTTAAATTATGCAACAAGGGTCACTGAGCCAGGTTCAACTTTTAAATTAGTTACCTTATTGTCGGCCTTAGATGATAAAAAAGTTACGCTTAATTCCAAAGTAAATTTGGAAGGAGGTACTTGGGGATATGCAGGCCGTGTAGTAAGAGATGCGGAAAATCATGGCAAACATGAGGCTACAGTTTTAGAAGCTTTTGAGGAAAGTTCAAATGTAGGCATGGCTAAATTAGCCGTTACTTATTTCAATGATAATCCGCAAGCTTATTTTAAACATATTTCTAGACTAAGAATTGATAGTACTTCTGGGATTGATTTAATGGGAGAAGGCAATCCATTATTAATTAAACCTAATAGTAAGCGATGGGGCCCAACTACACTTCCTTGGATGGCTTTTGGATACAATATTGCTATTGCACCTATCCAAACCCTAACTATGTACAATAGTATTGCCAATAATGGCGTAATGATGCGTCCTTATTTAGTTAACGCCATTAAAGAAGAAGGGAAGATTCTTAAAACTATCAGTCCTAAAGCCTATGATGGAATGGTTTGTTCTCCTTCTACGGTGAAGGATTTGCATACTGCTTTAGAAGGGGTCTGTACCAATGGCACTGCTAAAAAATTATTTGCAGGTAGTTTGTATAAAGTGGGAGGCAAAACTGGTACCGCCTTGGTGGCCGATGGTAATAGAGGATATGCAGATAATATTTTTCAGTCTTCCTTTGTAGGGTATTTCCCAGCAGACAATCCACAATACACCATTGCGGTAATTATCATCAATCATCCACATGCGGCCAATCATTTTGGGGCTTCGGTGGCTGGCCCAGTATTTAAAGAAATTGCTGATCGTTTGTATTCTACCTATATCCAAAATAAAAGAGGGGTGACACCAAACTTTTCGCTTAAAGACAGTCAAGTATTTAATTATAGTCTTTCTAAAATAGCGCTTCAAACCATTGCAAAAAATTTAGCCCTTCCTTATCAGGATTCAACGGAGGCGCGCAATGAATGGGTGCAATTAAAAGGGAAGGGAAAAAATTTGAAAGCAGCACAAGCCATTCTTTCAGATAGTACCATGCCCAATATTAGTGGAATGAAATTAAAAGATGCATTATGGATTTGTGAGCAAAAGGGCTTGTTGGTAAAATTTGTAGGTAAAGGAAAAGTAATCAGACAAAGCATTGCACAAGGAGAATACATTGCTAAAGGACAACAAATTCAAATAGATCTAAATTAATGAAAGCACTACAAAATATATTATTTGGTGTTAAGTTAAGAGAAGTGATTGGCAGCACGCAGCAAAACATTGCAGCCATTCAAATTGATTCTAGAAAAGTCGAAAAGGAGGGGGTATTTGTTGCCATCAAAGGAGTAAAGTCGGATGGACATGCATTTATTGATACCGCTATTGAAAACGGAGCAACCGTGATTGTTTGCGAGCAAAAGCCAACTACATTAAATAGTGCTATTACCTATATTATTGTAGAAAATGCGCAAGAAGCGGTTGCGATTATGGCGCATCAATTTTATGATGAGCCTTCTACCAAATTAAAATTAGTAGGGGTAACTGGCACCAACGGAAAAACAACGGTGGCTACTTTGTTATTTAAATTGTTCAATGCATTAGGGTATACCTGTGGTTTAATCAGCACCATCGAAAATCATATTGGAAAAAACATTGTGCCTTCTACCCATACTACCCCCGATCCAATTCAATTGAATGCATTATTACAGCAGATGGTTTTAGCGGGTTGCACACATGTATTTATGGAAGTAAGTAGCCATGCCATTCATCAACACCGTATTACTGGTTTACAATTTGTGGGCGGTGCTTTTACCAATATCACCCATGACCATTTAGATTACCACCAAACATTTGAAGCCTATCTAGAAGTCAAAAAAACTTTCTTTGATCAATTGCCTAGTGCTGCATTTGCCTTAAGCAATTTGGATGATAAGAATGGGTCTAAAATGTTATTGCATACCAAGGCAAAAAAATTAAGCTACGCTTTACATGCGCCTGCGAATTACAAAGGAAAAATTTTAGAAAATCTTTTGAGTGGATTAGTGATGAATATTAATGATATCGAAGTGCATTGTCGTTTGATTGGAACTTTCAATGCCTATAATTTATTGGCTGTGTATGGTATTGCGATTGAATTGGGAGAGCAACCACAAGAGGTATTGGTAGTTTTAAGTGCATTGACTGGTGCAGAAGGCAGATTTGATTATATCGTAAGTAAAGAAAATATCATTGGCATTGTTGATTATGCACATACACCAGACGCCTTAGAGAATGTATTAACCACCATTGCTAAATTAAGAAAAGGCAATGAGACAGTGATTACGGTGGTGGGTTGTGGAGGAGATAGAGATAAAACTAAGAGACCCATCATGGCGCAAGTAGCCTGTGATTTAAGCAATAAAGTATTTTTTACCAGTGACAATCCTCGTTCTGAAGATCCTAATGAAATCATTAAGGACATGGAACAAGGCTTATCTAGTGCCGCTAAAAGAAAGTACATCAACATTGTAGATCGTAAAGAGGCCATTAAAGCAGCCATCAGTTTTGCCAAAGCGGGAGACATTATTTTAATCGCAGGAAAGGGACACGAGAAATACCAAGATATTCAAGGCGTAAAACATGATTTTGATGACAAGCAAATATTAGAAAACCTATTTAACGACTTAGCTAAATAATTCAATTATGTTGTATCAATTATTTTCATGGGTGGACAAACAATTTCATATTCCAGGCTTGGGCGTATTCCAGTTTCTTACTTCTAGAATTGCCATGGCTATTTTGTTGTCACTTTTTATTGCTACAGTCTATGGTAAAAAAATGATCTTGTTTTTGCAGAAAAAACAAATAGGAGAATCGGTAAGAGATTTAGGATTGGCAGGAGAGCAACAAAAAAAAGGTACCCCTACCATGGGTGGCATTATTATCTTATTAAGTATTTTAATTCCAACCTTATTGTTTGCCAACTTAGATAAAGTGTACATCCGTTTAATGATACTTTGTACCGTTTGGTTGGGCATGATTGGATTTTTAGATGATTATTTTAAAATTAAAGCAAGAAAACAAGCGCAAGCACAAGGGGCAGCCTATAAAAAACAGAACAGCGATGGTTTGGCAGGTATTTCAAAAATTATTGGTCAAATTGGCTTGGGCATTATCATTGGGGTCACCCTTTATTTTAGCAATGCAGTAACCGTGGAAAGAGAAATCATTGCTTCATCTGTTAGTGCAAGTTTGCAAAAAGGAGAAAAAATTGCCAAGGGGGCTGATATCGTAGTAAGAAAAATCAATGGAGAAGAAAGACGTTTTGTAAAAGTAAAAACACCAATCACGACTATTCCATTTGTAAAAAATCATGAATTTAACTACAGTAAAATAATAAGTTGGATAGGTCCTGGCGCAGAAAAATATACTTGGATTGTGTACATTCTTATTGTCACTTTTATTATCACCGCGGTTTCTAATGGCGCTAATTTAACCGATGGCTTAGATGGGCTAGCAGCGGGTGTAAGTGCCATCATTGGTGCGGCATTGGGCATCTTTATCTATGTAAGTGGTAACTATGTATTTGCCGATTACTTGAATGTGATGTATATTCCTAATTTAGGGGAGTTGTCCATTTTTGTAGGAGCCTTTGTAGGTGCCTGTATTGGATTTTTATGGTACAATGCCTATCCAGCGCAGGTTTTCATGGGCGATACAGGTAGTTTGGCCTTGGGAGGAATTATTGCCTCATTGGCCATCATTGTAAGAAAAGAATTGTTAATTCCAATTTTTTGCGGTGTGTTTTTAATTGAAAACTTATCTGTGATTATACAAGTAAGTTATTTCAAGTACACCAAGAAAAAATTTGGAGAAGGCAGAAGAGTGTTTTTAATGAGCCCACTACATCATCATTATCAAAAGAAAGGATTTCATGAAAGTAAGATAGCTGTTCGTTTTTGGATCATCACCATCTTACTAGTCGTGGTTTCTATTTTAACCTTAAAGACAAGATAAACATTGGCAAAAAAATTAGTCATATTAGGTGCAGGTGAAAGCGGAATAGGTACTGCTTTGTTGGCCAAGCAAAAAGGTTACGATGTATTCGTATCAGATGGTGGCGCGATCAAGCCTAATTTTCAAAAAGAATTAGAGGAAAATAATATTGAATTTGAAGCAGGTACACATAGTGTAGAAAGAATATTAGCAGCGGATGAAATAATGAAAAGCCCAGGCATACCAGAAAAAAATGAAATGGTGAAAGCCATTCGTGCCAAAGGTATTCCGGTCATTAGTGAAATCGAATTTGGCTATAGGTATAAGGGCAATAGCAAAATTGCGGCTATTACAGGCAGCAATGGCAAGAGTACTACCACTGCTTTATTGTATCATATTTGCCAATTGGTGAATGATGATGTGGCCATGGTAGGGAACATTGGTTTTTCATTTGCACGTCAAATAGCACAAGCGCCCAAGGCTTTGTATATTATTGAAGTAAGTTCTTTTCAACTAGATGACATTCAATATTTCAAACCAGAGATTGCCATTTTATTAAATATCACAGAAGATCATTTAGACAGATACAATTATCAATTCGAAAACTACATTAAGAGCAAGTTTCGTGTGATTGAAAACCAAACCCCAGCAGATTATTTTATTTATTGTATTGATGATGAAGTCATCGTAAAACATCTAGAACTACTAACTACTAATACTAACCCACTACCATTTTCTATGAAACAAGAAGTAAAAAAAGGAGGCTACATCAAGAACGATCAAATGATGTTAAAAATCCAAGAAGAACGCGTGACCATGAGCATTTATGATTTTGCCTTAAAGGGAAAACATAATGCCTACAACACCATGGCCGCAAGTATTGCTGCCACCACCTTAGGCATCCGAAAAGAAAAAATTCGCGAAGCAGTAAGCAATTTCCATAGTCTAGAACACAGAATGGAATTTGTGGCTACGGTGAGAGGCGTTGATTTTGTCAATGACAGTAAAGCCACTAATGTAAACAGTACTTGGTATGCTTTAGAAAGCATGCAAAAGAAAACAGTTTTAATCCTAGGAGGCGTGGACAAAGGCAACGACTATGAATTAATTGCAGAATTAGTTAAAGAAAAAGTAAAAGCCATTGTATGTATGGGCACTGACAATAAAAAAATTATCGATTTCTTTAAAGGCATCGTACCTATTATTATCGAAACAGATACTGCAAAAAAGGCAGTGAATGCTTCTTTTAAATTGGCAGAGAAGGGAGAGTTAGTTTTGATGAGCCCTGCTTGTGCAAGTTTTGATTTGTTTAAAAATTACGAAGACAGAGGTCGTCAATTTAAAGAGTCAGTT
The DNA here is from genome assembly GCA_947451115.1 of Bacteroidota bacterium. Taxonomy (GTDB): domain Bacteria; phylum Bacteroidota; class Bacteroidia; order Chitinophagales; family Chitinophagaceae; genus Sediminibacterium. Next base: position 47,255 of record CANFXV010000010.1, read on the forward strand.
AAAGAATTGTAATTATGTTTAACGAAACCACTGATAAGCTATTTTCTCAAATGCCCAGTATTGGTGGCATGAAGGAACATTTGGATCAAAGGACCAGAGGTGATAAATATATATGGGGGTTGGTTATTATTTTATCATTGATATCTATATTAGTAGTATATAGTGCTACTGGTTCTTTGGCTTATAAAATGTATCGAGGCAATACCAGTGTGTATTTGTTCAAGCAAGTGGTTTTTACTTTAATAGGGCTCTTGGTGATATTTGGGTTACACCGCATCAACTATACAGTTTTTTCAAGAATAGCCACCATTATGTTCATGTTGTCTATTCCGCTTTTAATTTATACATTATTTTTTGGTGCTAAAATTAATGAAGGCAGCAGATGGATCAAATTGCCCATTATTAATTTAACCATACAAACCAGTGACTTGGCCAAATTGGCTTTGTTCATGTATTTGTCAAGAATGCTGAGTAAAAAACAAGAAGTAATTAAGGATTTTAAAAAAGGATTCTTGCCTGTTATAACACCAGTGCTAATTATTTGTGCTTTGATTATGCCGGCCAACTTATCCAATGCCTTATTAACAGGAGCCACCTCTTTGTTGTTGATGTTTATTGGAAGAGTGAGCATTAAGCATATTTTATTGACCATACTAGTAGCCATGATTCCTATTGTGCTTATTATTAGTGTAGCGATGGCCACCCATAGCAATAGCATGGTGGCAGGCAAACCAAAAGTGGCCGAGAAATTAAAAGGCTTTGGACGTTTTGGAACTTGGGTGAGTAGAGTACAAGATTTTATGTATGATGGGGAACGGGAAGTGCCTTATCAAGTGCAACAGGCAAAAATTGCCATTGCCAATGGAGGAATTTTTGTAGGTCTAGGCCCAGGCAATAGTAGACAAAGAAATTTTTTACCACAGGCCTACAATGATTTTATTTATTCAGTGATTATTGAAGAATATGGATTGTTGGGTGGGGCCTTTATTATATTTATCTATTTAGTTTTTTTATTTAGATGTATTCGAATTTTTAGAAGGTGCCCCTATGCATTTGGTGCCTTCTTAGCTTTAGGCTTAAGTTTCACTTTAATCATTCAAGCCATTGCAAATATGGCGGTGAATGTAAACATCGTACCAGTAACGGGTGTGACCTTGCCCTTGGTGAGTATGGGCGGAAGCTCCTTTATTTTTACTTGTTGTTCTATTGGCTTGATATTAAGTGTGGCAAGAAATGTAGAACAAATGGAAGGTAGGGCGCCGCTTGAAACAGAAATTGAAATTCCAAACGAAACCGATACAGAAAACAATGAGCTTGAACCAGCCTAATCAACAATTGCGCATCATCATTGCAGGTGGTGGGACTGGAGGACATATCTTCCCAGCATTTGCTGTGGCGCAAGCCATACAGGAATTGGCGCCGGAGGCTGCTATTTTATTTGTAGGGGCTTTAGGTAAAATGGAAATGGAAAAAATTCCAAAAGCAGGCTATGCCATCAAAGGCATCACCATTGCAGGTTTTAATAGATCCAATTATTTTAAAAATATCTCCCTTCCTTGGAAATTACTAAAAAGCTATTTTCAAGTAAAGGCCATCTTTAAAAAATTTAAACCCAATGCGGCATTTGGTGTGGGAGGTTATTCAAGTTTTCCTGTATTAAAATATGCGCAAACTAAAGGCATCCCTACTTTTTTACATGAGTCCAATGCATTTGCGGGTAAGGCCAATATTTGGTTAGGCAAAAATGCCACTCAAGTATTTACGGGAACCAAGGGTATGGAACAATTTTTTCCAGCAGCTAAAGTTTTAGTGACAGGAAATCCCATCAGAAAAAATATCATCCAACACAGTTATACCAAGGCTTCTGCTTTAAAAGAATTTGGCTTAGTGGATACGATGAAAACGGTATTGATTGTGGGCGGAAGTTTAGGTGCCAACTCAATCAATCAAGTCATAAAAAATAACGTGGTTAATTTTTTTGAAAAAAATATTCAATTAATTTGGCAAACAGGAAGTTCAGACGTGAGTACCTTTTACAGAGCAGCAGAAGGCTTTTCCAATGTATTTGTTAATTCCTTTATCGATAATATGAGTGCGGCTTATGCAGCGGCAGACATGGTCATCAGCAGATCTGGTGCCATGGCGGTAGCAGAAATAAGTACCACAGGCAAAGCATGCATTTTTGTACCTTATCCATTTGCAGCCGAAGATCATCAAACCTTCAATGCCCTTGCCTTGGTTCATCAGCAGGCGGCATTAATGGTCACAGACAAAGAAGTGAATGAAAAATTATTACCCACACTTTTTAGTGCATTGAACAATGAGGATTTGATAAAAAATATGGAAAACAAAGTAAAGACCTTCGCTTTCTTAGAGGCAGATAAAACCATTGCAGCAGAAATTTTAAAAAATAGTAGACCTTAATTTATAGTTTATATGAATCCCTTATCTAATTGTAAAAATATTTATTTCATCGGCATTGGAGGTATTGGCATGAGTGCCTTGGCCAGGTATTTTAATACACAAGGGGTCGTCGTATCTGGCTATGATAAAACACCTACGGAATTAACCCATGCTTTAGAAGCGGAAGGAATAAAAATTCATTTTGAAGATGATTTAACTAAAATAGATAAAGAAGCTACCGTAGTTGTATATACGCCTGCCATACCAGCCAATCATGGTGAATTAAATTATTACAAGGACAATGGTTATTTAGTGGTCAAAAGAAGTGATGTATTGCAATGGATTACAGAAAATGCTTTTACCATTGCCATTGCAGGCACGCATGGAAAAACTACAACAACCTCCATGACGGCGCATATCTTACGTCATACAGGCTATGGCTGCAATGCTTTCCTAGGTGGAATTGCCAGCAATTATGGCACCAATTTTTGGAGCCATGAGAAAAATGTAGTGGTGGTAGAAGCGGATGAATACGATAGAAGCTTTTTAAAATTAGCACCCAATATTGCGGTGATTACTGCAGTGGATCCAGACCATTTAGATATTTATGGTACTGCCGAAGAAGTGGTGAAAGCCTTTGGTGAATTTTCAGATAAAATAAAACCAGGCGGTGCTTTGATACAGAAAAAAGGTACCCATTTTATTACCAATGCCACCAATAAAAATGTGTTTACCTATGCTTATGATCAATTAACGGCTTCCTTTCATACAATCAATTTAAAGGTAGTGGATGGCTCCTATCATTTTGACTTAGTGCATCCCAAAGGAGTTTTAAAAAATATTGTTTTAAATATGGGCGGCTTACACAATGTGGAAAATGCCACTGCGGCTATTTCCATCGCCCTTAGTTTAGACATTGAGGAAGATAAAATTATTCAAGCTGTAGCAGCTTTTGCAGGCGTAAAAAGAAGATTTGAATACAAAGTAAAAACGCCTACTAAGGTATTGATTGATGATTACGCGCATCATCCAGAAGAATTAAATGCACTCATCACAGGCATCAGAAGTATATTTCCTGGTGAAAAAATGGTTTTGGTTTTTCAACCGCATTTGTACAGTAGAACCAAGGACCAATGCGATGGATTTGTTTCCACCCTAGACAAAGCAGATGAAGTTATTTTATTACCCATTTATCCAGCAAGGGAATTACCCATGGAAGGGGTGAGTAGTGAAATGCTTTTAAATAAAATGAGTTTGACGAATAAAAAAATAATGAGCAAGGAGCAGCTGTTTGATTGGGCTGCTCATACCAAGGATAAATTAGTAGTGATGGCAGGCGCAGGAGACATTGATGTTTGTATTACCAAAGTTCAAGAAATTTTTACCCAAAAAGCATGAGGAACTGGAAACAAATAGTAGGTAATATTTTATGGAGCATCGCTGCTGTCCTATTGGTATTGCTATTTATAATTTCCTGGAAAGCAAAGGAAGTAAAAACATGTGCCAGTGTAAATGTGGAATTGGTAGGCCAAAATACCGTGGCGCTTTTTATGGATGAAAAAGAAATTCTACAAATCATCAACGACAAAGGCATCAAAGCGGGCCTACCCGTTGAGTCGGTTAATTTAAATGAATTAGAAAAGAATTTACAAAGTATTAAATGGGTAAAGCATGCGGAAATGTTTTTGGACAACCAACAAGCATTGCAAATTAAAATTGAACAAAGAATTCCAATTGCCAGAATATTCACTTCCTCAGGGAACTCTTTTTACATTGACAAAGAAGGGTGGAAGCTTCCGTTAAAACAGTTGACCGTACTACGTTTGCCTGTATTTACAGGTTTCCCTTCTGACCAAGAAAAACTGTCTATTCCTGACAGCCTGCTTCTTCAAGATATTCTACATTTTACCAAGGCCATTCAACAAGATTCTTTTTTTATGGCTCAAATTGCCCAAATCAATATAGCCTCCAATGGGGATTTTGAAATGGTGCCAAGTATTGGTGAGCATATGGTTTTAATAGGCGCAGTTGATCATATTGAAGACAAATTAAATAGGTTATATAGTTTTTATAAACAAGTTTGGGTGCAAAGTGGTTTGAATGCTTATCAGGTATTGGACTGCAGATTTGACCATCAAATTGTAGCCTTGAAAAAAGGCATGCAACCCATTCAATTTTCTAGCAGCATTTTGACTCCGGACCCGCTAGATGATTTTGCAATTCCGGCCCTAGATACCGCTAAAAAAATAGATACCATAGGCCCTAAAAAAAGCTTGGCATTGCCAGCTACTAACCTAGCCAAAAAAGAGCCTTTAGCACCAGTAAAAAATACTACCTCAAAACCAGCCAATCCAAGCCCGGCCAATGCGGGTAAATCGGCCATAAAATCAGCGCCAAAACCAACGTTAAAACCAACGCAAAAAGCAAAGCTCAAAACAAAGGCAAAAACAACGGTAAAAACAAACAATAAAACGAGCAATAAATCGTTAAATAATGAGAAGAAGTCCGCAAAGGCCCTAATGCCTAAAAAGACCGAAGCTAAAACAACTAACAACTAAAAAAAACAAAATGAGTCAGCACGATTCTCCAATCATTGTAGGTCTAGACATTGGGACTACTAAAATTGCGGCCATTGCAGGTAGAAAAAACGAGTTTGGCAAATTAGAAATCTTAGGGTTTGGCCGTGCCAACAGCAATGGAGTTCAACATGGTCAAGTGTTAAACATTGATCAAACCATCAAAGCCATTCAGCAAGCACTTCAAAACTGTCAATTGAGTAACCCCGATTTAGAGGTGAACGAAGTGTATGTGGGCATTGCAGGTCATCATATCAAAAGTTTGCAAACCAGGGGCGATCAAGTACGTCAAGATGCAGAGAATGAAATTCAAGCTTGGGAAATTGAGCAACTGATCAATAATCAAAGAAAAACATTTATTCCTGCAGGAGATCAAATCATTGATGTCATTCCACAAGAGTTTCATGTAGACAATAACCAAAACATCAAAGATCCAATTGGGGTGAATGGTGTAAAAGTGGGTGCTAATTTTTTAATTCTTACTGGAGATAGAAACGCCATCAGAAACATCAATCGTTCTGTGGAAAGAAGTGGGTTGGTGACCAAGGACTTGGTTTTACAACCTTTGGCTTCTGCCAGTGCGGTTATGAGTGATATTGATTTGGAAGCAGGGGTAGCTATTTTAGATATTGGTGGTGGTACTTCCGACCTTGCTGTATTTTATGAAGGCATATTAAAACATACGGCGGTGATTCCTTTTGGTGGTGAGAACATTACCAATGACATTAGAATGGGCTTGGGTGTATTGAAAAGTCAGGCCGAAGCCATGAAAGTACAATTTGGTAGCGCTTTAGCGGATGAAGCAAAAGCCAATGCTTATGTGACTATTCCGGGTTTAAAAGGTATGCCTGCCAAAGAAATAAGTGTAAAAAGTTTAGCTGGAATTATACAAGCTAGAATGAGTGAGATATTGGATTTTGTTACGTATCATTTAAAACAAGTGGGCATGGATAGCCGAATGTTAAATGGGGGTATTATTTTAACAGGGGGTGGCTCTCAATTGAAGCACTTGATTCAATTAACAGAATACATTACTGGTTTAAATGCAAGAATTGGTTTGCCTAATGAACATTTAGCACCCAACCATATTGAGGAATTGAAAAAGCCAATGTATTCTACCTGCATTGGTTTAATCTTAAAAGGGTACAACGATTACGAGCAAAATTATAAAGTGTTTGCAGAAACTTTCAAGAAGGTAGAAGTGCCTAAATCATTGACAGTTGCTGGCACAGGCAATGGCTTGAGCAGCGAGAAAGTGGAAGTAAAAGCACCAGTAGTCACTACTTTGACAGCAGAACAAATCGAAAAAAGAAAGAGTAAATTCTGGGATCGTTTCAAGAATAATTTGATTGAAATTTTCAGTGAGGAAGAAGACAAATTATTGCCTTAATATTTACCCACATGCTGGTTATAAAAAACAAAAAGTATACACTAGATAAGCGGTAATTTCTACATAACTAACTAAGAACTAACATCTAACTAACCCATCTAAAAACAAAAAAATGATTCAATTTGACTTGCCAAAGCAAAAATCATCCATCATCAAGGTCCTAGGCGTAGGCGGTGGCGGCAGTAATGCTGTAAACTTTATGTTCAATCAAGACATCGAAGGCGTTGACTTTATTATATGTAATACAGATTCTAAAGCCATTGAACAAAGCACGGTGCCCAATAAGATTCAATTAGGACCACATTTGACACAAGGTTTAGGGGCGGGTGCCGATCCTTCTGTGGGAAAATTAGCGACAGAAGAATCTTTAGATGAAATCAGAAAAATTTTAGAAGTGAATACCCGCATGGCCTTTATCACCGTGGGTATGGGTGGCGGAACAGGAACTGGTGGTGCACCCATCATTGCAAAAATTTGTAAAGATTTAGGCATTTTAACTGTAGGTATAGTAACTACTCCTTTTGGTTTTGAAGGACCACGCAGACAAGCACAGGCCGAAGAAGGAATCAAGCAATTAAAGCCATTAGTAGATACATTACTTGTTATATCAAACGATAAATTACGTGTTCAATACGGTAATTTAAAAATGAAAGAGGCTTTCACTAAGGCCGATAACGTTTTAGCTACTGCAGCAAAATGTATCACCGATGTTATTAATAGCCGTGGACATATCATTGTAGATTTTGCGGATGTATGTACCGTAATGAAAAATGGCGGTGTCGCTATCTTAGGTAAAGCGGAAGTAGAAGGAGAAAACAGAGCACAAAGAGCCATTGAAGAAGCCTTGAATTCACCTTTATTAAATGACAATGACATTAAAGGCGCAAAATGGATCTTATTAAATATCAATAGTGCAGAAGGGGATCATGAATGTACCATGGATGAATTAGAAACCATCAATAATTTCTTACGTGAACGCACAGGGGAGCATTCAGATGTCATAATGGGTATGGGTTACGATCCAACATTAGGTCAAAAAATAGGTATTACTTTGATTGCCACTGGATTTGAAGGCAAAGACCCTTTCCAAAAAGAAACACCAAAAAAAGTGGAGGCTCCTATTGAGGAAAAAATTGTGATGACATTGGTTTCAGAGGATGTGCTGAATGATGCAAGCAATAAAATAACTGCAGCTACCGAAGAGGTAGTAGAGAAAATAGAAGCCCAAGAAATGAGTGACAGTTATTTTACTTTAGGCGATGCCCCTGAAATGCATATGGCGGAAGAATCTTTGGAGGCTGAAGAAAATTTTGAGTTGGATGAAATAAGCGAAAAAGAATACGAAGCAGAAATAGATGCTGAAATAAGTATTGCTGCTAATAGTATGATGGAAGAAATGATTATTCATGAAGTTCCAGTAGTAGCCTTGGTAGAAGAAACCATCGAAGAAGAAGTCATGGTTGAACTTGCTGAACCAACTTCTGAAGTTGTTTTATTTGAATTGGCCCCAGAGGAAATTTCAAATCCAAGCGATTTTATATTAAACAAGCCAACCAATATCTACGCTACTGAAGAAGAAGTTGAAGAAGCGCTAGAAGAGGAAGTTATATTTGAAGAAGCGCCCATGGAGGAGTTTGAGGTAGCATTGGAGGAAGAAGAAATGGTGGAAGAAGAGGAAATGGAATTAAGTTTTGCAAACATCACTCCAACAGAAGTAGAAGCACCAGCAGCAATAGTGATGGAAGAAATATCGCCAGTAGTAGAAATGGTGGAAGAACAAGAAATGGAAGAACCTGCAGCACCAGTAGTAGAATACCAAAGTTCATTCAGCTTACAAGAAGAGCCTACCATGCAATTGGTGATGAGAGAGGAGAGCAATGCTCAACCTACAAGACCCGTGCACCCATCTTCTTTAGAAATGCCCATGGATAATGCCGAGGAGCAAAGAAGAAAAGTAGCTGAGCGTATTCAAAAGTTAAGAAACTTATCTTTCAATATTAACAATGGCCCTGATCCTAATACCGAGTTTGATGCAGTGCCTGCCTATGTTAGAAGAAATTTGGATTTATTTGGCAATACCATGGCTTCTGTAGAAAACTATTACAGTAAGTACACCGTAGAAAAAGATGAGAACAATCAAACGCAAATCTCTACCATCAATACCTTTTTAGACGGCAAAAAACCAGATTAAACTAGTTTTTTTTATGTTCAGTTGATTTTAGTTGTAACCCCGCCCCATAAAGGCGGGGTTTTTTGTACAAAATAAAAAACACTAGTTTTACACCATGCAAACTGTATTAATTACTGGCGGTACTGGAATGATTGGCAAAGCCTTAACTACTTTATTTTTAGAGAAGGGGTATAAGGTGATTGTGTTAACTCGAAAAGTAAAAAAAACACATCGATTGAATTTAAATTTTGCAAAATGGGATGTTGATAAAGGAGAGATAGACCTAGATGCAGTAAAAGCAGCGGATACTATAGTGCATTTAGCAGGAGAGGGGGTGGCCGATAAAAGATGGACGATAAAAAGAAAGCAAGCCATTGTGGATAGTAGGGTGAACTCGGGTAATTTATTGGTGAAGGCCTTAAGCGAAAACAAACATCAAGTAAAAACATTCATAGCTGCATCTGCCATTGGCTGGTATGGTCCGGATACAGACAAAAGTTTAGCCCATGGGTTTGTAGAGACCGACCCTGCAGATAATTCTTATTTAGGTAATACTTGTCAGTTATGGGAGCAAAGCACAGCTGCTATTGGCAGCATGGGTATTCGTTTGGTGTGCTTAAGAATTGGTATTGTATTTAATAATAAAGGAGGTGCTTTGGCTGAATTTTTAAAACCAGCCAAATTTGGCTTGGCCACCATTTTAGGCAATGGCAAACAAATCGTGAGTTGGATACACCATAAAGATTTATGTAGAATGATTCAATTTGCTATTGAAAATACAGCTATACAAGGTACTTACAATGCAGTAGCACCAGAGCCAGTGAGCAATAAAAAATTAGTATTGACCATTGCTAAAAATAAATACCCTATTTATTTTCCTTCTTTTGTTCCTGCCTTTTTACTTAAAATAATTTTGGGAGAAATGAGCATAGAAGTATTGAAAAGCGCCAATGTGAGTGCGCAAAAAATACAGGACGCAGGTTTTACATTTGATTATCCAACAGTAGAAGAAGCAATAGTTAACTTAATGAAATAAGTGCGCTAGAAAAACTAGTTTCTTATGGGCCTTCCTGCAGTGATGACCGATTGTATTCTTTCCAAAGTTTTTTTCTCTCCACATAAACTTAAAAAGGCTTCTCGTTCTAAATCCAATAAGTATTGTTCATTCACTAAACTTGGTTCACTTAAATCTCCACCGCACATTACAAAGGCTAATTTTTTTGCCACCAACACATCGTGGTCAGTCGCATAACCGCCTTTCCACATTCCATTGATACCAGCGTAGAGTGCCCCTAGGCCTGCTTTTCCGAGCACCTTAATATCCTTTCTTTGTTGAGCTTGAGTATAGCCAGCTTTATGTAATTGAAGTACTTTTTCTTTTGCATTGGCAATGCGACGAGATTGATTCAATACAACTTCATCCTGTCCTTTTCTAAAAATACCCATGTCCATGGCTTCCTGCGCAGAGGTGGCTACTTTTGCAGTAGCAATTTGCATAAATCTTCTATTGAGTGTAATGGTTTCTGGTTCATCGGCATGCATTTCATCAGATGCGCGCAACACTAATTCCTTGGTACCACCGCCACCAGGAATCACTCCAATGCCTAATTCTACTAGTCCAATATAGGTTTCCGCAGCCGCGGCAATACTGTCGGCATGTAAATTCATTTCACATCCACCACCCAAGGTTAAACCATGGGGCGCAACCACTACTGGTACCGATGAATACCTTACGCGCATCATGGAATTTTGAAAAGTACGAATGGCCATGTCTAATTCTTCATAGTCTTGTTCAATGGCCAACATAAAGATCATGCCCACATTAGCGCCAGCACTAAATAAATTACCCTCATTAGCAATGACTAAGCCGTTGAATTTTTCTTCGGCAAGGGCAATAGATTTATTCAATCCTTCTAATACTTCGCCTCCAATGCTATTCATTTTTGTGTTCCAACTAAATCCTGCTACGCCATCGCCCATATCTACCAAGCGACTGCCTGCATTTTTCCAAATGGTTTTTTCTTGGTAATCGGATAAAATAATAAAAGATTCCGCACCTGGTATTAACTTATAATTTTCAGTGGCTACATCATAATAATATCTTTTTCCATCCTGTATTTTGTAAAAGCTACAACCCTTTGCTACCATGGTTTCTACCCAAGGGGCGACCAATCCACCTGCGGCTTTAATATTTTTAATAACTTCCCCAACCCCTAAAGTATCCCAGGTTTCAAAAGCACCAATCTCCCAACCAAAACCTGCTTTTAGCGCATCATCCAATCGGTACAATTCATCACTAATTTCTGGAATACGGTTACTTACATAGGCAAATAGAGCATGATGAAATTCGCGAACAAATGTTTGGCCTTTATCAATTGCTTTGGCACCCTCTGCCACCGTATATAAATTTTTCAAACGTGCTGGCAAAGATTCGATGGCTTTGGCGGCACCAATAGATGCCATTTTAGTTTTTACGCGTGGCTCGTAGTCAAATGTTTTTAAGTTAAGCGTTAAAATTTCTTTGGAGTTAGCGGTTTTTATTTTCTTAAAAAAACCCTGTCCTGTTTTATCGCCCAACCAATTTTGCGCCACCATTTTTTCCAACCAAGCAGGTAAGGTAAAAATATTTTTTGCTTCGTCAATAGGACAATTCGCCGCCACCCCTGCTGCCACTTTTACTAAAGTATCAATCCCTACTACATCGGCTGTTCTAAAAGTTGCCGATTTTGGACGACCCATTAAAGGGCCTGTCAATGCTTCAATTTCATCAATACTTAATTCCAATTTTTCCATGATATGCAATACGCTCATCATGCTGAAAACCCCAACCCTGTTGGCGATAAAGGCTGGTGTATCTTTACAAAGTACTGTAGTTTTACCTAAAAACACATCTCCATAATGCATATGAAAATTAATTACCGCCGGATCTGTTTTTGCAGTAGGGATAATTTCTAATAAACGTAAATAACGGGGTGGATTAAAAAAGTGGGTTCCACAAAAATGTTTTTGAAAATCTTCGCTGCGCCCTTCGGCCATTAAGTGAATAGGGATACCAGAAGTATTAGAACTAATTAAAGTGCCTGGCTTTCTATATTTTTCTACCTCGTCGTAAATTATTTTTTTAATGTCCAATCTTTCCACCACAACTTCAATGATCCAATCAGCGTTCGCGATTTTGGCAATATCGTCTTTAAAATTACCTGTACTTATGTTTTGCGCAAACTTGGCTAAGTACAATGGAGATGGATTAGATTTAATCGCAGCCTGCAAAGAATCATTTACTAGTTTGTTTCTCTCTTTTGCAATTGAACTTGCTTCTGATCCTGGGCTGAGCATGTCCAAAAGCAATACTTCTACACCCACACCAGCAAAGTGACAAGCTATTCTAGAGCCCATTACGCCACTGCCTAAAACCACTACTTTTTTGATTGAACGTTGCATTTTAATCGCGTTTTTGTAAAATTAGTTAGTTATGCAACTATTTTCAAAAAAACTTTAGTTTTTCCGCTATTTTTTTTGCCACTGGTTGTGCCATTTGACCTTTTAACAAAAGCAGCTTGAGGGTATTGGGCTTTGAACTACATTTGTACCATGCAAGTAGATAATAAGTTAGTTGGCCATTTGGCACATTTATCCAAACTAAATGTGGCCCCCGAAAAAATGGACAAACTGGTCGCAGACATGCAGGATTTGGTGGGTTTTGTGGAAAAGCTAAATGAATTAGATACCACAGGAACCGAACCTTTGAAGCATATGGGCGATGCTTATAATGTATTGCGTAAGGACGAAGTAAATGGATCTATATCAAGAGAAGAAGCTTTAAAAAATGCGCCTGATGCTGATGGAACATTTTTCAAAGTGCCTAAAGTAATTCGTAAATAAATACACATGTCATCTGTCATTCAATTAAGAGATCTTCAGAAAAGCTATTTTATGGCAGGCCAAGCCATTCCAGTATTAAAGGGTATCAACTTGGACATCAATAGAAATGAGTATGTCGCCTTGATGGGGCCTTCTGGTAGTGGTAAAAGTACCCTGATGAATATTTTGGGCTGTTTAGATTCGCCTACCAATGGTATGTATAATTTGAATGGGCATGATGTAAGTAAAATGACCGATGATGAATTAGCGGGTATTAGAAATGTGGAAATCGGTTTCGTATTCCAACAATTTAATTTATTGCCTCGTTTATCTGCTGCAGAAAACGTAGCACTGCCTTTAGTATATGCGGGTATATCAAAAAAAGACAGATTGGAAAGAGCCATGGTGGCTTTGGAAAAAGTGGGCTTGGCAGAGAGAAGTCATCATAAATCCAATGAATTAAGTGGAGGTCAAATTCAACGTGTGGCCATTGCGCGCGCCTTGGTTAATAACCCCTCTATTTTATTAGCAGATGAACCAACAGGTAACTTGGATTCTAAAACTTCAGTGGAAGTAATGGATCTTTTTGGTAAAATACATTCTTCAGGTAACACCGTTATCTTAGTCACCCACGAGGAAGATATTGCGCATTATGCCCATAGAGTCGTACGTTTAAGAGACGGAAATATTGAAACCGATACGCTCAATAAGAATGTTTCTCATTTCTAGGGAAGCTAATTGAACTTTATTTTATTAGTTTTGTTAATATCAAAACCCCAGGAGTCTTTTAAAGATTTTTAAAGCTGGGTGGATGAAATCAACATGAAAATTTATACAAAAGCCGGCGATTTAGGTAGTACCTCCTTAATAGGTGGCACCCGTGTTCCTAAAAGTCATATTCGAATAGAATCTTATGGCACAGTAGATGAATTAAACTCCTTCATTGGACTATTGAGTGATTTAGTTTCAGAAGCTGGCATTAAAACCGCTTTGAAAGAAGTACAAGATCGTTTGTTTACTGTTGGTTCTTCCTTGGCCTGTGATCCTGAAAAAGAACCTGCCTTAAAAATTCCAGATTTAAAAGAAGAAGATATTATTTATCTAGAATCTTTAATGGATCAAATGAATGAGGTCTTGGCGCCAATGAAATCTTTTATTTTACCAGGTGGGCATCAAGCTATTTCCACTGCACATATTGCACGTTGTGTTTGTCGTCGTGCAGAGCGTTGGTGCGTGAATTTACAAGAGGAAGACTTATTTGTAGAACCCATGGTGATAAAATATCTAAACAGATTAAGTGATTATCTATTCGTCTTAGCCAGATACATTGGGCATTTAAATGGAATCGCAGATGCGCCTTGGAAGCCAAGGGTATAATTAGATCAATTAAATAAATTTTCCGTCTTTCATCGTCAAGCTTCGATTGCTCATGGCAGCCAATGCTTCATTGTGGGTTACAATTAAAAAGCTCTGGTTCAATTCGTTTCTTAATTTGATGAATAGATGATGCAAGGCATTGGCATTTTCACTGTCTAAATTTCCGGTTGGTTCATCGGCAAAAATTAGGGCGGGGCTATTTAATAAGGCACGTGCCACCGCTACTCTTTGTTGCTCTCCACCAGAAAGGCTATGTGGTTTTTTGTCTATTTTATCTGCTAGGCCCATTAAGTCCAATAATTCTTTTGCTTTTTGATCAATTTGCTTTTTGGGCATTTTGGCGATCCATCCTGGAATGGACACGTTTTCTAGGGCAGTGAATTCAGGCAGTAAATGATGAAATTGAAAAACAAAGCCCATTTTCTGATTTCTGTATTTGGCCACTGCTGTATTGGACAGTTGAGCAATGTCCTGACCCTCAAAAATAACCTGGCCCTGATCGGCTTTTTCCAAACTGCTTACAATGTACAAAAGGGTCGATTTGCCGGCACCGGAAGGGCCAACAATACTTACCAATTCCCCTTTGCTTACCTCTAAGGAAACCCCCTTTAACACCGCTACCGGGCCATATTGCTTCCATAGGTCCTTGGCTACTAGTAGTTTTGGCGATTGTTCCATGCTACAAACCTAGCAATTCCAACGGAATTATGTTAAAAATTAAAGATTTGTTTACATCCTGTAGAAAAAACAGATTTGGTTATATCGTTTATACGGCTACTTTTGCAAAAAATAAAGCTATGTTTTGGACTTTAGAATTAGCCAGCTTTTTAGAAGAAGCTCCATGGCCAGCTACCAAAGATGAATTGATTGATTATACCATTAGAAGTGGTGCACCCATAGAAGTAGTAGAGAACTTGCAAGAGTTAGAAGACGAAGGGGAAGTGTATGAAAGTATCGAAGACATTTGGCCGGATTATCCAAGCCATGATGATTTTATGTTTAACGAAGACGAGTATTAATTTTACAAATTTTTATAGAATATAAAATTTGTAAAATTAATCTCTAATGAATTAAATAAAAAAAAGGCTAAACTTTGTTAGCCTTTTTTTTATTTAATCGCGAAGAATGAATTTTAAATCTTTTTAAAATAAATTCCCTAAAAAGTCAATTTAAAATAAAGCAACATCAAGCTTAATATAAGTACAATGGTATTGGCCATCAGTACTGGTTTACTTTTAATTAAAAAGGCATAGGTTAACCATACCATACAACTAAAGTTCACAATAAGAATCATAAGTAGGCTAAGGCTTGCTACATTTTTTGTTTGCCAAGTTAAATAAACCTGTGGTACAAAAGTGATGCAGCTAAGCAGTGAACCAAGGTATCCTATAGCTTCTACTAATTTTGGGTTGATTTCTTTTTTGTTCATTTTCTTATTTGCTTGAATATGGATCCTGTTAAAATTATCCTTCGGTAATACCTGCTTTTTGCATAATCAAATCGCTTACGCCTGTGGTAGAGTAACCA
Organism: Bacteroidota bacterium; assembly: GCA_947451115.1. Lineage (GTDB taxonomy): Bacteria > Bacteroidota > Bacteroidia > Chitinophagales > Chitinophagaceae > Sediminibacterium. The sequence continues at coordinate 62,559 of CANFXV010000010.1, forward strand.
CCATCATGGAATAAGTTTTGCATGGTCACCATCTTCGTTAAATCAGAGAACAAAGTCACGCAATAGTTTGCACAATCTTCAGCACTTGCATTTCCTAAAGGGGCAATCGCATCAGCATAATCAAAGAAGTCGCCGAAGCCTTTAATGCCAGTTCCTGCGGTTGTTTTAGTAGGCGATTGAGATACGGTATTCACACGCACTTTGTTTCTTAATCCATAATGGTAACCAAAGCTACGGGCAATAGATTCCAACAAAGCTTTAATATCAGCCATATCTGTATAAAAAGGGAAGGTTCTTTGTGCTGCTGCATAAGTTAAAGCCACCACACTTGCATGGTCGTTTAAAGCGTCCATTTTATAGGCCACACTTAGCATTTTATGCAAGCTCATCGCAGACACATCTACTCCTTTGGCATAATAATCATAGTTCAATTCAGGATAAGCAATTTTCTTTCTAATATTCACGCTCATGCCAATAGAGTGTAATACGAAATCTATTTTTCCGCCTAAAATTTCTTGAGACTGCGTAAATAGATTGGTTAACTCTTCAACGCTAGTTGCATCTGCAGGAACAATTTTAGAATTGGTCTTTTCGGCCAGTGCATTAATTTCTCCCATGCGCATCGCAATAGGGGCGTTGGTCAATACAAAACTAGCACCTTCTTCATGTGCCTTTTCTGCTACTTTCCATGCAATCGAATTACTGTCTAAAGCACCTGTGATAATTCCTCTTTTTCCTTTTAATAAATTGTAAGCCATTGTAGATGGTTGATTTAATTGCTGTAAAAATAATTATAATATCTTATAAAAAGACAATATTAAAGCCAATAATACTAGGAAGACAATAGTTCTTTGGCATTGTCCATGGCCGATTTGCTTGGCGGATCGCCTCCAATCATTTGAGCAATATGCATTACACGCTCTGTCTTATTTAAAGTTTTCAAATAAGTATGTGTAGCAGTCCCTTTTTGTTCTTTGTAAACATATAAATGTGCATTGCCTTTGGCTGCAATTTGCGGTTGATGGGTTATGCATAAAACCTGTCTGGCTTGTCCTAAATTTTGCAACAACAAACCAACTTGTTTGGCAGGCTCTCCTGAAATACCCGTATCGATTTCATCAAAAATCATGGTAGGCAAGTCCACCGATTTGGCCACCAATGATTTGATACAAAGCATTAATCTACTTAATTCACCACCGCTAGCCACTTTTTTAATGGGCTCGAATTTATTGGTATTGTTGGCATCAAATAAAATATCAATTTTATCTTTTCCATAAAAATTATAAGGTACTTCTTCGATGCTTACTTTTATTTTGGCATTGGGCATACCCACTTGATGTAATAATTTGTTCACATTAACAGTCAAAGGGCTCATTTCTTTTTCTCTTTTGCTGGTCAATACTTTTGCAAGTGTAACCGACTTGGTTTCGGCATCTTTGACCAACTTGGTTAGTTGTTCAATGCTGTCATTTAAATTTAATACTTCGGTTAAATCTTTTTCTAATTGTGCTTGAATGGCGAGAAGCTCATTAGTAGATTGAACCTTATGTTTCTTTTGTAAATTATAGCCTATCGAAAGACGTTCTTGAATGCTAGCAGTTTTTTGATCGTCAAAATCTATTTTATCTTGCCACCTGTTTAAATCACTGGCAATATCTGCAAGTTCTATTTGGGTAGCTTTTAAACGTTCTAATAAATTGGAAAATTCAGGCTGAAATTTTACAATACTTTCTAAGCTATTGGCCAATTGTTTTAATTGTTGAACGATAGGATTTTCAGCACTGTCTAAAAGATGTAAGCTTGCCGCCAACTGTGTTTTAATGGCAGCAGCATTTTCTAAAAATTTTAAATCCTGTTCTAAGTTTTCTAGTTCATTCTCTTGTAAATTCAGTTCAAGCAATTCGCTGAGTAAATGTTGATTGTAACTTTCAGTTTTTTCAAAATTTTCTTTTTGTATAATTAATTGCTGTAGTTTTTTCTCGTTTTCTTTCCAATCTGTAAAACTGGATTGATAATTAATCAAATCCTTTTGGATACCAGCTAAAGCGTCTAAGACAGTGCGTTGGAAATCGGTGTCGCCTAAGGTAAGGGTATCAAATTGTTGGTGTAAGTCTACCAATTTACTGGTCAGCTCTTTCAATACAGTAAGCGTAACAGGGCTGTCGTTGATGAAAGCCCTAGATTTTCCTTGTGCTGTAATTTCTCTTCTGATGATAAGTTCATCCGCTAAATCAATTTCATGCTCCTTAAAAAAAGAAGCGTACTGCTCTTTATTGCTTAATTCAAAAATACCTTCGATAAAACATTTTTTGGAAGCATCTCTACAAACACTGCTATCGGCACGATCGCCTAAGATAAGACCAAGGGCGCCCATGATAATACTTTTACCAGCGCCTGTTTCTCCTGTAATCACAGAAAGTTGGCTGGACAAATCAATACTCAATTGATCTATCAGTATATAATTTTGAATTTCTAATTTAGTTAACATCGCTTACTGCAATATACACTACCCCTAAATGATGTACAAATTTTTCTAGCCATTCACCTAAGCGGTTTGGTAGGGGCAAAAAAAAGGTCCCGATAGTTCGGAACCTTTTATAGTATCTAATCTAAATATTACTTTTTTGTTGGTGCGCTCGCTAATTCTTCTTCTACTAAAATACGACCACAGTTTTCGCAAACAATGATCTTTTTGTGCAAACGAATTTCGCTTTGACGTTGAGGAGGAATAGAGTTAAAGCAACCACCACAAGCATCTCTTTCTACCGTCACCACGGCTAAACCATTGTGGTAACTATTTCTGATACGGTCGTAGCTGTACAATAAACGCTCGTCAATATGTGCACGTGCATCTTCGCTATTTTTTCTTAATTCTTTCTCTTCGATTTCAGTATCAGCGATGATTTTTTCTAATTCACTTTTCTTATGGGTTAAAACGCCATCTTTCACCGCAATTGTTTTTTTGGCAGCATCCAAGACCTTGATTTTCTCACCCAATTCTTCATTGGCGTCACGGATGTGTTTTTCGCTCAGTTTAATTTCTAAACCTTGCATTTCTAATTCTTTGTTGATGGCTTCAAACTCGCGATTGTTTTTTACGTTCTCGCTTTGTTTTTCGTATTTAGCAATCAATTCTTCACTTACTTTAATTGATGCTTTTTTCTCATCAATAAATTCAGTGATGCCATTGATCTCTTCTTCAATTCTAGTTTGTCTTTTTTGTAAACCCAACACTTCATCTTCTAAATCTTTTACTTCCATTGGTAATTCACCACGAAGAATTTCAATTGCGTCGATACTGCTATCCACTTTTTGAAGTCTGTAAAGATTTACTAATTTTTCTTCTACTGAAAAGTCTTTGACTGATGCCATATTTAAAAATTTATTTGGATGGTCTTAATTAAGTGACCCTCAATCTTTAAGGTAGTGCACGGGTTGTGTATTTACCAAGGATTCGAGGACGGCAAAGGTAGGGAATTTCAACCTTAAATAAGCAAGAATTAGGGAAGCCACCCATTGTTCGCTCTCCCAGTGACCTATATCCACCAGTAAAATCTGGCCATCGGCCTCAAAATAGTCATGGTATTTAAGGTCGCTGGTAATATAACAGTCGGCTTTTTGGGCCTTAGCATCCCCAATTAAAAAACTTCCTGAGCCCCCACATAAAGCAATGGTTTTCAAGGGCTTTTTTGTAAACCGGGTATGTTTGACCACCGATACATTTAATTTTTCTTTGATCCAGTTCAAAAATTCGGCCTCGTCAGTTTCTAAGGGCAATTCGCCAAACAGCCCTGAGCCAATTTCACCCCCATTTTGGTCCTTAAAACCTGGTTTTGGGCTTAAAATTCTCCTATTTTCTAAGTGAAGCCTGTCTGCCAGGGTTTTATTGACCCCGTCTAGCAGGTTATCTAAATTGGTATGCATTGCATAAAGGGCAATATTATTTTGGATGGCCTTGGTCACCACTCGGGCAACATAATCACTCGTATCAAATTGTTTTAGCCCTTTGAAAATGATGGGATGGTGGCTAACAATTAGGTTAAAACCTTTGGCGATGGCTTCGTCCACCACGGCTTCGGTGCAATCCAAGGAACATAAAACCCCGGTGCAATCATGGTCGGGATTACCTAGAATTAGGCCTGCATTGTCATAAGGTTCTTGAAAATTCAAAGGGGCCCATTGTTCAAGGGCGGCGATGAGGATACTTATTTGCATGGCTAAAATTAAATATAAAACCCAACTATTTATGTTTTAAATTGTTAAAGAAGTTATGAAAAAGGCAGTCTCCATATTTTGGTTTAGAAGAGATTTAAGATGGCAGGACAATGTTGGTTTGTACCATGCATTGTATCAAGCCAAATTAGAAGGGCATCAGGTGCTTCCCATCTTTGTTTTTGACAAAACCATTTTAGCGCAGTCTGAAGAAAAGGCCGATAGAAGGGTAGATTTCATTCATCAAACCCTTACGCGTTTACAAAATGAATTAGTAGCAAAAGGAAAATCGCTTTGGGTGCAATACGGAACACCGATAGAAGTTTTTGAAAAACTATTTGCAGAATTTAATATAGCATCGGTATACACCAATCACGATTATGGTCCGAAGGCCAATGCAAGAGATAAATCTATAGAAGCGCTCGCTTTAAAAAATGGAGCCAGCTTTCATCATTACAAGGATCAGGTAATTTTTGAAAAAGACGAAGTTACTAAAGACGATGGCAAGCCATATACGATTTACACCCCTTATGCCAATAAGTGGAGAACAGTCTGGTCAGAACAAATTCCTAAAAAACATCCTTCTGAAAAACTACTCGATTACTTTTTAGATACCAAGGCGTTTAAATTACCTAGTTTAAAAGATATTGGATTTGAAAAAACTGATTTAGTGATTCCTCCTATGAGCTATGATGCGAAGCTGGTAAAAAATTATACCGAGCAAAGAAATTTTCCTGCATTAAACGCCACCACACATTTAAGTGTGCATTTGCGTTTTGGTACCATATCAGCAAGAACCTTGGCCTTAGAAACCCAAAGTTTAAATTCCACTTTTTTTAATGAATTAATTTGGCGCGATTTTTATCATATGATTTTATGGCATTTCCCACATATAGCAGAAGGGAAATCATTCAAGCCTAAATATGATTTTATTGAATGGCGTAATAATGAAAAAGAATTTGAAGCCTGGTGCCAGGGCAAAACGGGTTACCCTATTGTAGATGCTGGTATGCGTGAATTAAATACCACAGGTTTTATGCACAATAGAGTGCGTATGATTGTAGCTAGTTTTTTAACCAAGCATTTATTAATTGATTGGCGATGGGGTGAAGCCTATTTTGCACAAAAATTATTAGACTTTGATTTAGCGGCAAACAATGGAGGCTGGCAGTGGGCCAGTGGAAGTGGCTGCGATGCAGCACCTTATTTTAGAGTATTCAATCCGCGTTTACAAACGGAAAAATTTGATAAAGAATTAAAATACATTAGACATTGGGTGCCAGAGTTGGATAGTTTAGAATATCCTCAGCCCATTGTGGTGCATGAAGCAGCGCGTGAGCGTGTGCTTGCAGCTTATGCGAAAGCGTTGAAGGAGTAATTTTTAAGTGTAAGAAAATATTAGAGCTGAACAGATAGTTTAAACTTCTTAAATCCTTTTTCCCATTTCTCTCTTTTTTTAGTACCTCTTTTCCCATACTTCTGGTCTATCAGTTCAGTTAAGGTCTTGATATTTTTCGTTTTTTGCTTTTTCATTCTAATTTAAAGGTAGAAAATTTTAAGAATCAATAAAAGTATTTCAACTTAGAAAATTTCCTAAATTATTGATATTCAATATATTGTAATTATTTTTGTTTTTAAAATTACAAAAATGAAAACAAGAATATATATTGACACTTCCGTCGTGGGTGGTTTTTTTTGATGAAGAATTTCAAGAAGATACCAAGAGATTTTATAAATGGTTTGAAGAGAATGATGTTGTATTTGTTATTTCAGATTTATTAGATATTGAATTAATTAATGCTCCAGAAAAAGTAAGAAACAGTTTAGGTAAATATGACAACTCTAAATTTGAAAGAATTAAATTAAGCCAGGAATCTATTGTATTAGCCAATGAATATATCAAACATAAAGTTGTTGGCATTTCTAGTCTAGAGGACTGCAGGCATATAGCAATGTCTACTGTTCATAAAGTAGACTATGTGGTTAGTTGGAATTTTAAACATATTGTAAATATTGATAGAATAATTGGTTATAATTCGGTAAATTTGATGTTAGGATACGAGCCTGTAGAAATTTATACACCATTTCAATTATTGAATCATGAAAACCAATAAAACTACAAAGTCATTTGACGCAGTCAAGATGATGAGAGATTCAAGAAATTTAATTAGTA
>CANFXV010000011.1 GCA_947451115.1 Bacteroidota bacterium
AATTTACGAGCCGCTTCCACTTTTGCTGGCATTGCAGCATACAAATTTTTGATCATTTCGATATCAAAAGCCATAGGTATAGATTTTGGAGTTAAAAACTGCTGCAAAGGTAAGCCAAATTGCTACCCGGTGAGCTCAAAAAATACACTTTATGTCCACTTTTTTCAATAAATTTGGTCATTAATTAAACCACCCATCATGCAAAAAATGAGAGATTTTTTGGAATTACATGCTTTCGGCGTTTGTACGGCAATTGGCGAAAGATTGGGTATTGCCAGTACTAAAATCAGACTCTGGTTTATTTACATCTCTTTCTTAACTTTTGGCTCACCCGTTATTGTCTATATGATTTTGGCTTTTATTAGAAGTATCAAAAATTATATCTTACTAGCCAAACGCAATCCACTAAAGTACTAGGGGAATTTCTTATTTCATCGCAGTAAATAGTTATCTCCACATCGCAGTAAATAGTTATCTCCACATCGCAGTAAATAGTTATCTCCACATCGCAGTAAATAGTTATCTCCACATCGCAGTTTCTACGAAACTGCTCTTCTAAGTCTTACTAGTTTTTCTAATAAAGGAGCTAATTTATCTAAGGGTAACATGTTTGCTCCATCACTTTTTGCTTGCGCTGGATTGGGATGTGTTTCTATAAATAAACCATCAGCACCTGTAGCAATGGCTGCCTTCGCAATGGTTTCTATTAATTGAGGGTTTCCGCCTGTGACACCACTAGTTTGATTAGGTTGTTGCAAAGAATGTGTGCAATCCATAATTACAGGTACGCCATTTTCTGCCATGGCAGGAATATTTCTATAGTCTACTACTAAGTCTTGATAACCAAATGTGTTGCCTCTTTCGGTAAGCATTACTTTATCATTACCTGCTAATCTAATTTTATCTACTGCAAATTTCATAGAGGCGCCACTTAAAAATTGTCCTTTTTTAACATTCACTATTTTATTGGTGGCAGCGGCAGCTAAAAGTAAATCAGTTTGTCTGCATAAGAATGCAGGGATTTGTAAGATGTCAATGTATTTTGCTGCAATGGCTGCTTCGTCATGTGCATGAATATCAGAGGTCGTAGGCACTTTGAAATGCGCACCTACTTTTTTGATGAGTTCCATGCCTGTATCATCCCCAATACCTGTAAATGAATTCGCGCTGGTTCGGTTGGCTTTTCTGTAGCTGGCTTTAAAAATATAAGCAATGCCTAAGTTTTTACATAGGGTAGAAACCTTATCGCCAATTTCCATCACCAAGTCCTCATTCTCCACTACACAAGGACCTGCAATTAAAAAAAATTGATTGGCATCGTAAGATTGAGTCTTACATAAATCTTGTAAATAAGAAGGAATCATATGCTTTGGTTTTCGCTGACAAAGGTAACGAAAACTAGGGCATTAAAAACGGATACCTACAGTTAAACCTAGCCCTCTAAAACCAGCCCAAGGGCCAGACATATCCGCAGTTCCTCCATTGGCATTGACGGTAGATTTTAATTTGAAAGGATCTGCTTTAATTTGATCTAATGCATCTTTCAAGGAAGCCTGAGCTTCGGCAGGTAAAGGAATAGCAGAATTAAACTTCAATACCCCAGAGGATGTTCCATAACTTCCACCAGCTATCCATAAGTCTAAAACAACTTTAGTTAGAATTTGGTATTGTACTCCAAAATAGGCACCTACGGCATTGGCACTAACTGTTCCATTAAAAGTACCAACAGTTTCTGTATTTCCTTTGGTTGGATCTGCGTTATATTTAATAGGCACCGACAAATCGAAATTGGAATTTCTTATATAGGGCGCAATATAAAATCCAGACATTTTTTGCAAGCCTAAATAAAATCTACCTTCCAATGTAATTGCAGTATTTCCAATTTGGAAATCATCTAAATTAATATCCGAACTATTGGTATAGCTATCCAAATAGCGCTTAATGGTTGATTTAAAAGGCAGTGTAGATTTAGGCATAGAGCGGTAGCTCAATGAAAGGGACATAAAATGGTTCAAACTTCTTTCGTAAGTAAGATTGTAGTTATTCAAAATGTCAGAAGATAGGTTGGTTTTGATGATGTTGTTTCCGCCAATCAAACTTTGTGATTGAGCTTCTACGGCCATCATCACTAATAAAGCCATTAAAATTTTTTTCATAAAATTATTTTTACTTGTTTTTTATTTTTTTGTAGAATAAGTCTGCAACAGTTCTTTTGTCTAAGACTGCCAACGTATTGTCTCTTACTTCAATGAGTACTTTATTGATGCTGCATTTTTTTTCATTGCAATCGGCACATTTTTCATAAAAATTTAAACTTACGCAAGGTAATAAGGCAATGGGGCCTTCGATGATTCTAAAGATGCCAGACAATTTAATTTTTTCAGGAGGTAGGGCGAAAAGATAACCTCCATGTTTCCCTTTTTTGCTGTCTAAAAAACCAGCTTTTTTTAGTTCCAATAAAATGTTCTCAAGAAATTTTATGGGGATGTTTTTTTTCGTTGCAATTTCGGCAATAAGAATAGGCGCAGCTTCCTTATGTTCTACCATATAGGCCAGCGCTTGTAGGGCATATTGCGTTTTTTTTGATAACATATAAGATCAAACCTATTTGATGATTGAATGACGCTTAGGCTATAGTCCTAAAACCTGCTTCATTGTAAATATACCTCTTTTTTTATTGGCAAATTCTGCTGCCATCACCGCCCCTGATGCAAAGCCCTTTCTTGTATGGGCAGTATGTATGATGTCTATTCTGTCAATGGCCGATGTATAGCTAACCGTATGTGTTCCAGGTGCAGGATCCATCCTTTCAGAATGGATGATTAAATCGGAAGAACTTGCAGAGGCAGCGTTCACCCATTTGTTTTTTCTAACTATTCTTTCTAAAATTTGTTCTGCTAAACTGATGGCCGTTCCGCTAGGCGCATCTTTCTTTTCGGTATGGTGCAATTCGGTCATAGACACATCATAATCGCCATAGGGCTCCATTAATAAGGCAAGTTGCTTATTTAATTCAAAAAATAAATTCACTCCAATGCTGTAATTGCTTGAATACACTAAACAGCCTTGGTGTTCGTTCACTAATGCAGTCATTGAATCCCATTTTTCTAGCCAACCCGTAGAGCCGCTTACAATAGGCACACCCCATTCCACACATTTGGCAATATTCTCGTAGGCACTGTGTGGCCCGGTGAATTCAATAGCCACTTCCGCTTTTTGAAGATTACTTTTCGTAAATTCTTGGGCATTGCTAACATCAATTTTTAAAACAATTTCATGTCCTTTCGCTAAAGCAATTTCTTCGATGGCCTTGCCCATTTTACCGTATCCAATAAGTGCAATTTTCATACCGATAGATTTTATTATTTTGTAGAACTACCTTTAAAATTAAATTGTAATGACAAGCCAGACTGTTGTTGATAAGGCTGAACATAGGGGACTAGCTTAAATGATAAATTGTTGTTGATATCAAATTCTTTTAAGTGTCCTGAAACAGTGGCATCTACAATATTCACCCCCCAGGCTAAAATAAAATACATAATGGAATAGTCTCTATCTCTTCTAAATATATTTCTATAACTCTGCAGCGTACCAATACTTAAATTGGTCAACCTAGGGTCCATTTTTGGAACATCTGACGCATCTCCATTACTTTCTTTAAATCTTGCTTCATAAGCAAATTTCATTCGTTGGTACCAATCGGTATTGTAGGCATAGGTATAGGCAGGAATGGCCAAAACGCCATAGACCAAAGGGATCTTCCAATATTGTTTGTTGTATGCTTGTCCCCAACCTGGAATCATGGCCGATCTTTTGGTGGCCCTGCTAGGTATATGGTGAACTAGGGTGTCTGCAATTTTAAGGTAGGCAGAATCTTGGCTCCAGGCAGTTTGCTGAAAAAATAAAATCAGCATAAATAATAATAATTGCCTCATCCTGTAAATTCCTTTATGATAAAAAATGCGAACTAGCTAATGCTTAATTGCATTGCTTCTAAAATTTTATTTAAACCGTTTAAGTCTGAATATTCGATGGTGATTTTGCCGCTGCCATTTTTTTGATGTTGCAAAATGACTTTGGTGGAAAGATGACTGGTTAATTTGTCCTCTAGTTTTTTATACACCGGAGATAATTGATTTTTATTGGCTCCGATGGTGGATACAGAAGAAATGGGTTTGCCTGCTTGATTCATTTTTCTGATCAAGTCCTCAGTTTGGCGAACCGTCAAACCTCTTTCAGTGATTTCTTTAAATAAAAACAATTGCTTGTCCACTTCTTTTCCTATCAACATCTTGGCCAAGCTTACACTTAAACTACCATTGCGTACTGCGGCTTGAATATTGGGAGGAAGCTCTAATAGTCGGATGTAGTTAGAAATAGTAGATCGGTCTTTACCCATTCTTTCTGCCACTTTTTCTTGGGTATAATTTAAATCTTCCATCATGCGTTGATAACTTAACGCAATCTCTATTTCATTTAAATCTTCTCTTTGTAAATTTTCCAACAAAGCCAATTCTAGTAACTCTTGGTCATTGCCCATGCGCACATAAGCAGGCAGGTCTGTCAAACCTGCTAATTTAGCTGCTCTAAAGCGTCGTTCCCCTGCGATCAACTGATACTTGCCATTGGTCAATTGAGCTACCGTAATGGGTTGTATTAAGTCGTGTATTTGTATTGAACTGGCTAATTCTTTTAAAGTTTTTTCGTCAAAATCTTTTCTTGGATTCTTTGGGTTGACTACAATGTCTTGTAAGGCAATACGATTGCTTGCTACTGCTTTCTCTTTTATTGCAGCTGGGGCATTGACTGCAGGATTTTTATAATCTGTATCAATGCTTTGCAATAGGGAGCGAAGTCCTTTGCCAATGAGGTCTTTATTGGGTGTGCTCTTGCTCATAGTTAATCAATTATACGCTCGGCATTACTCATATTGGTCATGCCATTTTTTTGTAAAATTTCTTTTGCTAAATTTAAATAGTTAACAGTGCCTTTGGAATCAGCATCGTATAAAATAACAGGCTTGCCCACACTTGGTGCTTCGCTCAATCTGGTATTTCTATGGATGATGGTAGCAAAAACCATTTCGTCAAAATGTTTTCTTACTTCACTAACCACTTGATTGCTTAAACGCAATCTTCCATCGTACATGGTCATCAATATACCTTCGATTTGTAATTCTGGATTCAATCTGCTTTGTACAATCTTAATTGTATTCAATAATTTACCCAATCCTTCTAAAGCAAAAAATTCGCATTGAACAGGAACAATTACACTGTCTGCAGCAACTAAGGCATTAACGGTGATTAATCCCAAAGAAGGCAAGCAGTCAATGATGATAAAATCGTATTGATCTTTAATGGGAATCAACAATTCTTTTAATACATTCTCTCTATTGGGCAAATTCACTAATTCAATTTCTGCCCCTACTAAATCTATATGAGAAGGAATGACATCTAAATGTGGAATTTCTGATTTTAAAATGATATCCGCTAATGGCGTTTGGTTGATCATGCCATCATATAAACTAGTGGTAATATTGTGTAAATCGAATCCCACACCGGTGGTGCTATTGGCTTGCGGATCGGCGTCAATGAGCAAGGTTTTAAATTCTAAAACAGCCAAACTTGCCGCAATATTGATGGCAGAAGTTGTTTTACCAACACCCCCTTTTTGATTCGCTATTCCTATTATTCTTGCCATAAAATGGGTATCCTTAATTTCTGCCAAAAATAAGGGATAAATGGTAACAATTTGGGATTAAATTGGCCATTAATGAGGCTTTTGGCCCTAATTTTGCTTTTTAAATAATTCTATGCGAAGTCCTCTTTTTATTTTCATCCTAGTAACGGTATTGATACTCATTGACTTTTATATTTATGCTGTTTTAAAGACCTTGCTACAGTCCGCAAGCATGGGAACTAGAACCTTTATCGGCATTCTTTATTGGGCTTTATGTGTGCTAAGTGTAAGCTCCTTCTTGTTGTTCCCTTTTATAGCGAATCCTTATTTTAAGCAATATATTTTTTCGATCGGCATTGGCTGGGTTTTGACCCAAATTTTTATGGTCCTATTTTTCTTGGTAGATGATCTTAGAAGAGGGGCATTTTGGACCATAGGGCAGGTGGCTTCTGCAGCGGGTGCTAAATTTTTAAATACAGAAAAAGGCATTCCCAGATCGACTTTTTTGAGCTGGTTGGGCGTGGGGCTTTCCTCCACTTTATTTTTATCCCTGTTGTACGGTTTTGGCAATAAATACAAATACAATTTAACCAAGAAGAAAATTGCTTTGAATGGATTGCCTCCATCTTTTAAAGGGTTCAAAATTATACATATCAGTGACATCCATAGTGGAAGTTTGAAGGACCATGCAGCGGTGCTTAAAGGAATAGAATTGATTCAAAAACAAAATGCCGATTTGATTTTATTTACGGGAGATTTGGTCAATGATAAGGCGACTGAAATGAAAGATTGGATGGAAGTTTTTAGTCAAATTAAGGCACCACATGGGGTCTTTAGTACTTTAGGAAATCATGATTATGGAGATTATGTTCAATGGGAGACTGTTGCAGCAAAAAAACAAAACCTAGAAGATTTAAAAACAGTGCATTCGAATTTAGGCTGGAGATTACTGATGAATGAAAATGTATTGATTCAAAAACAAGAAGCCTCCATTCGATTGGTGGGTATTGAAAATTGGGGAGCTAAAGCAAGATTCCCTAAATATGGCAAGATGGATTTGGCCATGCAGGGGGTGGAGGAGAAAGAAGTAATTATTTTAATGAGTCATGACCCAAGCCATTGGGAAGCAGAAGTTATTCCTAAATATCCGGCCATTGATTTGATGTTGTCCGGTCATACCCATGGAATGCAATTTGGGTTAGAAAATCCTTATTTTAAATGGAGTCCCGTACAATGGGTCTATAAACAATGGGCGGGCTTATACCAAGCGCAAGCACAGCAATTATATGTCAATAGGGGCTTTGGTTTTTTAGGCTATCCAGGAAGAGTAGGCATATTGCCCGAAATAACTTTAATTGAATTGGTCTAGTTATTTAGATTTATTTTTGTACTGAAATCAAATTCAAGGTATGAGAAAACTAGTCATGGTATTGTTAAGCCTTTTGGTCCTGAAAGCGGAGGCTCAAGATAAATTTGCCTTAGGCATTAAAGTGGGGCAAAATTTTTCAAGTGTGAACAATGTCAATGTGGATCATAATTCAGCCTCCTATCATATAGGTGCCACAGCACAAATTGGCATCGGTCCTATGTTTAGTATTGCACCCGAGGTTATTTTAACACAGACTAAATTGGAAGCTAACCCTTCGGTATTGGCTTTAGCAATAGATCCAACATTTAAACCAGAGACTTTTCATTTAAATTATGTGGCCATTCCAGTATTGGCACAATTTAAACCTTTTAAAAGCTTTTTATTTCAAGCAGGGCCTCAATACAGCATCTTATTGGATCAGAAAAAAGACGGAACAGAACTGGCAAGAACTGCATTCAGTAGCGGTGAATTTGCTTTCGTAGGCGGTGCAAAACTAGACCTAGGTGGATTCTCGTTATATGGCAGATATGTGATCGGTATGAACAATATTGGTTCAGCTGCGGAAGGGTATAATAATTTAAAAGACCAAGGCACTTGGAAAACGCGTCAATGGCAGTTAGGCATTGGACTGAGTTTATTTAACTTTTAGTTGTGCTTTTATAGAGGCAATGTTTAATTCAGTTGCTTTTAATACCGCATTTTGTTCCTTGATAAAACCATTGTCATTTAAATCACCTACTACTGCAATCATTTCTGCTTCATTTTCATAGACCATCTTTCTAAATGGATTGCTGTAGTCTTTAGCTCTAGTTTTTTGAATACGATCGGTGATCTCTGTTTTTATTTTCAAGTATTCATCCAACCAAATACCCACTTGCTTTAAACCAATAGTTGCAATTTTTTTCTTGGTAATTATTTCAAGTGCCATCAAAGCATGATTCTTTCTTTTGTCTAAGTACTTGCTTGAAGCGACTTCGTAAAATTCATGTATTTGATCCCAGCTTTCAATGCTGTCGTTTTTTATTTTACTTAATAAAGCCTTGACAGATTTTTCGGGAATCAATTGGCCACCTACATTCACCCAGCTAGCTTCGGTATAATTAACTACTAAATTGTTTATTTGACTTAAACTGGCCTTCCCTTCTTTTTTATTGATATGGGCAATCAATGCTTCCATGCCATAGAGGAAGATCATTTTTTCAAACATATGGTATGCGTCATAACACTTGATCAACCTGGCTTTACGCTTACTGTTTTCAAAAGAACTTGCATAAACCGATAAATCATCTATTTCCTTTTTTGTTTTAGTAGCCAATAAGTTTTCACCTAATACGAGGTACTGATCATCAGTCAATGCCTTGCTTTTTTTATTTCCATCATGGTAGGCCTTGGCCACTTCCATGGCGATAATTTTTCTAGATTGAATCAGTTCATTCACCGAATCAGGTGCTAGATAATCGTATTCGAATAAAGGTGTTTTTTGCGCTCTTTTGTCTCTGTCTACATATTTCCAAGCATTTCTTGCCAAGGCATAAAAATTATATAAAAACCAATAACCTGGCATGACAATTAGTTCGTCTTTTAAAGGATCGTTGCTGATCAAAGAAAAAGGAATAGGGATATTCAATTCATAATTGTAATCTCCTTTATTGAGTAATGCAAAGCTTGCAAAAATTGAATTGTGTTTTACGCTTACACATAAGCCTGGCCAAAACCCTCTGCCCATAATCACTTCGCCATCCGCGCCGCGGCTATTGTGGTTAGATCCAAGGGTAGCGCCAGCGGCAATATTGCTCTGCCCCATCACTAGTGCGGCGCATAAAAAGGAATTGTTGTGGTGTTGTTCGTGCGCAGGAAAAATCAAGGAGTTCAATACTTCACAGCAAGAAATGGTGGCATTAGGACCTAAAAATGAATTGATCAATCTTGCACCATATTTTAGTTGGGAATGATCTGATAAAATAAACCTAACAGCTTTGATGCCATAAAATATTCTACAACCAAAACCAATCACTCCATTCACTAATTCACAACCTTCTCCAATTTGAGTGCGACCTTCGGGTGAAGAATTGATGGTTACATTTTTTATTTTATTGGCGCCTTTTAAATAAGCATCTGACCCAATCCAAACGTCTTTGATGATTTTACAATTTTTAATAACGGTGCGGTCGCCCACTTTTCCGTAGTAGCCTAATTTATTGTCAAATCTTTTTTCAGTGAGGCTGATGAATTTTTTTTGCAATACCTCATCCTGTCTATTTCTTGTCCACAAGTAAGCATCCCCTGCAGTCATCCCATTAAAGGGCAAAACTTTACGACCGGTGTTTTCATTGCAAAGTTCCATCCAAATTCGAACCGATTCTGCTTCTCCTTTTTTGAGGATACCATTGCCAAACTTTGAATGATTGGTCGTTACAATTTCATTGACATTGGTGATGATTACCTCGTTGCCAATAATATAATGCGATAAATAATTGACATTGTGAATGGCCACATTGTTGCCAAAATCGGCACTGATGATGGTGGAATTGTAAATACCTACAGGTACGACTAAATCACTAAAGCATAAACAATTGGCTTCTAAGTCACCAATACGCACTAGTCCAAAGAAAGAAGAATTTTTAACCAACTCTGGGTTAAAGGCATTAGACACTAAAAGCTTGGTCCAATCATCACTAGTATTGCCATTGCGTACCAATATTTCAATCTCTAAAGAAGATAAACCTCTATGTTTAATATTGCTTCTGTTTTGCTGATTGCGCAAATAGTATTCGTCTTTTCCTTTGGGCAAATCTTTGATAAAACCATAGCCCAGTTGTTGAACGGGCATCTTCTTTATGATGTTCATAAAGCAAAGGTAATATTACCTATTTGGTTTTGAGCTACTAAACCGTCTTTTTTGACCCCCATTATTCATGGCCTTGGACCTGGCATGACCAGAATTGCCTCTACCTTGTTGTTTGGCTTCCTTGATCGGATTAAAATTGGTCATGGGGAAGGGGTGATTTTCAATCACAGGTATTTTTTTAGCAATCAATTTTTCTATGTCTTTCAAGAAGGCTCTTTCCTCAGCATCACAAAAGGATATGGCAGTTCCATTAGCACCTGCACGACCTGTTCTGCCAATACGGTGCACATAGGTTTCTGGAATATTAGGAATTTCATAATTCACTACATAGGCCAATTCATCCACATCAATACCTCTGGCAGCAATATCGGTGGCCACTAATACACGTGTAGTTTGCGCTTTAAAATTGGTCAATGCTCTTTGACGCGCATTTTGTGCTTTATTGCCATGGATGGCTTCTGCTTTAATATTATTCTTGGTAAGTAAGTTCACTACTTTGTCTGCACCATGTTTGGTTCTAGTAAAAACTAAGGCTGTTTTAATGGCCGTGTTTTTTAGAATTTCAATGAGTAGTGCATTTTTATTTACTTTATCTACGAAGTAAACTAATTGTTCAATGATGTCAACTGTAGAGGACACAGGGGTAACCGTCACTTTTAATGGATGAAATAATATAGTATTGGCCAAATTGACAATTTCTGGAGGCATGGTCGCTGAGAAGAATAGTGATTGTCTTTTTTTAGGAAGCACCGCCAATAATTTTTTAACATCATGCACAAAGCCCATGTCCAACATTCTATCTGCTTCATCCAATACAAATATTTCTACTTCTCTGATGTTTAAGTATCCTTGGTTCATCAAATCCAATAATCTTCCTGGGGTAGCAATCACCACATCCACCCCATTTTTTAATGCGGTTACTTGTGGGCCTTGTCCAACACCGCCAAAAATTACGGTACAGTTTAAACCAGTATGTCTTCCATAAGCATTAAAGCTTTCTCCAATTTGTATGGCTAGTTCTCTGGTAGGAGTAACAATTAAGCTTCTGATTTTTTTTCTTTTTTCTGCAGTTTTATTTTTAACTAATAACTGTAAAATGGGAAGGGTAAAAGCAGCAGTTTTACCAGTACCCGTTTGGGCACAACCCAATAAGTCTTTTCCTTGTAAAACAATGGGAATGGATTCGGCTTGAATAGGAGTGGGGGTAGTATAGCCTTCTTCTTGAATGGCTTTTAATAGGGGCTCTATAAGACCTAGGGTCTGAAAATTCGTGTTCATAATAGGCTGCAAGGTAGTGCATTTAAATTTGGGCACTAATTTGGCTCAAAATAAGAATGGGCAGCCACCTTATTCATCTTTATAAGGTAACTGCCCATTCAAGTATAAAAAACTATTTATTTTTTGCTAGCCGCCCAAAGATCCATCTTGGCTTCAAAAACATTTAAAGGCAAAGAACCATCTTTAAGCACTTCGGTATGAAATTCTGCTACATTGAATTTGCTGCCTAATTCATTTTCGTACTTAGTTCTTAAGGCTCTAATTTTCATAGCACCTACTTTATACCCCAAGGCTTGACCTGGGTTACTCATGTACCTTTCAATTTCGGCAGTGGCGCCTTGTTCACTAATGGGTTCGTTGTCCATCATATATTTAATGGCTTCTTCTCTGCTCATGTTTTTAGTATGAATGGCTACATCTACCACCAAACGAATGGCACGATGAATTTCATCACCCAAGGCGCCAAAATATTGGTAAGGGTCTTTGTACAAGCCCAATTCTTTACCAAGTGATTCACAATACAAGGCCCAGCCTTCTACATAGGCATTGTGGCCACCGTATCTTCTAAAGTTAGGAAGCAATGTATTTTCTTGTGTTAAGGAAATTTGATAATGATGACCAGGGATGGCTTCATGTAGGAACAAAGATTCCATTCCAGAAGTGGTATTGAATTTAGTTGCATCTAAAATAGGCACATAAAAAATACCCGGTCTTTTGCCGTCTGCTGAACCTGAATTGTATTCTGCACTGGCAGAAGCAGCTCTAAAGTCTTCGGTTTGTCTAATTTCAAAAGGTGTTTTAGGGGCGTGTTCAAATAGTTTAATCAAGTTGGGCTGCATTCTTTGGTGAATGTTTTCAAAAGCATCAATTACTTCTTTAGGAGAATGATAGGGAGTGAATTTTTTATCTGTACTTAAATTAGCAAAGAATGATTTTAAATCCCCTTTGAACCCAACTAGGTTTTGAATGCTGTCCATGGCTTTTCTAATTCTAGCCACTTCGCTTAATCCTGTTTGATAAATATCTTCTGGTGTTCTATTGGTAGTGGTTTGTTGCTTTACTTGAAAAGCATACATTTCAACACCTCCTGGTAAAGAAGACAATCCTGAACTAGTTCTAGTTTTTGGTAAGTATTCATTTTGTAAAAAATCCGCCAATTTTTTGTAAGTAGGAACAATTACAGTAAGAATGGAGGCTTCATATTCCTTGGTCAATCTTTCTTTATCGGCAGCAGAAAAGCTAGCAGGCAATAAGTTGATGGGTCCGTAAAACAAACTTTTTTTAGCATCGGTCACTACCATGCTTTGCATTTGCGGGATCATTTTGATCACCAATGATTTTGGAAATACGATTCCAGCCTTCATCCCTAATTTGAAATTGCCTATAGCGGTATCGGCCCATACAGAAAAAGCATTTACTCTTTTTAACCAATCCTCATAATCTTTTACTTTTTTGAAAGGTTGGGCACCTGTGCCTGAGCCAAATTGAGCAATAATTAAGGGCAATGAATTCATTTGATTAAAGGGTAGGTATTCAAAATGAAATTTGCTACCCTCTAAATTTATTTCTAATTGATCTTTTAATACATCAAAAGAAAGTTGATCATTGGCGCTTAAACTAGCACGGTCGTAATTTTTTAAACTATCTAAAAAACGTTGATTGAATTTTTTATATTCTTCCATAGTGGCTATAGCGCCATCATTGGGAAGTAAGTCGTTGTATCTTTCGTCACCAATCACGGTGGCATTCAGCGGGCTTTGTTTTAAACCTTCTTGATAATACAATTCGGTGAGTGCTGCAAAGCTTTTGTTGGCTTCGGTATTACTACTAGGTCCATTTTGCTGGCAAGCCAGTAAGGTGCTTGTTAATAATAAAGCAAATACAATTTTTTTCATTTTACTTGGTTTTGGTAAAAATAAGCAAAATTGTAGCATTAAAAAGCTTGGGATTATTCAAAAATTCAACCCTTCCATACTATTCCACGGTTACACTTTTAGCCAGATTGCGCGGCTTATCTACATCAATGCCTTTGGCTACACCTACATAATAACTTAGTAGTTGCATGGGTACAACGCTTAATAAGGGGGCAATGACTTCGTCTATTTCGGGAACGTACATGATATTTTCAGACATGGTTGGTAGTACTTGATCTCCAATACTAGCCACCGCTATGATTTGTCCTTTTCTGGCCTTGATTTCTTGTATGTTTGAAACCACTTTGTCGTAATAAACATCCTTGGTCGCAATAAATACAACAGGCAAGGTTTCATCTACTAAGGCAATAGGACCATGTTTCATTTCGGCCGCAGGATAGCCTTCGGCATGGATATAAGTAATCTCTTTTAATTTTAAAGCACCTTCTAAGGCAATTGGAAAATTGTAGCCTCGGCCTAAATATAAAAAGTCTTTGGCGTCTTTATATTTCAAAGCAATTTTTTGTATGACCGATGTATCTGCTAAAATTTCTTTTACTTTTTCAGGCACTGAGGCCAATTCTTTCACTAAATGTAAATATCTATCATTGCTGATGCTTCCTTTTGCTTTTGCCATTTTAAGTGCAATCATGGCTAGTACCGTCAATTGTCCAGTGAAAGCCTTGGTACTGGCTACGCCAATTTCAGGGCCTGCATGGGTGTAGGCACCTGCATGACTTAATCTAGCAATACTGCTACCCACTGCATTTACTATACCAAATATGAAGGCCCCTTTTTCTTTGGCACTTTCTAAAGCCACCAAGGTGTCTGCTGTTTCTCCACTTTGAGAAATAGCAATAATTACATCACCCGGATGAATCACTGGATTGCGGTACCTAAATTCGGAAGCGTATTCCACTTCCACGGGTATGCGACAAAGTTCTTCAATCAAATATTCTGCGTATAAACCTGCATGCCAGCTGGTGCCGCAGGCCACTATAATAATTCTGGATGCTTTTGTAAGTGCTTCGATATGATTGTCCACCCCCGCCATCACAATTTGTTCTTGTTCTACCAATAATCTTCCTCTCAAACAATCATAAATGGTTTCGGGTTGTTCAAAAATTTCTTTGAGCATGAAATGATCATAGCCGCCTTTTTCAATGGCTGCTAGTTCCATGTCCAATTTTTGAATAAAGGGAGTTTGTTTTTCGTTGCCTAAATTCTTTAATATAAGTTCATCTTTTTTTACAATCGCAATTTCATAATCATTTACATAAACAACTTCTTTGGTGTATTCAATAATAGGAGAGGCGTCGCTGGCTAAAAAATGTTCGTTCTTGCCAATACCTATCACCAAGGGACTTCCCTTGCGCGCTGCAATAATGGTTTCGGGATCGTCTTGGTCAATCAATAAAATACAATAAGCGCCAACAATTCTTTTTAAGGCAATTCTCAAGGCTTCTTCTAAACTACTTTTATTGTTGTCTTGAATGTCTTGAATAAAATTCAACAATACTTCGGTATCGGTATCGCTTTTAAAAGTATAGCCTTTGGATAACAATTCTTTTTTTATGGCCGCATAGTTTTCTATGATGCCATTGTGCAACATGGCTAGCCTTCCATTATTAGATAAATGAGGGTGCGCATTTCTATCAGAAGGTTCTCCATGGGTCGCCCAACGGGTATGTCCAATTGCAATATGGGAATGTAAATTTTTACCAATGACTGCTTCTTCCAATTCAGCTACTTTGCCTTTTTTCTTATGTACTTGTAATTTTCCATCTTGAATGATGGCCACTCCAGTGCTGTCATAACCACGGTATTCTAAACGTCTTAAACCTTTAATAACGATAGGGTATGCTTCTCTATTTCCAATGTATCCTACAATGCCACACATATTATTTAATTTGGATGATTATTCGATTATTTATACGAAATTAGACTTTAATATTTTAATGAATGTTAGCTTTGCAAAATTTTGATTTTAATCAGGATTATTCCTTAGAAAATGAAAGGGTCTTATTAAGGCCTTTGGCGGTCAGCGACCTGCCTTATTTAGAAAAATATGTACTAGAAGAACCCGATTTATGGCAGTTTTCCTTAGTGGCCATCCAAGATAAAGCCGATCTAGAAAAATACATCCATGATGCCATCGAGGCAAGGAATCAAAAAACGGCCTATCCTTTTATTGTATTTGATCAATTGTCTCAAACCTATGTTGGGGTAACCCGTTTTTATGATATACAACTGGCTTTTGGGACCACCCAATTAGGCTATACCTGGTACAGTAAAAAAGTATGGGGTACTGGATTAAATCAGGCTTGTAAATTTTTATTGTTGGAATTTGCTTTTGAGAAAATGGGTTTTGAAAGGGTAGAATTTAGGGCCGATAACAATAATAAAAGAAGTATTGCCGCGATGCAAAAAATTGGCTGTACAGTAGAAGGGGTATTAAGAAATCATTTACCTATGCCGAATGGAAAAAGAAGAGACTCCATTGTGCTTAGTATTTTGAAAGAAGAGTGGGAGACTAGAGTAAAGTCCCTTTTAAGATAAGTAAGGCCACAGAGAAATATATTACTAGAGCAGTTACATCCACCAAGGTGGCAACAAATGGTGCAGAAGAGGCAGCAGGGTCAGCACCTAATTTTTTAAGTACAATGGGCAACATGGATCCTGCAATGGTTCCCCATATAACCACCCCTAACAAAGTAAACCCAATGGTGATGGCCACCAGTATAGGATGTAAACCATAATAGCCAGGCTTCATAAAATGCCAAATCATAATTCTAAAAAAACCTATTAATCCCAGCACAGTACCTAGCATCAATCCACTAGAAAGTTCACGTCTTAAAATTTTCCACCAATCTTCAATGGTAATTTCACCAATAGACATGGCTTGTATAATAAGGGTAGAAGCTTGTGAACCAGAATTGCCCCCACTAGATAAAATCAATGGAATGAACAAGGCCAAGACCACGGCTTTTTGTATCTCCCCTTCAAAATAACCCATGGCGGTTGCGGTAAACATTTCTCCTAAAAATAAGATCACCAACCAAGTAATTCTTTTCTTAAAAAGTTTAGTCAATGAAATATCTAAATAAGGTTCATTCAATGCTTCGGTACCTCCCATTTTTTGCATATCCTCACTGAACTCTTCGTTGGTTACCCATAAGATATCATCGATGGTCACAATACCTAACAAAACATCGTTGTCATCCACAACAGGCAAGGCGGTACGGTTATTCATTTTAAATACCTGACTGGCATGTTCCTGGTCTTCATATACATTCAATGCCACATAACGGCCATCAATAATGTCTTTGATAATAGCATCAGGTTGTTCTATCAGTACATCACGAATACGAATATCATCTACCAAACATCCATTCTCGTCAATGATATATATAACGTCAATGGTTTCGTATTTCTTCCCGTATTTACGAATATTATTTAATACTTCTGCCACAGTATAGTGTGCATACACATACACATAATCAGGGGTCATCAAACGGCCCACACTGTCCTCGGGGTAACCTAAAAGTGATAAAGTAATTTTACGTTCTTCTGGGTCTAATAATTTTATTAAGTCACGAATGGCCGCCTTGGGTAATTCTTCTAAAAAGTCGGTACGGTCATCTGGAGGAAGTTCATTTAAGATTTTGGCTGTTTTGCGTGCAGGCAATTCCTTGATGATGTCCTTTTGTTGATTGATGTCCAAGATCTTAAATACACTTACAGCTCTGTGCACAGTCATGTTGTCAATAATAGTAGCCTCGTTTTCGGGAAACTCATTGACGAGTTCCACCACATCGCTAATATTTTGTTCATCTAAAAATTCTCTTAATAGATGCATGTCATTCTTAGATAAGGTCTCCAAGAAAACTTCTGATAGATTTATTTCTTCTGTTTCTAATTCAACGGACATGGGTGCAAGTTAAGAAAAATACTAAAGGATGCCTTATATTTATAGTATGATTCTTCCTTTTCTAACCATTGCACCATCGCCCAGTAGGGGTCGTGGTGTATTTACTACCGAAGCTATTGCAAAGGGCAGTACCATTGAAATCGCGCCTGTTATTGTGGTGGACAAAATCCAAAGAGTAAAATTGGAAGAAACCTTATTGTATGATTATATTTTTGAATGGGGCGAGGATCATCAAAGCGCAGTCATTGGCCTAGGCTATATATCTATTTACAATCATGCCATAGAACCCAATTGTAGGTACGATATGGATTATGAGGCGCAAACCATTAGTATCAGTACCACTAGAAAAATTGAGGTTGGAGAGGAATTATTCATTAATTATAATGCAGAAGGGGCAGAGGAAAAGCCAGTATGGTTTGAGCTACATTAATTTTTGGTTAACTTATTTCGCTTAATAAAATAATAAGCAAACAGGCATGGATACTTTAATCGTATTGCCCGTAGCCATCAAATCCCCGTTGATTGCATTACGTTTAAATACTACAATATTATCTGTGTTTTGATTGGCCACCATAACCCAATGGCCATCTTGGCTAATGGTAAAATTACGAGGAGCACTGCCTTGTGTGGGATAATAAGCAATATGCTTTTCGTCTAATTTGCCATTTTTTAAGACGGGTATTTTTACAATATTATTTTCTGTACCTCTATTGGTGGCATACAAAAATAAACCGTCAGGAGACAAATGAATGTCTGCGCTTCCATGTTCTTGTTTTGAATTGGCGGGATGAAGGGCAATTCTTTGAATAAAATTTGCTATGCCCTTTGAAAAACTATATACACTGATGCTACCCGTTAATTCTTCAATTAAATAAATGAATTTACCATTGCTTGAGAATGTCAAATGACGAGGCCCTGCGCCTGGAGCGGTGGTGATGTTTTTATTTTTTTGTAGATCTAATGGTGGGCCATTTTTAATTTGGTAGGGATAAATTGCTACTTGATCCATGCCTAAATCAGGGGTCAATAAATATTTCCCATCTGCAGAAAAAAACAGACCATGTACATGTGCTTTTTCTTGACGATCTTTATTGATGCTGCTACCACTGTGTTGAATAAATTGTTGTGGATTAGATAAGCGACCATCGGCAAAACGGTGATAGCTTGTAATACTACCACCTGTATAATTGGCTACAAATAAATTTTGTTGATCAGGGCTAAGGCAAATATAACAAGGGTCAGCTCCTTTACTGTCTTTATTTTGTATTAATTTAAGTTCATTGTTGTTTAAAGTATATACACTAACAGATCCCGCTGCAGTTTCATTGACAGCATATACATATTGCTTGTCTTTGGAAATGGTTAAAAAAGAGGGGTTCTTGGAACTATCTGTATGGCTTATTTCAATGGCCTTACCCGTTGCAGTATCAAATTGAAATAAGTAAATGCCCTTACTTCCTTTTTGGGTATAAGTACCAACTAGTAGATTTGCATTTTGTGCACTGGCATTATTCTGTAGCATAAACAACAACGCTACAATCAATAATTTTAATTTAGGCATGGCTAATTTTTACTGATAAACTCTTACATAATCCACCAACATTCGAACAGGGAAAATACTATTGTCGATGGTATTGCCTGCCATATTTCCACCAATGGCTAAGTTTAAAATTAAAAATTGAGGAGCTACAAATGGATAGTAATCGGTGTTTTTACCATCGCTGTTGACAGTTAGATAAAGTACATCGTCCACATAAAAATTTAAGGCAGCCTTACTCCAATCTAATTTGTACACATGGAAAGAATCTGTAACATTGGCGATAATGGCTTTATTGGTTTTTTGCGTACCCATTGGCCAATTGTACATTTTTGAATGTGCCGACCAATTGATTTCGTTTAAGTTTTTTCCAACATGTTCCATGATGTCAATCTCGCCACAAGTTGGCCAGCCCACTTGTGAAATATTACTACCCAACATCCAAATGGCAGGCCAGGTTCCAATGCCCTTAGGTAGTTTTGCTCTAATTTCAAAACGGCCATAAGTCCAATCAAATTTTCCTTGGGTTAACATTCTAGCCGAAGTATAATTTCTTCCGCCCAAACTTTCTTTTCTTGCTTCAATGACTAAGTTCCCATTTTCAATTCTAGCATTGCTATCGCTACTAGTATAATATTCTAATTCATTATTGCCCCATCCGCCATCACCATTGCCAATATTATAATTCCATTTGGTGGTATCTGGATGGCCTGGCGTATTAAATTCATCAGACCATACTAATTTTTTTGCTGTATCGGTGACTACAGGTGGAGTAGGTGTTGGCGTAGTGGGAGTTTCAGCTACTACTTTTGGTGCCTCTTTTTGAGCACAAAACGTCAAGGACATTACAGTTAAGAGTAAGGATAAAGGTAGAATGCGCATAATAGCAATGGTTGGATGTTTAAATTTGGCTGTTTAGTAGAGCAATTTAATCAAAATATTTCTTTTTTGTTGGGTAATTTACAAAAGGGTTGTAAATTTGCGCCATGACATTAAATAACCATACACATTATTTTCATTTGCACTGCAAGGTGTAAGCTATGGGTGTAGGTATCTAACTATATTTATCCAAAGGGCTTACCATCAAGTAAGCCCTTTTTAGTAGGTATAATTTAGCGTCAAAACAATATTTAAATAGAAATAAAAATAAAATGCGTTTAAAATTAGCCATACAGAAATCAGGTCGTTTACACGATGATTCGATCGCCTTGTTGAAAGAATCAGGGATTGACATAGGCAATGGGGTAAACAAACTAAAAGCAGAGGCTACCAATTTTCCTTTAGAGCTTTTCTTTTTGAGAGACGATGATATTCCTCAATATGTGGAAGATGGGGTAGCCGACATTGGCTTTGTAGGAGAGAATGTCGTGTATGAAAAAGCAAAAAAAGTAGAAGTGGCCTATGCGCTTGGTTTTGGGAAGTGTAGGCTAAGTTTTGCAGTTAAAAAAAATGAAACCTTTACGGGTCCTAATTTTTTAGCGGGCAAAAAAATTGCCACCAGTTATCCAGTATTGGTGCAGGATTATTTAGATAAGAACAAGGTGCAAGCCGATATTCATGAAATCAGCGGCAGTGTAGAAATAGCCCCTGGTATTGGCCTTGCCGATATTATTTGCGATTTGGTCAGTAGCGGGTCTACTTTGTTTATGAATGGATTAAAAGAAGCAGAAACTATTTTAGATTCACAAGCGGTATTGATTAAACGTGGTTCATTGGCGCCAGCCCAGGAAGTCATCCTCGAAAAATTATTATTTAGAATTGAATCAGTAAAAAAAGCAAAGCGAAACAAATATGTTTTGTTGAATGCGCCTAATGATCGTTTAGAAAAAATTATTTCGCTCTTGCCAGGAATGAAAAGCCCTACCATCGTAGCATTGGCTACCCCAGGTTGGAGCAGTGTGCACAGTGTGATTGCGGAAACTGATTTTTGGGAGATTATTGAAAAATTAAAAATGGCAGGTGCCGAAGGAATTTTAGTCGTGCCTATCGAAAAAATGATTTTATGATGCAAGTTTTTAATGAGCCAGCATTGAGCGAATGGCCAATCTTATTGGTCAGGCCTATGATTGATACTAGTCAAATGTATGCTCGAGTGCAGCCCATATTAGATGAAGTAAAAGCAAGTGGAGATAAGGCAATAAAGAAATTCACGCAGGAGTTTGATCAAGTTGTATTGACTCAAATAGAACTCAATGCAAAACAAATAGCTGATGCAGCAAAAGAATTAAGCCCAAGTTTAAAAACGGCTATCCATTTAGCTAAAGTAAACATTGAAATATTTCATCAAAGTCAAAGTCAAAAAGTTGAAAGAATTGAAACCATGCCGGGGGTTTGGTGTTGGAGAAAGTCGGTGGGTATTGAAAAAGTAGGTATTTATATTCCAGGAGGAACAGCCCCTTTATTCTCCACGGTGTTGATGTTGGGGGTGCCAGCAAAAATGGCAGGGTGCAAAGAAATCATTTTATGCTCCCCAGCTAATGCAACAGGAAGTATCGCTCCTGCTATTATTTATGCAGCAGCTTTAGTCGGGGTTAATCGAATATTTACTATTGGAGGAGCTCAAGCCATTGCGGCCATGGCCTTTGGAACTGAAACTGTTCCCAAAGTGAATAAAATATTTGGACCTGGTAATCAATATGTAACTGCCGCAAAACATTTGGTTCAACAAGCAGGTGTGGCCATTGATCTACCCGCAGGTCCTAGTGAGCTTTGTGTTTGGGCAGATGAATCCTGTATTCCTTCCTTTGTAGCGGCAGACTTATTGTCACAAGCAGAACATGGAACAGATAGTCAAGTTTTACTGATGACCAATTCCATTTTGATTGCAGAAGCAGTTCAAAAAGAAATTGACCAACAATTACTTCAATTGCCAAGAAAAGACATCGCAGTAAAAGCATTGGAAAACTCAAAAACAATTATTTTAAAAAATTCAGAGGATGTTATTGCTTGTATTAATGAATATGCACCCGAACATCTTATATTATCAATTAATAATGCTGCACAAATAGCAGATAAAATAATAAATGCAGGCTCCATTTTTATTGGCAACTATTCTCCAGAGTCGGTGGGTGATTATGCCAGTGGCACCAATCATACCTTGCCTACCAATGGCTTTGCAAAAGCATACAGCGGCGTAAGTTTGGATAGTTTTGTAAAAAAAATAACCTTCCAGCAATTGACAGAAAGAGGCTTGGCCAATATTGCCTCTACCGTAATGGAGATGGCTACTGCCGAAGGTTTACAAGCACATAGCAAGGCAGTGGAACTAAGAGTGAATTGGATAAAATCTAAATTGTAAGACCATGAATTTTGACCTTAAAAAACTAGTAAGGCCCAATATTGAAATTTTAAAGGCTTATTCTTCTGCCAAAGAGGAATATACTGGGGATGCCAAAATTTTATTGGATGCCAATGAAAATAGTTTAGGCTCTCCATTGACCAAATGGTACAACCGTTATCC
Source organism: Bacteroidota bacterium (assembly GCA_947451115.1). Lineage (GTDB taxonomy): Bacteria > Bacteroidota > Bacteroidia > Chitinophagales > Chitinophagaceae > Sediminibacterium. The sequence continues at coordinate 22,016 of CANFXV010000011.1, forward strand.
CGATCCCTATCAAAAAAAGGTAAAAGAAAAATTAGCCTTTATCAAACAAATAAAAGCGGAGCAAATTTTTATAGGCAATGGAAGTGATGAATGTATTGATGTTTTGTATCGAACTTTTTGTGAACCAGGCAAAGACAACATTATTATTTGCCCACCTACTTATCCCATGTTTGAAGTAAGTGCTAATATTAATAATATAGCCATACAAGTGGCTCCCTTATTGCCCAATTTTCAATTGAATGTTGCGCATATAGAACAATTGGTGAATGCACAAACTAAAATCATTTGGATTTGTTCGCCCAATAATCCTACAGGAAATTCAATAGACCGAATTGATATTGAAACAATTTTAAACCATTTTAATGGATTGGTTGTCATAGACGAAGCCTATATCAATTTTTCTACCCAAAAATCATTTGCCCAATCCTTGATAGACTATCCCAATTTAGTGGTCCTGCAAACTTTAAGCAAGGCTTGGGGATTAGCAGGGCTCAGAGTAGGCATGTGTTTTGCAGACGAAACCATTATTCAATACATGAATAAAGTAAAACCTCCTTACAATATCAATATGGTTTCACAAGAGTTGGTATTGACTGCCTTGGAAGAAGTAGGTCAGGTCAATGACATGATCCAACATTTGGTGGATATGCGAAAGGCTTTGGCAGAAGTTATTGCTAGCATGCCGTATGTACAAGAAGTGTATCCTTCTGATGCCAATTTCTTATTGGTAAAAATCCCAAAAGCAAACCAATTGTATCAATATTTATTAACGAAGGGTATTGCGGTAAGAGATAGATCTAGCCTAGAAAATTGCGCAGATAGTTTAAGAATTACCATCGGAACAGAGCAGGAAAATACACAATTGGTGGAGGAGATGGCCAATTGGATCGATTTCGCTTTTTCTAATGGTTGATTCTTAAAAGATTTTATTAAATTACAGGTTCATAATTTTCAAATTAAATAGTTATAGTATATGAAAAAAGGGATTCAAATTTTATTTTTAATTTTAGCTGCTTTTTCAATCAATGGAATCGCACAAGAAAATGCTGGTTTGAAATTACCGGCCGGATTTAAAGCTAGTTTATATGCCAATAATATTGGCGCTGCAAGGCATATAACAGTGACCAAGGCTGGCGTAGTTTTTGCCAAACTAAATTATCCAAACAAAGAAGGTAATGCCATCGTAAGATTGGAAGATGCAAATAATGATGGAGTGGCAGATAAAGTAAATGGTTGGGCCAATTATCCTGGAACAGGAATTTATGTAAAAGGAAATAGTTTGTATGCTAGTTCCAACGAAGCCATTTTTAAATATGAATTAAATAGTAAAGATGAAGTAGTCAATCCACAATCTCCTTTGACTATTGTATCTGGTTTACTTAATAGAAGACAACACGAATCCAAGTCAATTACTTTTGACAAAGAAAATAATATTTATGTAAACATCGGCGCTTATTCCAATGCTTGTCAAATAGAAGATCGTAAAGCAGGCTCTCAAGGAAGAGTGCCTTGTAATATTTTAGATTCTGCTGGGGGCATTTGGAAATTTAATGCTAGTAAAGAAAACCAAACATACAAAGATGGCAAGCGTTATGCTACTGGTTTGAGAAATGTAGTGGGCTTGGATTGGAATCATCAAACCAATCAATTGTATGTGGCACAACACGGCCGTGATCAATTGAATAGTTTTTATCCAAACTTGTATACCGATGCACAAAATGCAGAATTACCTGCGGAAACTTTTTACGCAATCAATGAAGGAGACAATGCAGGTTGGCCGTATATATATTATGACCCAGCACAACATAAAAAAATTGTATCTCCAGAATATGGTGGTGATGGAAAAAAAGAAGGCGCAAGCGAATACAAAGACCCTGCGGTTGCCTTCCCTGCGCATATGGCACCTATGGCTGTTTTATTTTATACTGGTAATCAATTCCCTGAAAAATATAAAAATGGAGCATTCATAAGTTTTCATGGATCATGGAATAGAGCACCACTTCCTCAGGAAGGATTTTTTGTAGCCTTTGTTCCATTCAAAGATGGCAAAGCAACAGGCGATTGGGAAATTTTTGCCAATGGTTTTGCAGGGGTAGAAGCTGATGTTAAAGTAACCAATACGGCTAAAGCCAAAGCAAGACCTTGTGGTTTAGCGCAAGGCCCGGATGGTTCTATTTATGTAAGTGATGATACCAAGGGCGCTATTTTCAAAATTAGTTACGGTCAATAAGTATGAGAAAAAATATTTTAAATAAAGTGCTTAAACTAGGAGTATTTATTTCTTTATTTATAAGTACACAGGTGGTCAAAGCCCAAAATTTAATCAATGGGAAAAAGTTGTATGAAACTAGGTGTTTGGCCTGCCACCAATCAGATGGAGGTGGCGTGCCCAATATGAATCCACCCTTGGACGGTTCAAGCAATGTAAATGGAAAGGATATTGCTAGATTGGTTAAAATAGTAAAAAATGGCTATGATGAACGCATTGCATTAGATGGCATGTATTATAGCAATGCCATGACTGCGAATCCCGATTTTACCGATCAGCAAATTGCAGATGTGTTAACCTATGTAAGAACCAGTTGGTCCAATAAAGCAAGTAAAATAACCCTTGCCCAAGTGAAAGCGGCGAACAGTAAGCATAAAATTAGTGCCCAGAAGTAAATAAAGAGAATTCAACATGCGACCAATTTTATTCATAGACAGGGATGGGGTGATCTTGCAAGAGCCAAAAACCAATTTTCAAATAGATACTATTGAAAAAACAAGTTTTGTAGTAGGGGCCATTACCCATTTACAAAAAATTGCAGCGGAACTAGGTTATTATAAAGTAATGGTGACCAATCAAGATGGTTTGGGCACAGCGGCTTATCCTACGGAACAATTTGAACCTTATCAGGACTTGATGTTGAGGACCTTGGCCGGGGAAGGTTTTGTTTTTGATGAAATTCATATAGACAAAACTTTTGCAAAAGACAATGCGCCAACGCGTAAGCCTGGTATTGGACTTGTTAAGCATTTAATCAACAATAAAGATTTTGATCTAGCCAATTCCTATGTGATTGGAGACCGATGGAGTGATATTGAATTGGCAAAAAATTTAGGGTGCAAGGCCATTTATTTTAATACCGAAAACCATGAATTGACAGCAGCTCAAGAAACATCCTTGAGAAGCACTATCGCTTTTGAAGCCAATAGTTGGTCGGCCATTTATTCTTTTTTGAAATTGGGTTTGCGTTTAGTCAAACATGAGCGTCATACCAAGGAAACAAAAATCAGTATCGAATTAAATATGGATGGAAAAGGCAATGCCTCCATTCAAACTGGATTGGGTTTTTTTGATCATATGTTGGAACAGATTGCCAGACATGGTTCAATCGATTTATCTATACAATGCGCTGGCGATTTACATATAGATGAGCATCATACCATTGAAGATGTGGGCATTGCTTTGGGTGAAGCATTTGCCAAAGGCTTAATAGATAAAAGAGGCATGGAAAGATATGGCTATGCCTTGCCTATGGATGAAGCGGAAGCGAAAGTATTAATAGATTTTGGTGGGCGCAATTGGATTGTTTGGGACGCTAAATTTAGCCGAGAGAAAGTTGGGGAGATGCCTACCGAGATGTTTTTTCATTTCTTCAAATCATTCAGTGATGCAGCCAAATGCAATTTGAATATAAGTTGTCAAGGAGAAAACGAACACCATAAAATAGAGGCTATTTTTAAAGCCTTTGCCAAGGCCATTAAAATGGCAGTGCACCGCAATTCAGACAGCGATCAATTGCCCAGTACCAAGGGGGTTTTATAGGTCCTAACAGCTGATAGCCTAGGGCCTAGGTTTATTTGGTAGAAAAATTAGATTGCCTTAAATTTGCTCTAGAATGAAACAAACAAACAATATATGGTGGTGGCATACAAAATCCGTTAGGGTATTGTAGTGACATAACTATGTTGTCAAAATATACATCAACCCTAACAGCAATGTTGGGGTTTATTTTTTTAACGAAAGACCGAAGAATAATAAGATGCAAAAAATTACCATTAATACCACTGTCACCAAAATGCTGGCAGACACTTATACGCCTGTAGGTATTTATCTACGCTTGAGGGATCGATTCAGAGATACTATTTTATTAGAAAGCACCGACTCGCATGCCTCAGAAAACAGTTACTCCTTTATTGGTGTCAATGCCATTGGAGGGATTGAAATTTCTTCTTTCAATGAAATTGAATACAAATATCCCAATCAAGAGCCAGAAAAAGAATTGATACAAAATGTACATGCTGCGCCTGATCGCATTTGGTCCTACATGCAACAATATGAAATGATTGGTGCAGAAAATAAAGAAGCCAAATTTGCACAAGGCTTATATGGTTATACCGCTTACGATGCCATTCCGTTTTTTGACACCATTCAATTCAAAGAAGGGGCGCCATTGATTCCATTGATGCGTTATAGATTGTATCAGTATGTGATAGCGTTTAATCATTTTAAGGATGAAATATTTATTTGTGAAAATAATTTAGCAGGTATTAGCTCGGAACTTGAAGCCTTGGTCTCTTATATTAAAAGTAAAGATGTGCCTCAGTATCCATTTGCCTTACAAGGCAAGGAAAGTTCTAATTTAAGCGATGAGGAGTATCGTAGCTCAGTTAAAAAGGGCATAGAACATTGCTTGCGTGGAGATGTGTTTCAAATTGTACTCAGCAGACGTTTTCAACAAAGTTTTCAAGGAGATGAATTTAATGTATACCGCACTTTAAGAAACATCAATCCATCTCCCTATTTATTTTTCTTTGATTATGGAGATTATAAATTAATGGGTTCCTCCCCTGAAGCCCAAATTATCATCAAAAATAGCAAGGCCATTGTGCATCCTATTGCAGGCACTTTTAAGCGCAGTGGTGATGAGGCCACAGATACATTGATGACACAGAAATTATTAGATGATCCAAAAGAAAACGCAGAGCATGTAATGTTGGTAGATTTGGCAAGAAATGATTTAAGTCGTGTATGTACAGAAGTGCGCGTAAAGCAATACCGTCAAGTACATTATTATAGTCATGTAATTCATTTGGTCAGTGAGGTAGAAGGTAAAGTAGCCCAAGGATCTAATCCTTTTCAATTGGTATCCAAAACTTTCCCAGCAGGTACTTTAAGTGGCGCACCTAAGTTTAAAGCCATGCAATTGATTGATGCCATTGAGCCTACCAAGCGATCTTATTATGGAGGTTGTATTGGTTTTGTAGGATTTGATGGTTCTTGCAATCAGGCCATAATGATTCGTACTTTTTTAAGCAAGCAAAATACACTTACTTATCAAGCAGGCGCAGGCGTGGTGGCGGCCAGTGTGCCAGAAAATGAATTACAGGAAGTGAATAACAAGCTGAATGCTTTAAAGACAGCCATGTTGTTGGCAGAAAAAATTCATCAATAACCATGAAAACAGAAAAAATGAAAATATTGGTATTTGACAATTATGATTCCTTCACTTACAATTTAGTGCAATTGATCAAAGAGATAGCACCAAAAGCAACGGTAGAAGTTTTTCGTAATGATGAAATTGCTTTAGAACAAATAAAGGACTATGATAAAATATTATTGTCTCCTGGTCCAGGTATTCCTTCCGAATCGGGTTTGTTGTTGCCTTTAATAAAAGAATATGCAGCAACTAAATCTATCTTTGGTGTTTGCCTAGGGCAACAAGCCATTGGGGAAAGTTTCGGAGCTAAGCTAAGCAACTTAGCAAAAGTTTACCATGGCATTGCAACACCGGTTCAAGTAATTACAAAATCGGATTTGTTTGAAGGATTGCCTTCTAGCTTTGAAGTGGGCCGCTACCATAGCTGGGTGGTGGATGAAAAAAATTTTCCTGCTGACTTGGTCATTACTTCCAAGGATGACCAAGGCTATATCATGTCCTTGGAGCATAGAACTTATGATGTAAAGGGCGTGCAATTCCATCCCGAAAGTGTTTTGACACCTGATGGCGCAAAAATTATTGCTAACTGGTTAAATAAATAGACATGAAAAAATTATTACAATATTTATTTGAACATAAAACCTTAACGCGCGAACAAGCCAGAGAAGTGCTGGTTCAAATTTCTCAAGGCGTATACAATGAACATGAGATCACTTCTTTTATGACTGTATTTTTAATGCGCAGTATTACCATCGATGAATTGATGGGCTTTAGAGATGCTTTATTGTCTTTAGCTGTAAAAATAGACATTGGCGTTGAAAATACCATTGACATTGTAGGTACTGGAGGCGATGGCAAAGACACTTTTAATATTTCCACACTGGCTTGTTTTATAGTAGCGGGTGCAGGGCAACCTGTAGTTAAACATGGCAACTATGGTGCCTCTAGTGTAAGTGGCGCTTCCAATGTAATGGAACAATTGGGTTATGTGTTTAAAAATGAACAAGCTGCTTTGTCCAAAGAAGTAAAAGAAGCAGGCATTTGTTTCTTACATGCACCTTTGTTTCATCCAGCATTAAAAACGGTAGGGCCTATTAGAAGAAATATCGGGGTACGAACTTTTTTTAATATGCTTGGCCCCATTGTGAATCCTGCACAACCTAAGTTTCAGTTGATTGGTGTGTACAATTTAGAAATGGCCAGAATTTATAATTATGTATTGCAAGGTTTGGGTAAAGATTTCACCTTGATTCATAGCTTGGATGGTTATGATGAAATTGCTTTAACTACCGATACCAAGGTCATTACTAATAAAGGTGAATACATTATGACACCTTATCAATTGGGTAAGAAAAAAGTATTTAGTGAAGAATTGCATGGAGGCAAGACAGTAGAGGAAGCGGCAGGAATATTTAAAAGTATCATTCAAGGCAAGGGTACTTGGTCTCAAAATGCAGTAGTCTTATCTAATGCAGCCATGGCCTTGTTTGTCACTGGCAAGTATGAAAATTATGATTTGGCTTTTCAGGCAGCTGTAAAAAGTTTAGAATCGGGAGCAGCCCATGATTGTTTACAAAAATTAATTGCTTTACAATGAGCACGAATATTTTAGCAACCATTGTTGCGCATAAATTTACTGAACTTGCTGCAAGAAAGCAGGCAATAAGTGTGGCGCAATTGGAAGCCATGCCTTTATTCAATCAACCATGTCATACCTTGCGTGCCAATTTATTGGATCCTTCAAAAACAAATATCATTGCCGAGTTTAAAAGAAAGTCTCCCTCCAAAGGCATCATCAATGCTACTGCTTCTGTAGAAGCAGTAACCAATGCCTATACCCATTTTGGTGCAGCAGGTATATCTGTATTGACCGATAACGAATTTTTCGGGGGTAGTTTAGCCGATTTAAGCATCGCTGTAAAAAATCAAGCCCCCATTTTAAGAAAAGAATTTATCATAGACGAATTCCAAATCATCGAAGCTAAGGCCTATGGCGCTGCTGTCATTTTATTGATTGCAAGTTGCTTGAGCCCAGCAGTAACTGAATTATTAGCCGGTACAGCAAAGGAATTAGGCATGGAGGTTTTATTAGAGATTCACGACGAAACAGAACTAGATCATATTTGTGATGAAATAGATTTTGTAGGCATCAACAACAGAAGTTTGAAATCTTTTGAAGTAAATATTGAGCATTCCTTAAAATTAAGAAGTCAGTTGCCATCAAATAAACTGAGTATTGCCGAAAGTGGTATTTATGATGTAGCCACTTATCAATTATTAAAGCAAGAAGGCTTTGATGGATTTTTAATGGGCGAATATTTTATGAAACAAGCCAATCCTGCAGAGGCTTTTGAGGCATTTGCAATGGCTATAAAATCCGAGTCCAATGCAGGTTAAAGTATGTGGTATCACTCAAATAGCGCAAGCCCAAGCATTGGATGCGATGGGGCTAAATTTTATTGGATTTATTTTTTACCCTGCTTCGAAAAGGTATGTATTGACCAATTTAACATTGGCAGATATAGCAGCATTTAAACCAAGTAATGCAAAAAAAGTGGGGGTATTTGTGAATGAAACAATAGTGCAGGTGACCAAAACGGTAAAAGAAGCAGGTTTAGATTTAGTGCAATTGCATGGGGATGAATCGGTAGACTATTGTGCTGCTTTAAATAAGTTGGTGCCAGTAATAAAAGTATTTAGAGTAGGCAAGGCCTTGCCTGATTATGCAGGTTATGCCAATGCAGCTACTTATTATTTATTTGATACAGACAGTGCTTTGTATGGGGGTACTGGGCAACATTTTAATTGGGAGTTGATTAAAAATGAAAATTTTAATCAACCTTATTTTTTAAGTGGAGGTATTGGTCCCAACGATATTCATGGTCTAGAAGTGATGTGTAAAACCAAGGCAGGAAAAAATTTAGAAGTGATTGATATCAACAGCCAGTTTGAAAATAGCCCAGGCATAAAAAATTTAGAAAAAATTAAAACATTTATAGATGCAATCGTTTAACAAAGACAACAATTATCAAAACCCAACCGATCAGGGGTATTATGGTGCTTTTGGTGGTGCTTATATTCCTGAAATGTTGTACGGTAATGTGGAAACATTAAAAACACAGTATTTGCAAATTATGCATGATCCTGCTTTTCAAGCCGAGTTTCAGGCATTATTGACCGACTATGTAGGCCGACCCACACCTCTGTTTTTAGCAGAACGTTTGAGCAAAGAAATTGGGGCTACTATTTATTTAAAAAGAGAAGACTTATGTCATACAGGGGCGCATAAGATCAATAATACCATTGGCCAAATACTATTGGCCCAACGTTTAGGGAAGAAAAAAATAATTGCAGAAACTGGCGCAGGTCAACATGGGGTTGCTACGGCAACTGTATGTGCATTGAAGGGAATGGAATGTGTGGTGTACATGGGCGAAAAAGACATTGAACGTCAAGCGCCTAATGTAGCGCGAATGAAAATGTTGGGCGCTACCGTAATTCCTGCGACTAGTGGAAGTAAAACTTTAAAAGATGCTACCAATGAAGCCATTCGTGCTTGGATCAACGAACCTAACGAAACACATTATATTATTGGAAGTGTGGTAGGTCCACATCCTTATCCAGATATGGTAGCGCGTTTCCAAAGCGTGATTAGTGAAGAGATTAGAAAACAATTAAAAACAAAAACAGGAGCTGAGTTACCTACCCATGTAGTGGCTTGTGTAGGAGGTGGAAGCAATGCGGCAGGTGCTTTTTATCATTTTTTAAATGAGCCCTCTGTGGAATTAGTGGCAGTTGAAGCGGCAGGGCATGGGGTATATTCTGGCCTAAGTGCAGCGACTACGCAATTGGGTACCCATGGAATTTTACATGGAAGCAAAAGTATTGTGATGCAAACAGCGGATGGACAAGTGGTAGAACCACATAGCATATCAGCTGGTTTGGATTATCCAGGGATTGGTCCATTGCATGCCTTTTTATACGAAAGCAAAAGAGGTACTTTTTTAAGTGCCACCGATGAAGAAGCCTTGGCTTCGGCTTTTCATCTTTCGAAAATCGAAGGCATCATACCTGCATTAGAAACGGCCCATGCATTTTCGGTCCTGCCTAAGTTGAATTTAAAGTCAAGCGATGTGGTGGTGGTTTGTTTAAGTGGAAGAGGCGATAAAGATCTGGCCACTTACATGCAATATTTATAAAGCGAAAAAAAATTAAATGATGTCAAGTATAGAAAAATTATTTAAGGAAAAATCCAAGCGTGTATTAAATGTGTATTGTACAGCAGGTTATCCTAAATTAGAAAGTACCATTGAAGTAATGGCTAGCTTGCAAGCCAATGGGGCCAATATCATTGAATTAGGTATGCCCTACAGTGATCCTTTGGCAGATGGGGAAGTGATACAATCTAGTAGCCTTCATGCCTTGACCAATGGCATGACTTTGAATGTATTGTTTGAACAATTGGTAAATATGAGAAAGGACATCCATATCCCGGTAATATTAATGGGTTATATGAATCCTATTTTACAATATGGATTTGAAAAGTTTTGTATAAAAGCAAGAGAAGTTGGTATTGATGGGTTGATTTTGCCTGATTTGCCTTTGTTTGAATTTGAACAATTCTATGGAAAAATAATTAAAGACAATGGCTTAGATTTTATTTTTTTAGTCACGCCCGAAACACCTGCGGACAGAATTAAAAAACTAGACAGCTTAAGTGCTGGGTTTTTATATGCGGTAAGTTCCTCCGCCACCACAGGCAAGGACAAAGATTTTTCTAAAGTAGCCACTTATTTGAAAAATTTGCAATCCATGCAATTAAAAAACCCCATCCTTGTTGGTTTTGGTATTAAAGACAAAGCCACCTTTGATGCGGCCACTGAATTTACAGCAGGGGCGATTATTGGATCTGCCTATATTCAAGTATTGTCCAAGGGGGGTAGTATTGAAACGAATACCAAGCAATTTTTAAATGGAGTACTAGGCATTTAAGCATCAAATAGAATGAAAACAGTCATCGTAAAATATAATGCAGGTAATATCCAATCAGTGGTTTATGCTTTGGAAAGAATTGGTGCCACTGCCTTGGTTACAGATGATGCTGTTGAAATTAAATCGGCTGATAAAGTAATTTTTCCTGGCGTTGGAGAAGCGAGTTCCGCGATGCAGTATTTAAAAGAGCGAGGTTTGGATGTGTTGATTAAAAATCTAACACAGCCAGTCTTAGGTATTTGCTTGGGCATGCAACTGATGTGCGCGCATTCCGATGAAAATGATACAGTTTGCTTAGGTATTTTTGAAGCACAAGTAAAACAATTCAATACCAACGACGCTGCAATTAAAGTGCCACAAATAGGTTGGAATACGATTACTGATTTGAAGACTCCCTTATTTAAAGACATTGCAGAAAATAGTTTCGCCTATTTTGTGCATGGCTACTTTGCTGCATTAGGAAAGCATACCATTGCCACCACCAATTATGTAGAAGATTATAGTAGTGCTTTACATAAAGATAATTTTTATGGGGTGCAATTTCATCCAGAAAAATCGGCGCTTATTGGGGAGCAAATTCTTCAAAATTTCTTATCACTATAATTATACAATCAATCAATTCAAATCATTCAATGCAAATTATACCAGCTATCGATATTATTGAAGGCAAATGTGTTCGTTTAACCGAGGGCGATTATGCGCAAAAGAAAATCTATAATGAAGATCCATTGGAAGTAGCCAAGGCCTTTGAAGGTATTGGTCTAATGCGTTTGCATTTGGTAGATTTGGATGGGGCAAAATCAGGACAGGTAGTGAATTGGAAGGTGTTGGAAAAAATCGCCAATCAAACCCAATTGAAAATTGATTTTGGGGGTGGTATTAAAACTGAAGCTATTTTAAAAACAGTCTTGGACACAGGCGCTACCTATGCTACCATTGGAAGTTTGGCAGTAAAAAGTCCCGAAATTTTTCAAGAATGGATAGCTAGATTTGGGGCCAAAGTGTTTATGTTGGGGGCAGATGTGTTGGACGAAAAAATTGCCATTGGGGGTTGGTTAGAAAAAACCAATATCATCGTATATGATTTTATAAAATTGTATATCGATAAAGGAGTCAAACAAATTTTCTGTACCGATATTAAAAAAGATGGAAAACTACAAGGTCCATCGATTGATTTGTATCAAAAAATATTGGAACAATTTCCCGATTTACGATTAATTGCAAGTGGTGGAGTAAGTTCTTTAGATGATTTAATTGAATTGGAAGAAATTGGATGCAGCGCAGCCATTGTGGGTAAGGCCATCTATGAAAATAAAATTACCATTTCAGAATTATCCAATTTCAATTAAGCATATGTTCACCAAACGCATCATACCTTGTTTAGACATCAAAGATGGCCGTACCGTAAAAGGGGTCAATTTTGAGCAGTTGCGTGACGCTGGCGATCCCATCGAACTTGGGGCTTTGTATGCGCAAGCAGGGGCGGATGAATTGGTTTTCTTAGACATTACTGCAACGATTGAAAAACGTAAAACATTAAGTGCGCTCGTTAATAAAATTGCCCATCGCATTAACATTCCATTTACCGTTGGTGGGGGCATTAAGACCGAAGAAGATGTAAGTGTTTTATTACAAAATGGGGCCGATAAGATATCTATCAATACGGCTGCATTTTTAGCGCCTTCATTGATCAACCGGTTTGCAAAAAATTTTGGCAGTCAATGTATAGTCTTAGCCATTGATACCAAATTAGAAGCAGATGGAAACTGGTATGTGTATTTAAATGGGGGCAGAGAAAAAACAAACACGTTAACTACTCACTGGGCCAAGCAGGCGGTGGATTTAGGCGTGGGCGAAATATTATTGACTTCCATGAATCATGATGGTACCAAGCAGGGTTTTGCCTTGGACATTACTTCAATTTTATCTTCGACCTTGCCTGTGCCTATTATTGCCTCAGGTGGGGGTGGAAATTCTGAACATTTTTATGATGTATTTACCAAGGGTATGGCGGATGCTGCATTGGCTGCTAGTATCTTTCATTACAAAGAATTGACCATCCCTGATTTAAAAAACTACCTGCATCAAAAAGGAATCCCAATTAGGAGCTAAAAATATTTAAACCGCATTCAAAACATTTTAATAAGTACATTATGACTATCAATTTTACAAAATACGCAGACGGCTTAGTGCCTGCTATTGTGCAGGATGCGCAAACCAAAACAGTATTGATGCTTGGTTTTATGAATCAAGCAGCGGTGGATGCTACTATTAAAGAGGGCAAAGTCACTTTCTTTAGCCGAACTAAAAATAGATTGTGGACCAAGGGCGAAGAGAGTGGTAATTTTTTAGCCTACATTGATATGCAGGTGGATTGCGACCAAGATACTTTATTAATACAAGCCCATCCTATGGGTCCAGTTTGCCATACTGGGACTGATACCTGTTGGGGAAAAGTCAATAGTCAAAGCCATACTAGCTTTTTATATCAATTAGAGCAAATCATTGCACAAAGAAAAACGGCAGCCCCAGAAAGCTCCTATGTAGCAAGCTTATTTGACAAAGGAATCAATAAAATTGCTCAAAAACTAGGAGAGGAGGCTGTAGAAATGGTCATAGAGTCAAAGGACAACAACAATAAGCTGTTTTTGGAGGAATCGGCCGATTTGTTGTTTCACTATTTAATCCTCTTACAAGCCAAAGGCTTTAAAATGGAGGATGTGGCAAAAGTTCTGGAACTAAGGCATAAGCCGTAAGCATAAATACTTATATTTGGTCCTGAGTTTCAAAAAACAACAATAATTCAAAAAAATAATATGAATTCTAGCACAAAGAAAATAATGGTCGCCAGCTTTTTTGTCTTGGCCTCTATCACTATGCAGGCTCAATCCTTGCAAATTACTGCCAATTTACAAAATGTACCAGATAAGACTGAAGTGGGTTTATTAGATGGTATGGCCAATAAAGAAATAGCTACTGCAACAGCTGTCGGTGGAAAATTTGTCTTAACTACAAAAACTGAAAATGTTGGGGTATATGTAATTACTTTCAAAGGGATAAAAATTCAGATACCCATTTTTGTGGGTAATGATCAGTTGACTATGGAAGGGGATGTACAAAAACTAAATGAAATGGTCTACCAAGGTTCTCCAAGTCAGGAATTGTATCAGTCCTTTATGAAAACTTTGGATCCTAAAATGATTCTTTATTTCAATAAACTAAATGTTGTTCAAACTGAAAAAGACTTAGCGAAAAAAGATTCATTGAATAAATTGGCTGAATTAGAAGCCAAGAACATCATTGATGAATATGTATCCTTGAGTAAAAAATACAGTGAATCTCCAGTCACTACTTTTTTCTTATTTCAATTTGCTAATATTTTCCCAAGCATAAAAGAGTCTTTACCTGATTATTATGCACAATTGCAAGGAGCAGCCAAAAAAGGACCATTTGCATCCGTTATAGAAAAATCAATACAAACCATTGGCATAGGTAAGATGGGCAGTCTAATGCCAGACTTTAAACAAAATGATGTTAATGGCAAGTCGGTAAGCTTATCTTCTTTTAGAGGTAAATATGTGCTGATTGATTTTTGGGCAAGTTGGTGTGGTCCTTGCCGCGCAGAAAATCCTAATGTGGTTAAAACCTTTAATACTTTCAAGGATAAAAACTTTACTGTATTAGGTGTTTCCCTAGATCAAGACAAAACAAGATGGTTAGAAGCCATTAAAAAAGATGGATTGGCATGGACCCATGTAAGTGATTTAAAATATTGGAACAATGAAGTAGCGGTTCAGTTTGGTATTCAAAGTATCCCAGCTAATTTTCTTATAGATCCTAATGGAATTGTGATTGGAAGAGATTTAAGAGGAGAGGATTTAACCAGAGCATTAAGCAATTTGATCAAATAAGAATAAATCATAGAAAATATTCTAAGAGTCCGCTGAATTTCAGTGGGCTCTTTTATACGTATAAATACGCAAGTATTTAATTTAAAATCCCATATATTTATTTTCTAAAAATTATAAGTATGAAATTTTCATTTAATAACTTAAGCCCATTAGTTAAATTTTTAATCGGCATGGCCTTAGTTTTAGTGAGTGTTTTTTTAGAAGTTTCAAGTGTAAGTAAATATCAATTTGTTCAAGGCGTACTAATGGGTGGGGGGGGGTTAGTACTTCAGTTATTTGCAGTAATTGCTTTTTTCAAAAATCGTAAATCAACAAAGCAATCTAATAATTAAAATCATTTCTAAAAAAAGCCTCCCGATTTATCGGGAGGCTTTTTTTATACGTAGTATTTTTTTAGGAATTTACTTTATAAATTTTTTCGCTAGCCAACTCTCAGAGATTGGTTGAAGCCAATCTTTTTCCATGGAAGCTTTATTGGCTACTAAATTATTAAAGTACAAAGTATCTTTTGTCAATAAGCCATTTTCTAAAGCATAGCCCACTTGTGCAAGAGGTATAGTTTGCACGCGGTCTTTGACCAAGAAGGCCAATAATTCTCGATTAAACATCTGCACCCCTGTCAATTTTTCTATTTCCTTGATCACATGCACAGAGCTATCGGTACTGCATCCACCCACGCCCGTTTCGCTTTCATCGGCCATGAGTATAATAAATTGACCATAAATAATGGTCGCAAATCCTTTAACTGGGGCGCCATGGCTTTTCCAATTATCGGTAAATAATTCCAATGTTTCTTCTGCTTGAAATAATTCCCCTAACGCAAAGGTTCTATCGCTTTGATAGATCCATACTTTAGATAATGGATGAAAATTTTCTGGCAATATGGTTTTTAAATCAACAATCATTTTGATATAATTTTATTGAATGGCTTTGGCTATAATTTCTGCGATGTCTAAAACTTCGGTAGTCACTTCCTCATTTCTATTTTTGATGCCATCTGTTAACATTGTATTACAGAAAGGGCAGGCGCTGGCAACAAAGTCGGACTTGGTTTCAATGACTTCATCCGCTCTTTCCATATTCACTCTTTTATCTCCTTTTTCTTCTTCTTTAAACATTTGCGCTCCCCCTGCACCACAGCATAAACCTTTAGACTTACATCTTTTCATTTCTTTTAATTCCATATCTAAGCTTTCCAAGACCTTTCTAGGGGCTTCATATATTTCATTGGCCCTGCCTAAATAACAACTGTCATGGTAGGTGATTGATTTGCCCTTCCATTCATTGCTGTCGGTGAATTTAATTTTTCCTGCTTCTATTAATTCTTGTAAAAATTGAGTATGGTGGATCACTTCATAGTTCCCTCCTAAAACAGGATACTCATTTTTTAATACATTAAAGCAATGTGGGCAGGTAGTCACAATTTTTTTAATAGAGTAGCCATTCAAAATTTGTATGTTTTGATAAGCCATCATTTGAAACATAAATTCATTACCTGCTCTTCGGGCAGGATCTCCGGTACAAGCTTCTTCCTTGCCTAGGATGGCATAGTTCACACCAGCCTTATCCAATATGGTAGCAAAGGCCTTGGTAATTTTTTGCGCTCTTTGATCAAAACTTCCTGCACAGCCTACCCAAAATAATACTTCTGGTGTTTGTCCACTCGCCATCATCTCAGCCATTGTACTTATTTTCATGACTTTATTGTTTAAACTTGTTTGGTCCAGGCATCTCTATCGTCTGGGGCAAATTTCCAAGGTGCAAAATTATTTTCAATATTACTAAACATACTATTCCATTCTTGTGGGGCACTGCTTTCTTCCATCACTAAGGATCTGCGCAATTCTAAGATAATGTCTAAGGGAGAGATACTCACAGGACACTCTTCCACACAGGCATTACAAGTAGTACATGCCCTTAATTCTTCCACTGAAATATAATCGTGTAGTAATGACTTATTATCAGAAACAAATTTTTGATTTAAATCCATATTCTTACCCACTTCTTCTAATCTATCTCTAGTGGCCATCATAATCTTACGAGGGCTTAATAATTTACCAGTTAGGTTGGCAGGGCAGGCTGCTGTACATCTTCCACACTCGGTACAACTATACGCGTCCATTAAGTTTTTTGAACTTAAGTCCATTACATCCTTAGCGCCAAAACTGGCAGGAGCAGCTCCTCCAGTAGGGGCTAGTTCAGGTTGCATGGCATACAATACTTCATTTTGTACTACAGGCATATTATGCATCATGCCCTTAGGTGTTAGCGGCGCATAATAAGTATTAGGGAAGGCTAGAATAATATGTAAGTGTTTTGAATAGGGTAGGTAGTTCATAAAAATATAAATACCTAAAATATGCAACCACCAAGCTGTATGTTCAATTGTAAAAAGCGTATTACTATTAATACCACTAAATAAAGGCTGAAGGCTAGAGGAAATTATAAAATGCGTTTCAGTATCGGCTGCATTCATCATTAAAAACAAGCTCATTAAAACAATCTCTGCAATTAAAATATAATTCGCATCTGAGCGGGGCCATCCGTTCAAATCTTTACTTAGAAATCTTTTAATTTTTAAAATATTTCTTCTGATCAAGAAAACCAAACAAGCCAAAAATACCAAGGCAGCTAAAATTTCAAAACTATTAATAATGAAATTGTATAAAGAAGCAAATCCGAATTGTTCAAAATACGTTTCAAAAATTCGGTGGGTGCCTAAAATTCCATCGGCCATAATTTCAAGCAGCTCAATATTGATGATGATAAAACCAACATATAGAATTAAGTGTAAAATAGCAACTATTGGTTTTTTAAACATTTTCTTCTGCCCCAAGGCTAATAAGAAAACATTTTTCCAGCGTTTAGCTTTTTGGTCATTCACGAAACCAGCTTTACCTATTAAAATATTTCTTCTAATTTTAAGTAAGTTCTTACCAAAAAGATAAAGTGCCGTAGCGGTAAGAATAATAAAGAGGATTTGAGCTATTACAGCCATAAGGGTATTTGAATGATCAAAACTAGTACAAATTTAACCCATTTTTTAAAGCCAAAAATCTAAAATACCTCCTAAATTGGAGAACTAGCAATTATTGCTTAAAATTGCTTTTTAATTCGTGTAAATATGAGTCAGTCAATTGAACAAAAAGTGGAGCAATGGTTAACTGGGACCTACGACCAGGCCACTAAAGAGGCCATCCTTGATTTGCAATCAAAAAATAAAGAAGAATTAGCCGATAGTTTTTATAAAAATTTAGAATTTGGTACTGGCGGTTTGCGTGGCATTATGGGGGTAGGTACCAATAGAATTAATAAATACACCATTGGCATGGCCACCCAAGGATTTGCCAATTATTTAAATAAGGTCTATCCTAAAGAAAAAATTTCAGTAGCTATTGGACATGACAGTAGGAACAATGCTCGTTTTTTTGCCGAAACCACAGCGCAAGTATTTGCTGCCAATGGCATTAAAGTATATTTATTTGAAGCTTTAAGACCTACACCAGAATTAAGTTTCGCCATTAGAAATTTACAATGCAAGGCAGGTGTTGTTTGTACCGCTTCCCACAACCCCAAGGAGTACAATGGGTACAAGGCTTATTGGAATGATGGGGGACAGCTAGTTCCACCACATGATAAAAATGTCATTACCGAAGTAGAATGCATACAATCCATTGATGATGTAAAATGGGAGGGAGGGGCTGAAAATATTGAATTAATAGGCAAGTCGATGGACGATGCTTATATACAAATGTTGCAATCTTTAAGCGTGTATCCTGAAATTATTGCGAATCAACATGATTTAAAGATTGTCTATACCCCTATCCATGGTACAGGGATTACCTTGGTGCCTAAGGCTTTGGCTGCTTTTGGTTTTACCAATGTACAGGTGGTAGAAGCGCAATCCATACCAGATGGTAATTTCCCTACTGTCCACTATCCTAATCCAGAGGAAAGTGAGACCATGAGTATAGGTTTAAGTAAAGCAAAGGAATTAGATGCAGATATCTTACTTGGCACAGATCCAGATGCTGATAGAGTGGGTATTGGTGTTAAAAATCACAAAGGGGAATGGGTATTGATGAATGGGAACCAAACTGCTGTATTGGCTTTTGCCTATATGATGGAAGCGCGCAGGGCCAAGGGCATTGCTAAATCCAATGACATGGTCATCACTACCATTGTTACCACCGAAATGATCAATCAGGTGGCCAAAGAAAACAAAGTGAACTGCTACAATGTACTCACTGGCTTCAAATGGATTGCAGAATTGATCAAAGAAAAAGAAGGCAAGGAAAATTACGTTATAGGAGGGGAGGAGAGTTTTGGTTTGATGATTGGAGATCAAATTAGAGATAAAGATGCGGTGAGTGCGGTGGCATTGCTTTGTGAGATGGCGGCCTATGAAAAAAGCAAAGGGAAAAGCTTGTTTGACAAAATGATTGAATTGTACATACAGTATGGATTCTATTATGAAAGTCTTATTAGCATTACCAAAAAAGGAATGAATGGCCAACAGGAAATAGCAGACATGATGCAAGGGTATCGACAAAATCCACCTAGCAGCATCAATCAATCTGCAGTAGTGACCTTATTGGATTATGAATTACAAGTAGGAAAGAATTTGCAAACTGGTGATACATGGAAAATAAATTTGCCTAAAAGTAATGTGTTGCAGTTTATCACAGCAGATGGCAGTAAAATTTCTGCTAGACCAAGTGGCACGGAACCTAAAATAAAATTCTATTTTAGTGTCAACACTAATTTAAAGGATAAATCAGCATTTGATAGCACCTACCAAATCTTGCAAGATAAAATTAGAGGTATTATTCAATCTATGCAGTTAAATTAAGCACAAGCATGAGAAAACTGGAAGATTTAGTGGATACTTATTTGCATAAAGGCCTAAGGAAAAAATTAGTAGATACTTTAAAAGAGAAAGGAATTACGGATGAAAATGTATTGAATGCCATCCATGCCATTCCAAGACATTATTTCTTAGATTCGGCATTTGACAAAATTGCATATGAAGACAGGGCTTTCCCAATTGCCTCTGAGCAAACCATTTCTCAGCCTTATACAGTGGCCTACCAAACCCAATTGCTTCAAATTAAAAAAGGCGATAAGGTATTGGAAATTGGCACGGGCAGTATGTATCAAACCACGGTCTTGGCTGCCTTAGGCGCAAAGGTGTATACCATCGAAAGGCAAAAGCAATTGTTTGATCAAACACCCACTTATCTTTTTAAAAACCAATACCCCAATATAGAATTTCACTTTGGAGATGGCTTTGAAGGCCTGCCTTTGTTGGCACCCTTTGATAAAATCATCATTACTGCTGCTGCTCCAAAAATTCCAGAAAAATTATGGGCTCAATTAAAAGTGAGTGGGAAAATGGTAATTCCTTTAGATGAGTCTGAGACTGCACAACGCATGTTGCGCTTGACCAAGAAAAAGGACGGCACTGTAAAAAGAGAAGCTTTTGATACTTTTTCTTTCGTACCTATGTTGGAAGGAAAAACCCAGAAATAAACTTTTTAAAGTTCAAATCTGGGTTCGTATATTTTTGAGCGCTAGTAAAATCTTACTGAGGCATCTGATCCATTCCGCCTCCGCCTTCTTCCATCTTATTGTTTTTACGTTTTAACAAGTTCATGTCAAACTTACCAAAACGGTAACTAAAGTTCAATCTAAATATTTGTTGGTCTCTAATTCTGGCAACATTTTGTATAAAGTATTGGCTTTCTGAATAAGTTTTATTGATCCTTGTTTTAAAGACGTCGTTCACACTTAAAGATAAGCTAGCCGTTCTTCCTCCTGTCAAGGTCCAATCTTTTTTCAAGGCCATATCAAAATCGTAGGAAGGAAAATTATATCCTTGAGCAGTAGATTGTGGTCCGCCAAATCCTCCACCTGGAGGGCCGCCACGTCCACCACCGCCAGCACTGTTACCACCTGGAGGTAAAATAGTTTTGGCTTGGTATTGCCCACTAAATTGGAAAGAATAACCTTTGCCAATTTTAAAGGTATTGTTCATCTTGCTAAACCAGCTGGTTAAATCATTGTTTACATTTTGTCCTGGAATAGTGGCTGTAATCGCAGACTTAAATAAGTTGAAACTTAAATTCATGTCCCACCATTTGGTAATGGCCGTTTTATTGCTTAATTCTAAACCATAGACTACCGCAGTATTGGCATTGATTGAAGAACTAAAATAAACGCTGTCTATATTGTTAACAGGGTTAAGGCCTCTGTACACATAATTGGTAATGAGGTCGGTACTGTATTTGTAGTAAGCAGTAGCTAAAAAATTGGATCCTTTGGAATAAGCATTGTTATAAGCAAGCTCAAAGCTATGGGTAAACTGAGGCTTTAAAGCGGGGTTACCTATATTGATGTTTTGAGGATCACTGAAATTGGGGAAAGGTAATAATTGAAAAAAGTTAGGCGGGCTGATTCTTTTGGAATAGTTCAATTGGAAGTCTTGTTGATCGTCTAACTTATAGTTGATAAAAGCACTTGGAAATAAGGAGATAGGATATTTAGTGCTATAGGGCAAAGAGTCTCTGCCTTTATTGTTAAGCAAGTGTCCTTCATAGGATCTATTTTCTGCCCTTAATCCAAGTTGGAAACTCCATTTTTCTATTTTGGTATTTAAATTCACGTAGCCCGCAAAAACAGTTTCGCTGTACCTGTATTGATTACTAATCGAATTTAATAGAGCGCCATTTCTGAATTGGTTACTTAAGTTAAATTCACTTCTGTAATTGTATTTTCCACCCGCTTCAAATTTTGTATTGGGGCTTAATTCTTTAGCATAATCAACATTACTGGAATAGTTTTTATTGTTACCGCTACCAATACTATTCTGATTTAATGCGCTTGCTTTTTGGTAACTCACGTTTGACCAGTTATTATTTTCAGATTCGTTGTAGTTAAAATCTGCTGCTAATTCATGTCCTTTTTCTGCAAATAAATGCTTGTAGCTTAGTTGTCCGCCCTTATTTAAAAAATGAAAGCTAGAGTTATTCAATAAATTGTCACTACTCCTGACACTATTTTTTATAGAATCTATGATTTGACTTCCTGTATTGTCGAAATTGCCTTGCATGACATTGGCATACAAGGAAAAAGTATTTCTATTGTCGGCAAAATAATCAACACCTCCTCTATAAAAGTCAAAAGAGCCATTGTTGGTATTGCTGCTATTGTTGAGTACAGATGTAGGTACTGTAGTTCCAAGAATAGTTCTATCACTTTCTGAAGTACCAATTGATTTTCTCCCATTGACATTCGCATTTAAAGAGAAATTAAATTTACTGTCACGAAGATTCAAGTCAGTACCTCCATTTAATTTTCCGCGCATGTCTATACCAGTTCTAATGCCTCCATTGTAGCCGTTTTTTCTATTTTTCTTCAACACAATATTTAAGATACCGGCATTGCCCCCTGTGGCATCGTATTTTGCAGAAGGATTGGTAATGATTTCTACTTTGTCAATGATGTCTGCTGGAATCTGATCCATGGTCAAAGTAGTAGGGCGGTTATCAATTAATAAAGTAGGCGCTGCATTTCTTAAAGTAACATTGCCATCAATGTCTACATTCAAATTGGGTATACTTTTCATTACCTCCACTGCGGTCTGCCCAGTGCTCGTTAAATTTTTATCTACATTGAATACTTTTCTATCAATGCCCATTTCAAATTGAGGCTTTGCTGTAGAAGTAACAGTTACACTTTGCAAATCAGTGGCAGACTCTTCTAATTTAATATTGCCTAAGTCTTTGTCAATTAAAGCCATCATTTCCTGCATGCTTTGCCCAGCTCCCATCTTAATACCAAAACTAATTTGCTTTTCAATTTTTTTATACCCCACACCAGTAATGCTAAGTTTGAAATTTCCCATCAAGGGTAAATTTTCAAAACTAAAATCACCATTGGCTGCAGTTAGCATGGTGCCCAAAATGGACTCAGTACTTTTTTTACTAATAGGGTCAAATTTCGACCCTTTAATTTGAAGCGTGATGCCTTCAATGCCTTTTTTAGAAGCATCTACAATCTTTCCATAAAAATGACCCAGATTCATGTTGCCGCCGCCTGGTCTTGCTCCAGCTGGCATTTGCGCAAATCCTGTTAATTCAATCAAAAGAAAGCTTAGTAGTATAGATAGATATTTCATAGTATTTTGATGCGTTTTTGTAGTCCTGGTTTATTGGATTTGCAAATATCAGACATCTTATCTAAGAAAGGTATACGGAAAGTATAAACGGCAATTATAGATGTTGTAAAATGAAACAAATAAGCCATCCCCAAATAGCGCCCATGAAAAAAGCTATCCATCTTAATTTTTGAGTGGCTTTTAATAGTATAGTTTCAAGAATAGGGGCCCATTTTATAGAAAGATTAGACAAAAATTGTTCCTGTATGCTTTGCGTCAATTGCTTGATTAAATCTGGAAATAGCTGGCTTAGCTCTTCCATAAAAACCTCTTTCAATTGTGTTATAGTTTTATCTCCAACAAACATGGACACCATGGGCATTTTTTGTACTAAACGTTCTTTAAAAAAACTATCTAATGCTTGGTCAATAAAAGGTATTAGCGACTTAAAGGCCTTTGTTTTATTTTCATCTATCAAGCGCTCTAGGGGCAATTTTGTTATTATTTGAGTCAATGCGCTCTCCCATTGAATACCAAAAAGGCGGATTGGGGTTTTGGGTATAAATAAAATTTTAATATAGGCCCAAGCAATGCACCAAGCAAAACAAGCAGTTAATAAGGAAACAACTAAAATAGCCATAGAATGTATTTAACTGAAAAAACCTACTCCATTCCGATTGCTCGGGTGGAATAGGTTTTTGGGGAGAACGATGGGTCTCGAACCCACGACCTACAGATCCACAAACTGTCGCTCTAACCTACTGAGCTACGCCCTCCATATAGGGCGGCAAAAATACGTTAATTAGGGAATCTATGAAATAAGTTTTGCTAGTTTTTATAAATTTGTCTTAAAAAGGGGGCTTTACTCCAAATAAGGCCCTAACCTAGCCATTTTACACTATTTTTGAACTTCATGCACAGACTTATGACATATGTAAAACAAAATAAGTGGAAAGCTTTTGCCACTTTGATCTTATTAGGTAGTTTATTTTTCGCTTTTAATACTTTCAAGCCTGCGAATCAAGAAAATCAAGAAACCAGACATCGTAAATTATTGTCTACGATAGGACATTTACTAGAGTCTGAGCATTATAGTCCAAGAAAGATTGACGATCAATTTTCAAAAGAAGTTTTTGATGCTTATTTAAAAACCCTAGATCCAGAGAAGAATCTATTTCTGCAATCAGACATTGACTCATTAAAAGTATTTGCTACTACTATTGACGATGAAATTCATGGTAGTCCTATTTTGTTTGAACCAGCAGCCGATGCTATTTATGAAAGGAGAGTGGGGGAAGCAAAAAAAATATATGAACAAATCATCGAACACCCCTTTGATTTTAGCATTGATGATTCTTTAAATATGGAAGCGGATAGCATTCAATATGCTGGCAATATCAAAGAAAAATTTACAAGATGGAATCAGTTATTGAGGTATAAAGTCTTAGATAGGTATGTAAGTTTAATGGAAGACAGAGAAAAGCAACAAGTAGCTAAGGCCATTAGAGATACAGCTAAAATAAAAAAAGATACGAGCAAAATAGTATTTGTCTATAAATCAGATTCGGTTTTAGAAACAGAGGCCCGCGCATCGGTGAAGAAATCCTATACCAAAAGATTTAGTAGCTTAGAAAAAACCTTTGACAAAGAAAAAAGATTTGAATCCTTTTTAAATACCATTACTGGTCTAATGGATCCTCATACCGATTATTTTGCGCCGGTAGAAAAAAGATCTTTTACCGAACAAATGAGTGGCACTTTTTATGGCATTGGTGCTCAATTGACACAGGATGATTATGGCATTAAAATAGCCAGTGTGCAACCAGGTGGCCCTGCATGGAAGTCAGGTCAATTGGTGATGAACGACGTGATCATCAAAATTGCTCAAGGGGCAGAAGAACCAGTGGATGTAGCGGGTTTTGAAACTACGGATGCGGTTAAATTAATCAGAGGTGATTTAGGCACAGAAGTTAGGCTGACGGTTAAAAAACCAGATGGAACCACCAAGGTGGTTGCTTTAAAAAGGGAAAAAATTGTATTGGATGAAGGCTTTGCAAGAAGCGCCATCATTCAAAAAGGAAATGATAAATACGGTTATATTTTATTACCTGATTTTTATGCCGATTTTGAAAGAGAGGATGGACATCGCTGTTCTAAAGATGTAGCCATAGAAGTAGAAAAATTAAAAGCAGAAAAAGTAAAAGGTATTGTCATTGATGTTAGATACAATGGAGGAGGCTCCTTGTATGAAGTGGTGCAAATGGCAGGCTTATTTATTGACAAAGGACCCATTGTTCAAATTAGAGACAAAGAAGGTAGGGCACAAGTTTTATCGGATGAAACCCCTGGTATTTTATATGACGGCCCGTTGGTAGTAATGGTGAACGAATTCAGCGCATCTGCTAGTGAGATATTTGCAGGGGCCATACAAGACTACAATAGAGGCTTAATTGTAGGTAGTACTTCTACTTATGGTAAAGGAACCGTACAAAGAAATGTATCCTTTGGTAAACCTTTGGATGCGATGGGTATTCAAACAGAATATGGTTCAGTAAAATTAACTTTCCAAAAATTCTATAGAGTTACAGGAAGCTCTACACAGAAAAAAGGCGTAAAGTCTGACATTGTTTTCCCAGACGATTATGAATTTTTAAAGTACAGAGAGAAGGACAATCCTGCTGCTTTACAATGGGATGAAAT
The DNA here is from genome assembly GCA_947451115.1 of Bacteroidota bacterium. Taxonomy (GTDB): domain Bacteria; phylum Bacteroidota; class Bacteroidia; order Chitinophagales; family Chitinophagaceae; genus Sediminibacterium. The sequence continues at coordinate 47,203 of CANFXV010000011.1, forward strand.
GGAGCGTGCAAAATTTTCTCCATGGTCCAATAATAATGAATTGACCAATATCGCAGCAATGGCCAATAAAAAAATTCAAGCAGATACGGCCAATATCCGATTTAAGAAAAACTTACAATGGATATCTACCCAGGTAGATCGTCCCATTGCATTGGAATATCATAAATATGTCAATTATAAAAAGCAAATACAAGCAGTCATTCAGCAAAATGAAGGCCTATTTAAATTAAAAGAGCCAATGCAAGTGAGTTCTTTGAAAGCAGATTATGAAAAGTTTTTTAACAATCCAGACAAAATCAAGCAAGAGCGTTATCAAGCATGGTTAAAATTGGTTGCTAAAGATGTACAAATTAGTGAATCAAGTAAACTGCTTGGTGAATTTTCACATTCCAATGCGATCGCTAAGAAAGGATAAAACCATTTGATGCATGAAAACAGAAGAGCTAGCGAAGGTTAAAACCTGGCATGTAATCTATACCAAATCAAAATGGGAGAAGAAGGTAGATGGATTATTGACTAAAAATGGTTTTGAAAGTTGGTGCCCTGTGCAGAAAAGAGAAAGGCAGTGGTCAGATCGAAAAAAAATTATTGAAGAGCCTCTGTTTCGTTCCTATGTTTTTATCAAAGCCAGCAAAGAAGATTACACTAAAATTTTATCTACGATGGGGGTGGTGAATTTTTTATATTTTTTAAAAAAACCAGCCATTATCAGAGACAATGAAATTGAAGCCATCAGAAAATATTTAGGCCAGTCCAATGCAAGTATTGAAGTTGTTGATATGGCCAATTTACCAGCCAATACCAAGGTGTCCATCAATCAAGGTTTGTTTATGGGGCAGAAAGGAGAAGTCATTAAAGCCAGCAAGAAAACAGTATATGTTCGTTTAGAAAGCATCAACATGATGATGATTGTTGAATTTAAAGTTGGCGAAGTTTCTATAAGCTAATCATGCCATTGACTAAGCCAATGTCCAATCTATAATTTGATTGCTGTAGGCTGGATGGAAAGGAGTGGTTACTCTGATGTAATTGTCTGTATAGCCTTCCAACATTCCATCCCCAATTTCGTCTTTGCTATGTTTCACTGATTCAAATAAAACCTTACGGGTACTGCCCAAATGTTGCGCAGTAAAATATTGTAATTTTTGGTAAGATAAGTTTCTAGCAATTTTATTTCTTTCCTGTCTGATAGAAATAGGAACAATGGGTTTGATGTCTAATGCTTTTGTAGCAGCCCTTTCTGAATAAGTAAATACATGCAAATAAGCAATATCTAAAGCATGCAAAAAATCAATACTTTCTTTAAAATAAGCCTCCGTTTCTCCTGGAGAACCAACAATTACATCCACACCAATACAAGCATGTGGCATTATTTTTTTAATCAAATTAACTCGGTCACGATACAATTCGCTGTTGTATCTTCTTTGCATTAATTTCAAAACTGCATCCGATCCACTTTGCAAGGGGATATGAAAATGGGGCATGAATTTATGGCTCTTAGCTACCCATTCAATAATTTCATTGGTGAGTAAATTGGGTTCGATGGAAGATATACGGTAACGAGGTATATCCGTTTGTTCATCCAAGGCTTTCACTAAATCAAAAAAACTTTCTTCCTTTTTTTTGCCGCCGTCTTCTCCTTTGCCAAAGTCGCCCAAGTTAATACCCGTGAGTACAATTTCTTTGACTCCATTTTTTGAAAGGGCTTGGGCTTGTTGGACTACATTTTCTATACGGTCACTTCTACTTTTACCTCGGGCCATGGGAATGGTACAAAAAGTACAACTATAATCACAGCCATCTTGAACTTTTAAAAATGTACGGGTTCGATCATTCACAGAAAAAGAAGCTTTGAAACCAGTAACGGTTTCTATGTCACAACTACAAATTTTAGTAGCATCGCCCTTAGTTAAATTGGCTAAATGCTCCACTAAATTAAATTTTTCAGCGGCGCCCAAAACCAAATCTACACCTGGAATATTCGCAATTTCTGCAGGTTTCAATTGGGCATAACAACCGGTAATCACGACAAAGCTTTCAGGAGCCAATCTTTGAATCTTTCTAACCAATTGACGACATTCTTTATCGGCATTTTCGGTCACTGAGCAGGTATTGATGACATAAATATCAGCCATCTCTGTAAATGCTTTTTTCTCAAAGCCTTCCTGCTCCAATTGTCTAGAAAGGGTAGAAGTCTCTGAAAAATTGAGTTTACAGCCTAAGGTGTGAAATGCGACAGAACGTGGTTGACTCATGGGCCACAAATATAAAAAACCTAGGGGGAACGGGGAAATCTTAAAATATACTTAAAGCTGCTATATATTTCCCATTTTGGCTAGTTTCAATTAAGTTTGCATCTAATAAAACGCTTAAAATGGACTTCAAAAAAATCAATAATTGGACGGGTTGGATCGTGACTCTAATTGCTTGTACCGCCTATGTGCTAACCACCGAGGCGACCGGTAGTTTCTGGGATTGCGGTGAATTTATAAGCAGTGCCTATAAGTTACAAATACCACATCCTCCTGGAGCGCCTATGTTTGTCTTATTAGGTCGTTTATTTATTGTCTTATTTGGAGACAATCCATTGACAGCAGCTAAGGCAGTGAATACCATGAGTGCACTAGCCAGTGGCTTTACAATATTGTTTTTGTTTTGGACCATTACCCATTTTGCCAAAAGATTGGTGGAGAAGCAAACAGGTGCCGAATTAACCAATAGTCAAATTATTTTGATCATGGGCGCAGGCATCGTTGGCGCTTTAGCCTATACTTTTAGTGATACTGCATGGTACAGTGCCGTAGAAGGGGAAGTTTATGCACTAAGTTCTTTCTTTACTGCCTTGGTATTTTGGGCCATTTTAAAATGGGAGCATAAGGCCGACGAACCAGGTGCGGACAAATGGATTATTTTTATATTTTATTTAATGGGGATTTCAATTGGGGTGCATTTATTGAATATTTTGACCATTCCCGCCATTGTCATGGTGTATTATTTTAGACAATACAAGCCAAGCTTCAAAGGAGGCTTAGTTGCTTTTTTTATAGGGGTCATCATTACAGGTTTTGTACAAGTATTTTTAATTCAGTATACCATCAAATGGGCAGGAGCCTTTGATATTAATTTTGTGAACTCTTTTGGCCTCCCTTTCTTTACTGGGTTTATTTTCTTCTTTGTATTGGTAGCCGTGCTACTTACCTTAGGCATATTGTATGCAAATAAAAAAGGCTTATACTTTTTAAAATTGGGTATTTGGTCGGTGGTATTTTTCTTATTGGGATACACCAGTTATTTAACCACCATGATTCGTTCTAGTGCAGACCCTTCTGTAGATATGTACAATGTAGACAATCCAGTTACCTTGATGGGTTATTTGGGTAGAGAGCAATATGGAGATTGGCCCATTGTTTATGGACCTGATTATGTAGACAAAGTAGAGAACGTAGAAAATGGAGACCAATATGTTAAGTCAAAATCTACTTACGAGATTGCAGGAAAAAATTACAAGAGAGATTGGACTTCTGCTCCTTCTGCACATTTATTTCCTAGAATGTGGGATTCCGACAATGACAGAGGCCAAATGGATAGTTTTAAAGCCTTTGCTGGGGTAGAAGACGGCACGCCTCCTACGTTAAGAGACAATATCAAATACTTTACCAATTACCAGTTTGGTTTTATGTACCTACGTTATTTTTTATGGAATTTCGCAGGTAAGCAAAACGATTTACAAGGCTTTGGTAATGTAAGAGATGGTAATTTTAGCACAGGCATTTCATTGGTAGATAATTTAATTTTTGGAGATCAATCTAAATTACCTGATTCCATTAAGAATCAAAACAAGGCACATAATAGCTTGTACATGCTTCCATTTATTTTGGGCATTATTGGATTTATCTTTCAATACCAAAAAAATAAAAAAGATTTAATCGTTACCGGTCTGCTATTCTTTTTTACAGGTATTGCCATTGTGATGTATTTGAATCAGCAAAGTTTGCAGCCACGTGAGCGTGATTATGCGTATGTAGGTTCTTTTTATGTGTTTACCATTTGGATTGGACTAGGTGTTTTGCAAATTGCATTTTGGATAGAAAAATTCATGTCTAAAAAAATGGCTGCGATTTTAGCCACTGTTATTTCGTTTTTAGCAGTGCCTGCACTCATGGCGCAACAAGAATGGAACGATCACGACAGAAGTCAAAAAACATTGCCACGCGATTTAGCACGCAACTATTTAGAAAGCTGTCCTCCGAATGCCATTTTATTCTCCTTTGGTGATAATGACACTTACCCATTATGGTATGCGCAAGAAGTGGAAGGCATACGTCCAGATGTGCGTGTGGTAGTGAATAGTTTACTTGGATCTGATTGGTACATGAAGGAATTAAGATACAAAGTAAACAAGAGTGATAAATTTGACGTCATCTTTACCGAAGATCAAGTATTGGGTAATAAATTAAATGTAGCGTATTACAATGCTTTACCCGATTTTGGCGAAGCCAATTACCACAATTTAGATTCTGTATTGAGGTATGTGGTAGCGGATCCAGCTGGAAAATATCAAGCGTCTACACAAGATGGTCCTGTAAATATTTTCCCTACACATAAATTTAAAGTGCCTGTTAATAAGGCCAATGCATTGGCTTCTGGTATTGCCAAACCAACCGATAAGATGGTAGACGATTTGTTGATTGACTTTAATCCTAAAAGACAATACTTATTAAAAAATGAATTGGCTATTTATGCGATCATTGCGACCACTCAATTTAAGCGACCAGTTTGCTTTACTTCAACACAGGAATTAAAAGAGATGGGCTTAGAGAAGTATGTTCGTCAAAAAGGAATGTCTTATGAATTGGTACCCGTAGACGGCGGTGGCATTGATGCCGATGCTTCTTACAATACAGTAATGTCTAAGTTTAGTTTTGGCAATGCAAAAAATCCAACTGTCTATTATGATGAAGAAAATAGACGTCATTTGAATTCCATTCGTTTGGCCGTGTCTCAAATTGCACAAGCTTTGGTGGCAGAAGGTAAATTGGATAGTGCACGAAAGGTATTGAGAAAAATGGACAGCGAAACCAATGAAAAAAGCTTCCCTTATGGTATGACTTCTAATAGAGGCAATCAACACAATTATTTTTCTTATTTATTTTTACAGTCCTGTTATGCAGCTGGAGATTTAGAATTGGCTAAAAAAGTATCCAATTCTGTTTTAAAAGATTTAAAACAAGAGATTGTATATTATAAATCTTTAGGTGATGCCATGAGTGATGATCAATTCCAACAAGGTATTGAGAGCGCATACCAAAACAAACCAAGTAGTTTAAACAATAAGCAAGCCTCCTTTGTACAAGATGCGTTAACTTCTTATCAGTTAATAGCAGCCATCACAAAAATGGAGCAGGATTTTGCACCTAAGAAAAAATAGACTAAAAAATTCAAACTAACAGAAGGGCAGGGGTACTTAACAAAGTGCTCCTGTTTTTTTATAGAAGACTGGCCAAAGTGTTGACCACGGTATCAATTTCTGCCATGGTATTGTGTTTGGAAAAGGAAAAACGAACCGTGGCCATATCATTTGCCTTGCTCAATGCTTGAATGACATGTGAACCTTGCTGCGCGCCACTAGAACAAGCACTGCCTCCGCTGGCGCAAATATGGTGTATGTCTAAATTAAACAATAGCATTTCGGTTTTTTCAGATTTTGGAAAATTCACACTAAGCAAGGTGTATAAGGAATTACCAAAACTATCTCCATTAAAACTAATGCCAGGTATTTTCGCAATTAATGAATCGTATAGATACTTTTTCAAAGCACCAATGTACTGGCTGTCTTTTTCATAATTGGCAGTCGCAATTTCTAAAGCTTTTGCAAAGCCAACAATTCCATATACGTTTTCGGTACCAGCGCGCATGTTTCTTTCTTGGGCGCCCCCATGAATGAAAGGATTTATTTTAATATTTTCATTGATGTATAAGAGACCAATTCCCTTTGGACCATGAAATTTATGGCTAGCGCCTGTAATAAAATCAACGGGGGTATTGCTTAAGTCAAAGGCGAAATGACCCACTGTTTGAACTGTATCGCTATGAAAATAAGCATTGTGTTTTTTGCATAGGGCGCCAATTTCGTTTAGCTCAATCATGTTGCCAATTTCATTGTTGGCATGCATAATAGTGACAATGGTTTTGCCTGGTTGTTCAGTCAATAAAGTTTCTAAATGAGCCGTGTCAATATGGCCATTGGGTAATATTTGAACAAAGCGCAAAGAAATATTTTCTTTTTTAGCTAAATGTTGCACCGTATGTAAAGTGGCATGGTGTTCAATGGGGGAACTAATAATATGTGTGCATCCTAAATTTTCAATAGCAGCATTCAAAATGGTATTGGTACTTTCGGTACCTCCGCTAGTGAAAAATATTTCTGAAGGACGGGCGCCTAAATTTTTAGCCACTGATTTTCTAGCTTGTTCAATGGCCATTCTTGTTTCACGACCATAGCTATAAATAGAAGATGGATTGCCAAATTGCTCACTTAAAAAAGGCATCATAGCCTCTAGAACCATTGGATCTAAGGGCGTGCTAGCGGCATTGTCAAAATAAATTCTATCCATCAGGCTAAATTACTTAATTGTTTCAATTATTGAAATAATCTCTTGGGCTAATTTGTCCGCGCTTGCCTGAGTGGTAGATTCGGTATAAACACGAATGATGGGCTCAGTATTGCTTGATCTTAAATGTACCCATTCATTTTCAAAATCTATTTTCAAACCATCTTCCTTGTTGATGGAAAAATTTTTGAACCGCTCTTCAAGTGCTGTAAATATTTTGGCTAAAGAAGTGCCTGCCTCTAGATCTATTTTCATCTTGCTCATAAAATAGGCAGGATAGCTGGCTCTTAAGGCAGATGCGCTTAATTTGGTTTTAGCCAAATGGGTTAAAAATAAGGCAATGCCAATAAGGGCATCTCTTCCATAATGCAAATCGGGTACAATGATGCCACCATTGCCTTCTCCTCCAATCACCGCTTTTTCTTGTTTCATTTTATTCACCACATTCACTTCCCCCACGGCACTGGCAAAATAATTACAGCCATGTTTATTGGTAACATCTCTCAAGGCTCTAGTAGATGATAAATTACTCACCGTACTGCCTTTTTTATTTTGTAAAATATAATCAGCCACTGCTACTAAAGTATATTCTTCTCCAAATAAATTTCCATCTTCACTCACAAAGCACAAGCGGTCTACATCTGGATCTACGGCAATGCCTAAATTTGCTTTATTTTTTAATACAGTACTACACAATTCAGTTAAATGTTCTTTGAGCGGTTCTGGATTGTGAGCGAACTCGCCATTCATAGTATCATTAAGCACAGTAATTTTGTCCACCCCAATGGCCTTTAATAAAGCAGGAACGGCAAAGGCACCTGAACTATTTATCGCATCAACCACTACAGAAAAATCTGCTTGCTTTATCGCAGCAATATCAATCAAAGAATTTTCTAAAATAGCAGCAATGTGTTTTTCTAAACTATTGCTATTGGGAATGATTTTACCTATTTGATCTATTGTGGCGTAATTAAAATCCTCATTGGCGGCCAGTGTTAAAATAGTTTTACCTTCTTCGCCACTCACAAACTCTCCTTTTTCGTTCAATAATTTTAAAGCGTTCCATTGTTTAGGATTATGGCTGGCAGTTAATATAATACCCCCATCTGCTTTTTCAAAAACTACGGCCATTTCTACTGTAGGGGTAGTGCTTAAGCCCAAATGAATCACGTCTATTCCAAGGGCCAATAAACTTTGTTCCACCAAGGCTTCTACCATTTCACCACTGATTCTGCCATCACGGCCTACCACTACTTTTTTCTTGCCGGGGGACTTATTTATTAGCCAACTACCATAGGCAGAGGCAAATTTTACCACATCAATGGGGGTGAGGTTTTCATTGGGTTTACCTCCAATGGTGCCTCTAAATCCTGAAATACTCTTAATAAGTGACATAAGGGCGCTTTTACTTTATAATTGGTTCGGCAAATTTACTTTAAATTTTTGCACTTCCTTGTATCTTTATGCCATGATACTAGACATTTGGGCGACCATCAATAGGCAGGATCAAGCTTTGTTTGAGCTAATCAATACAAAATGGACCAATCCATTCTTTGATCGTATTATGCCCTGGATGCGCACCTCCGAACATTGGATTCCCTTCTATGTCTTCTTACTGGGGTTTTTGATTTACAAATGGGGATGGAAGGCTTGGAAATGGATAGTGACGGTAGCCATCACAATCGCTTTGTCAGACCAGGTAAGTAGTTTTATTTTTAAACCATTGATTCATCGACTAAGGCCCTGTGCCGATCCGGCCATGGTTGCTCATGTAAAATTATTGCTTGGGGCTTGTCCAACTAGCTTCAGTTTTACTTCCTCGCATGCAGCCAATCATTTTAGTTTGGCCATGTTTGTATTTATGACCTTGCCAGCTTTGTTCAAAAAATACACTTACCTATTTTTACTTTGGGCCGGTCTGATCTCTTATGCACAAATTTATGTGGGGGTGCATTATCCTTTGGATATATTATCGGGTAGCCTCATAGGGCTTACAATGGGCTATGTATTTGCAAAAATTTATTTAAAATGGACAAGCAGTAGCCCTAAATTATAAATTTATTGATTGGCGGAGGCTTTGTAATTTTTCCATTTTTCAATCACTGCTTGCATATCGGATGGCAAGGGGCTATCAAAAACAATTTTCTTTTCGGTGGTGGGATGAATAAAGCCAAGTGTTTGTGCATGCAGCGCGCATCTAGGACAGGCTTCGAAACAATTGTCAACGAATTGTTTGTACTTGGTATAAATTGTGCCTTTTAATATTTTATCGCCTCCGTATTCAAAATCGTTGAAAAGGGTATGGCCAATATGTTTCATGTGCACCCTAATTTGATGCGTTCTACCTGTTTCCAATATACATGAAACCAAGGTAACATAATTGTAACGTTCAATTACTTTGTAATGGGTAATGGCATGCTTTCCAATTTCTTCATCAGGGTAAGCATCAAACATTTTTCTATTGGATTTGTGACGAGCAATATTGGCTATTACAGTTCCTTCTTCTTGCTCCATATCGCCCCAAACTAAGGCCACATATTTTCTTTCTACGGTATGATTAAAAAATTGTTTGGCTAAATGACTAGCTGCTTCAGGAGTTTTAGCAAGTACAATTAAACCAGTGGTATTTTTATCAATACGGTGTACTAATCCAAAACGAGGCAGCAGTTCTTCATTTAAATCTGGATTTAGCGCTAAAAGATGATGAGCGACTCCATTCAATAAAGTACCTGTATAATTCCCAATACCTGGATGTACGACCATATTGGAAGGCTTATTGATCACCATGACTGCTTCATCTTCATATACAATATCCAAATCCATGGCTTCTGGCTTAAGCTCGGTATATTCAGGATTGATGATGCTTAAATAAACTACTTCATCACCTGGCCTTGTTCTGTAATTGCTCTTCACTACTTTTCCATTCACAGTTAAAAAACCAGCATCAATGCCATTTTGTAATTTGTTCCTAGTGATGCCTTCAATGCGGGCTTGCACCCATTTATCGATACGGGTTGGTTCCTGCCCTTTGTCTACTATAAAGGTAGAACGTTCATAAAGGGACTCATTGTTTTCTTCTAGTATTGGATCTTGTATTTCAGCCATGGTGCAAAAGTAAGATATTGCTGCTTAGTTTGTAACTTTGCTTCATGCGTCAAAAAGTGGTATTTGAGGATTTAGGCATTCGTTCCTATCAGCCCACCTGGGAATACCAGGAGGCCTTGCTCTTGAAAAATACACAAATCAAATGGGCGGCTAGGCAGAAGGAGGAAGCCATGGCTGAAACTACTACAGAAAATAGATTCTTAATGGTAGAACATCCCGCTGTGTTTACCTTGGGAAAAAGTGGCAAAAGGGAGCATGTATTGGTATCAGAAGCGCATTTAGAAAAATTAGGCATTGAGTTTTTCCATATCAATAGAGGAGGAGATGTGACTTACCATGGTTTACAACAAGTGGTGGGCTATCCAATTTTAGATTTAGACAAATTCAAAACCGATTTAGGTTGGTATTTAAGAAGTTTGGAGCAAGTCATTATCAATGTAATGGAAGAATATGGTTTGAAAGGAGAAAGAAGTGCAGGTGAAACAGGCGTTTGGTTGCAACCCGATGATCCTTTTATGGCCAGAAAAATTTGTGCCATGGGGATTAAATGCAGTAGGTGGATTACCATGCATGGGTTTGCTTTAAATGTCAATACCGATTTAGCTCATTTTGAATTAATTGTGCCTTGCGGTATACAAGGCAAAACAGTTACCTCTTTAGAAAAAGAATTAGGGCATAAAGTGGACTACGAAGAAGTCAAAGAAAAAATCAAGAAACATTTTGCCCTTGTGTTTGATTGCGATTTAATCAAAGCTTAATAGGCTCCTTAGCCTATGTTGGTTTTAAAAAAGCAAAGTATCCTTAGGTAAGGATCTATTCCCTTGCAAACCCCCGCTGTGTATCATTAATATCCTACTATAGGATTCGAAATAGTTTTCTTTTATTAAAGTATTAACGGCAAAAAGAAGTTTGCCTGTATATACTATATCCGTAGGAATTTTTTCAATTGTCCAAAGCTCATTCATGAATTCAATTAAACGAGGATTAATTTTTGCATAACCTCCTTGATGAAATTGATGTAGTAGTTTCCAATCTATTGGCTGATGCGTCACCAATGCATTTATTTCCGCTTCTAAACTTATTTCATTTTTTAATACAGGGATGCCAATAATTTTTTGATGGGGCTCTGCTGCATTGATGATACCTGCTAACATGGTACCTGTGCCAACTGCGGCAATGATGTAATCAAAGGCGGAGGTCGCTGAACTACTCAGTATAGTTGCCGCACCTTTAGCACCTAAGGTTCCATAACCACCTTCGTCAATAAAATAAATAGAAGCAGAAGCCTCGGTTATATTGTTTTGAATCAATTCATTTTTGATAGCTTGAAAATGGGTTCTACCAATAAATTCCAATTGCATGCCATAGCCAATGGCTTCTTCTAAACTTGGGGTAATGGGCTCGCTTGGATTGGCGCTTACATAACCAATGCTTTTAAGCTTATTTAGTTTTGCCGCATAAGCCAGGGCCACTAAATGATTGGAATAGGGGCCGCCAAAGCTTGCAATGGTGGTTAATTTTCTATCTAAGGCCTCTTGTATATAAAATCTTAGTTTATACCATTTATTGCCACTTACAATGGGATTTAGTTGATCTAATCTTAACAGACTCACTTGGTATTTTGCACTACTATAGCTAGGCAAGAATTGAATGATAGGGTTTGCAGTCAATGTTTTTCTATTTAATCAAAATGGGCTAATTTTACACGATGTATTTTTAATCAAGCAGGGTAAAAATACCAATTTAATACAATCAAAAGCTTTGAAATAATATGGCACCTACTTTAGTGATTTTAGCAGCAGGAATGGCAAGTAGATATGGAAGTATGAAACAAACTGAAGGCTTTGGTCCTTCAGGAGAGACCATTATGGAGTATTCTATTTATGATGCCCTACGTGCAGGATTTGGGAAAGTGGTATTTATAATTAGGGAAGATTTTGCAGAAGCTTTCAAAAAAATTATTGAACCTAAGTTAGCAGGAAAAATCAAAACAGCCTATGTCTATCAATCTTTAGATAAATATACCGAAGGATATGATCTACCTGCAGACCGCGTAAAGCCATGGGGGACAGCGCATGCCTTATTGTGTTGTAAGGAGGAAGTTAAAGAAGTTTTCGCTGTGATTAATGCAGATGATTATTATGGCAATGAAGCATTTGTAGAAGCGTATAATTTTTTAACCAAGGACTGCAATACATCTACCAATTGTATTCTTGGCTACGAATTGGCCAATACTTTAAGTGAAAACGGAACAGTAAGTAGGGGTGTTTGTTCTATTGATGAGCAAGGCTATTTGACTTCTATCCATGAGCGTACAAAAATTTACCGCAAAGAAAATGGTCAAATTGTTTTTGAAGAAAACGAAATAGAAACCCCTTTAGAAGAAAAAACAAGAGTGAGTATGAATTTTATGTGTTTTTCACCCGAGTTTATCCAATTATGTGGGCAAGAGTTTGACTTGTTTTTAAAAGAGAAAGGGCAGGAATTAAAATCTGAATTTTATATTCCTTATGTAGCAGGAAGATTTAAGGAATTGGGCTTGGGTCAAGTAAAAGTAATACCTACCCATGCAAAATGGTTTGGGGTTACGTATAAAGAAGATGCGCCAGGGGTGAAAGCGAGCATTGACGCTTTAGTGGAAAGTAAGTTGTATCCAACCAATCTTTGGAGATAAGCGACTGGATCACTAGTTGTAAGAACGAACGCTATATATATAATTTTTCAAGTTGCTGATTTGATCTTTTCTATTGGCGGCATGATGTTGTTCACCTTTAGAAATTTTCAATTTGATCTCTCCTTTATCATCATTCTCTTTGGCATTTTCAATTAGGTCAATGATCTTATTGGATTTAATCGCAAAGGCAACTCCTTCTGCTAGCTTTTGTCTAGTACTAATTATACCAATCAATTCGCCTTTGTCATTAAATATAGGGGCTCCTGAATAACCAGGGTTGGCACTTATTTGTATTTGAAAAGAACTACTATCGCCTTCATAACCTGTTTGTGCACTTAAATAACCTTTTCCATAAACGATGTCATTGTCATTTCTTGGATAGCCCAGCGTGAAAATTTCTTCACCTAAATCACTCATTTTTTTGCGAATACTAAAAGGGATGGAGCTTGGTTCTATAAAATCCTTGTCTTCGATTTTTAATAAAGCAAGGTCAAGTGCTTTGTCTGCATAAATAATCGTTGCTTGCAATTCTTGACCGACATGGTTAATGACAATGGCCCCATTGCCTTTAAGCACATGTGCATTGGTTATGATGTATCCCTTGGTGTTCACTAAAAATCCTGAACCACCACTAATTAGTTTTGCATTTTCAGGCACTTTGGACTTCACTTCATTTAATAAATGTCCTTGAACTTGTTGGTTTTTCTTAATGACTTCAATGGCCTTGCTTAATTGAAGCAATTGATTGCCATTTAAACTTGGTGAAAAATACATCATCAATGCAGAAGTAGTTAAAGCGATAAAGCCACCTACTGATGCAGCAATGGCGGCCACTTTTTTGTATTTGTTCCAAAGTTGAATGACCCTTGTTTTGGTGCTGGTATTTTCATCTGCCCATTCTCCTGCAGCCAATAATCTTTCAAAAGTTTTTTCGGTGAGGTAGGTAAAGTTGCGTCTGTCGGCATAGATATCCATATGTTGTAAAAACATACTGTGCTCTACTACCATTTGATCTATCTCGGGGGTGTTTTTCCTAAGTGTTTCAAACAATTCAACCTCTTGAGCAGACATGGCGCCTGTCAAATATTTTTCGATCGTTTCTACTAATTTTCTGTCTTCCATAATAAAATCTTTCTTCGGTTTTCTTAATCCCCAATATTGTACTGTGCAAAAAACAATTTTTTCAAGCGCAGTAAACATTTATATTTTTGATTCTTTGCATTGTCGGCATTGGTGTAACCAAAATCTGCAGCCAATTCCTGCATTCCTTTTTTATTGATATAGTAACCTTCTAATAAGCTTTTACAAGGTTCACCTAAACTATTTAAGGCTCGATCCATGATCGCAAAAGCGGCATCTTTTTTCTCCAAATCCATCAAATCCTCTTCCACTGATATGCTGTCTTCTTGAACACTTAAAGGGCTGCTGTATTTCCCCATTTGGTGTAGGCGTTTTAGCCATACATGCTTACAAATAGAAAAAAGGTAGGTTTTGATTTGACAGGTAAGTACAAATGATTCGGATTGAACCTTTTCGTAAAGTGCAATCATTCCTTCCTGAAAAACATCCCTTGCATCATCAAAAGAGCCATTGTTATTTATAACAAAGTGCTGTATCATATTAAAATGACTCTTATAAAGGGTTTCCACCACTTTGGAGTCATTATTGGCTAACCCCTTTAATAGGGCTTGTTCATTTAATTCAGCTTTCAAGAGATTAATACTTAATTAGGGCAAAAGTAACCCAAAATAGGGTCTTTTTTAATTTTTTAAGGGTTGGGGGGTTACCTTTTTAACCTTTATGTATTAAGAGTATAATTAATTAAAAACAAATCCAAATGAAAAAAGTAATCGCAATTTTCGCTATCGCGGCATTAGCTGCATGTGGTGGTGCTTCAACTGAAGCTAAAACTGATACTGCTGTTGCAACTGTTGATACAGCTGCTGCTGCAACTGTTGACACTGCTGCTGCTGCAACAGTTGATACTGCTGCTAAAGCAAAATAAATAATTAAGCCGTTGGCCTGTTGATTCATCAACCTTTCTTGCCAGCTAACGGCTACTGAAAGATTTCGAATGGCAAGCAATCGTTTAACCGCTGCGATTTATCGTGGCGGTTTTTTTGTACAAGCATAAATACCTCAAAAGCGAATATTTGTTAGTTTTTAGAGCTAAAAATGGAAACATTTTTGATGAATAGCCTACAATAGCCTATCTTTGTATTCGATGAAAGCAAATATTAACAATTGGTTTTACTTTTTCTTTTATTTCTACTTTAACCAAAGTAGCCGGGTAGTATTTGTAAAAGCGTAAACGAAACAACTAAACATACAATCCCGGCCCACAAAGCCGGGATTTTTTTATGAGTAAAAAGGTAACGATACAAGGATATGAAGGTAGTTTCCACCAAGTGGCAGCTAGGCATTTTTTTGGTAAAAATGTAGAGGTCATCACTTGTGATACATTTAGAAAAGTGGTCCAAATCGGGGCCGATCCTAAATTAGCAGATGGGGCAGTCATGGCCATAGAAAATTCTATTGCAGGCAGCATCTTACCCAATTATAATTTATTGCAAAAAAGTAAACTTCAAGTCATTGGGGAAGTATACTTATCTATTAGTCAAAACTTATTGACATTCCCTGGTGTGAAATTGGAGGATATCAAAGAAGTGCACAGTCATCCCATGGCTATCTTACAATGTTTGGATTATTTGGAAAAATACAATTGGAAATTGGTGGAATCAGAGGATACAGCGCTAAGCGCCAAACTATTGCATCAGAATAAAAGCAAACATACAGCGGCTATTGCAAGTAAACTAGCGGCGCAAATGTATGAGTTAGACATTGCTAGTCCAGACATACATACTTTAAAAAATAATATCACTCGTTTTTTAATCATGACTCCAATGTCGGTGAAGACCATGGTTGAAAATCCGAACAAAGCATCTATCTATTTTCAGACCGACCATTCAAGAGGTATTCTTGCCAAAGTTTTGGCCAAAATAGCACAAGGTCATGTGAATCTAAGCAAGTTACAAAGTATGCCCATTCCAGGCAGCACTTTTAAATATGGATTTTATGCTGACTTAGAATTTGACAATAAAAAACAAATTGAAAAAGTGTTAGAGGAATTAAAAGGCTTAACCAATAGTATTAAAATATTTGGGATGTATCAAAAAGGTAAAGTGGTAAAAGGATAAGTATGAAATGGACAACCGCACATAGACTAGAGGGTATTGGAGAATATTATTTTTCAACCAAACTGCGCGAGATTGATGAACTCAATAAAGCGGGTAAGGGGATTATTAATTTAGGTATTGGCAGTCCGGATTTACCGCCACATCCAGAAGTGGTTCAAACTTTATACCAAGAAGCCATTAAAGAAAATGTACATGGTTATCAATCTTATAAAGGTTCGCCTATATTAAGAGAAGCGATAGCTAATTGGTATAAAAAATATTTCAAGGTAGCGGATTTGAATCCAGCTACTGAAATACTTCCTTTATTAGGAAGTAAAGAAGGGATCATGCATATATGTATGACCTATTTGAATGAAGGAGATCAGGTATTGATTCCCAATCCTGGTTATCCAACATATACAAGTGCAGTTAAATTAGCGGGTGGGACCCCGTTATACTATGAGTTGACTGCCGAAAACAGTTGGGCGCCTGACTTTGAAAATTTAGAAAAATCAGATTTATCAAAAGTCAAGTTAATGTGGGT
>CANFXV010000012.1 GCA_947451115.1 Bacteroidota bacterium
CAACATTACATGAGATGTCATCTAAAAAAAATATGGAAGTTTTAGATGCATCCATAAAGCAATTTAAAGAGGGCAAAATGAGGGAACGTAAATTAATAGAATAATGAGATATATCTTTATTGACTTGGCTTGGGATGAATATCTTTTCTGGCAAAAGAATGATAAACAGAAAATTAATAAAATCAATGAACTGTTAAAAGATATTTCAAGAAGTCCATATGAAGGTATTGGCAAACCAGAGGCTTTAAACTTTCAGGTTATTGGTCAAGAAGAATTGACGAAGAACACAGATTAATTTATAAAGTGGAACATGATGAGATTCAAGTTTTAAAGTGCAGATTTCATTACGATCATGTATAAATCTCTATTTTTTCTATGTAAATTTGAGTATGAAAGTTCAAGAAGTTAAATACATAGCTGACTATACCATTAGCATCAAATTTGATGATGGTGTAAATGGCACTATTGAATTAAACGATTTGGTTCAAAAGGGAATTTTCAAAGTACTTCAAGATAAAAATCAATTCGCAAAGGTGTATACAAATGGTTATTCAATTGCTTGGTCAAATGAACTTCAAATTGATGCTAGTACTATATATTCAGAATTAACTGATAAACATTTTGGAGAAATACTCAATCCAAAATAATCCAAAGTCACAAATTAGCTATGAATTTTTTTTGTAAGAGGAGAATATTTGTCGATCTACTTTTTGTTTCACAAAATCCTTGATATTAAAAGACAGCTCAATCATAGCTATAGAGGCTGTTAATCTTTCTTCAATAGTTTTATCTAACCAAAATTGGGATTCAATATTCTTATCCTTAGACATATTTCTTGATTCATAAGTATTAACATCAACAAATTTTTTTTTCATAAGACCATTATTTGCTAAAAAAATCAATAAAATTAAAAAAGTTTGTGTTTTGCCTTATTGCATTTAATTAGCAATAAGAAATTTATTTACATCTAACCAATATATAAATGAATCAAACCAACGGTTACTAGTTTTGTTTGGATTTCCTAAGCCAAAGCCATGCCCTCCATTTTGATATAAATGAAATTCAACTGGGCGTCCCGCTTTAAACCAAGAATCAATTACGCCAAATTGGGCATTAAATAAAAAATCATCTGAGGCAATTACATTAAACATTGGAGGAGCATTCACGGGTACTTTCACTGGACCCATTCCTCCATA
This sequence comes from Bacteroidota bacterium, assembly GCA_947451115.1. Taxonomy (GTDB): domain Bacteria; phylum Bacteroidota; class Bacteroidia; order Chitinophagales; family Chitinophagaceae; genus Sediminibacterium. The sequence goes on from CANFXV010000012.1 coordinate 1,197, forward strand.
AATTGGACCAATAAAAGCAAGTTTCATTGTTTTGGAATTTAGCGTTGCATGCATCGTTAGACCTGCTCCTGCAGAAAAGCCAATCATTCCGATTCGTTTTGTATCAATACCCCATTCATTCGCTTTTTTTACAATCATAGCATAGGCCGCTTCCGCATCCTCCAGTTGATTTGATAGATCCATTTGAAAAGGACTAGAAGGGGTCGTATTCTTTAAACTATCATCAGTTTTTTGGGGTGCAGGGCGCGGGTGGTTCATCCATGCTGTAAAATCATCCAAAGACGCTGCAGTCGGAAACAATCTATATTTTAAAACAAATGCTGCTATTCCTTTTTTAGCAAGGGCCTCGGCTACTTCCCATCCTTCATTACCCATAGAAAGCCATCTATATCCCCCGCCGGGAGCAACAATAACAGCTGCTCCATTTGCCATTCCTTTTTCTGGCAAGAAGGGCGTTAAGGTAGCTATGGAAATATTTCTTGCCATTGGGTCACCCCATTGGCGAAACCAAGTTTCTGGTGCAGGTTGGTCCTTCACAGCGCCTGTGCCTAAAGGAATTGCATTGGGCTCTTTAGGCGCATCAAGCGGGTAAATAGTTCCATCTTGAGCATAAGTATTCATTGCGAAGCATTGAACACTTAGTAGAATCAATAGTTTGTACATTTTTTTCATGATGTTTCTTTAAATTTTTTGGAGCAAAACGAGTTGAACACAAATTAAAATTGATGTATCAAATTATAATATTCAACGCTTTTTTTGATTTTATAAAAAGGCAGTGTTTCCATTAATGCTTTAACTTCCTCTTCCTCTTTATCTTTAAAAACTAAGACGGCACCATTTCTAGCTTGTCTTAAATACAAATGTTCAAGATATCCTTCCGATTTCCAAACAGCTACTACTTCTTGCTCCTGTTTTAATAATTCAGGAAAATTACTTGGAAGGTGCTCCATGTCTAATGTTAAAATTACTTGTACTCTGTTCATATTATTCCTTTGGTATTTTGTACTACCAAAATACAAACTTCTTTCAATAAGTTATGGTATTTCTGTGTTTTTGTTTAAGTTTGAATTAGTAATTATTTTTATATCTTAGGAAAAATAGTAACCAAATGCTTAAAACCTTCTTTTGCCTTTTTATATCGATCGTATTATCTTCTACGTTGCAGGCTCAATCCTTGCAAGTGCTTATCAAAAAATTTGATCAATCCATAGATAGCCTTAATCAATTACATGAATTTAATGGCAATATTCTTTTGGCAAAAAATGGTAAAGTGCTTTATGAAAAAAGTATTGGGTTCACAGACAGTAGCACCAATAATCATCTTTCATCCTCATCTGCATTTAATTTGGCTTCCATTTCAAAAACATTCACCTCCTCGTTAATATTAATGTATGTACAAGAAGGTAAATTGAAAATTGATGATAAGGTGAGCGACTACATTAATTCCTTTCCCTATAAAAATATTACTATAAGGCACTTACTTAATCATACCCATGGAATGATTGAATACTTTGATTGGATAAAGGATACCCTTAAAATAAATGACACCATTGATAATCAAAAATTGTTAGCACTAATTGCTCAGTACAAACCCGCCTTAATTTCAGTGCCTGGTCAAAAATTCAGTTATTGTAATACTGGCTATGCCATGCTCTCGCTTGTATTAGAATCCATCAGCGGTATGCCCTATGCAGAATTATTAAAAATTAAAATAACCCAGCCATTGGGTCTTAATCATACCTATGTTCAAACGGTGAAGATGCCCTTTTCCCCTGAGAGCAGAGTGTATGGAATTAAATACCAACAAGGTAAATGGAATACATTTGATCTCACATCTCTAGATGAAGTGGTTGGAGATGGAAATATTTATTCAACCTTGGGCGATCTTCTAAAATGGGATCAGGCCTTAAGAAATGGACAAGTACTCCAACAAAAAACTTTAGATCAAGCCTATACTGCTGTGGTAGTTAAAGAAAAACCAAAGATGGCCTATGGTTTTGGCTGGATCATCAATGAACCTGGAAAAAAAGTATCCCATTCTGGAAGCTGGAATGGTTTTAAAAACAATTTTGTACGTGATTTGCAAAATGGGTATACACTTATATCTTTGAGTAATGGAACTGCTGGAAAATCTTCTTGGCTCATACATCAGCAATTCGAAAAGGCAATAGATAAGTTGACTAATTAAATACTTTATTTTATGAAAAAAATAATTTTCATTTTAATGCTGCTGCCATTAATCTCAGTAGCACAAGAATTTAAATCTGCGCCGATAGAAAATGGAATTCGAATAGATTTTAAATCTCGCATCATGTCCGAAGAAAGAACCCTCTGGATTAGGGTGCCAGCTTCTTACAATGAACAATCAAGTGCTAGCCAAACTTATCCTGTGATCTATGTATTGGATGGCAAAACGGCTTTTTTCCCTGTTACTGGAGTGGTCAGTTTCATGAGTGAGCAAGGCCATGTCAATTATCAGATTCCAGAAATGATTGTTGTAGGTGTGGATACCGAAAAAAGATTTCGTGACCTCACACCCATTGCATCAACAAAACAACCGAATGGAGAAGAGGCAAAAACGCCCGAACAAAAATTGATGATGAAGGGTAGTGGTGGCGGTGAGCAATTCTTAAAATTTATGCAAGAAGAAGTATTTACTTATGTAGAGAAAAATTACAGAACTAATCCTTATAGAATATATATTGGTCATTCATTAGGTGGTTTAACAGCTACCTATACTTTTTTAAAACATCCAAATTTGTTCAATGCCGCTATTGCCATAGATCCTAGTTTATGGTGGGATGGAGCAAAATATGTAAACGAAGCGCCCGAATTACTAAAAACGATGCCTAAGGATCAAATCAGAAAATATTATGTAAGCGTCATTGATTCTAGCAATTATGGAGGCAGCCTTCAGTTTCATTCCAAATCAATTTATAATATGGGTAAAGCGATGGGCGATGCTTCTTTAAAAAACCTGCAATACAAGGTAGACTATATCCCTAATACAGATCATTCTTCTATTCCTATGTTAAGTTGGTACAATGGGCTTCTTTTTATTTTTGAAGGCTACCATAAAAGCCATTATGATTATATGAAGGATCCAGACGCTATCGAGTCTCATTTTAAAGAAATTGAAACAAAAATTGGTTTAAAAATGGATCCACCTCAAGCTATTTTTGAAATATTGGTACATTACCTTACTTCTCCGGACAGGTACCCCGATCCGGTGAAAGCAAGAAAAGTATTAAACATGGCATTGAAATATTATCCAAACTCTATTTATTTTCAAGATAAACTTAAAGCACTGGATACTAAATCATAAATCATGAAACATTTTTTTCTTGCCATTATTCTCTTTACTTATCAAATAGTGGCGGCACAAACAGCCAATGAAAAAGTGCAAAAATATTGTGCACAGCATCAAGGTGAGATGATTAAAGAATATTTTAATTTATTGTCCTTACCCAACCATGCTTTAGATAAAGTCAACATCAATAAGAATACAATTTTCATTGAATCCATGTTGAAAAAACGCGGCATTCCAACAAAATTGCTCGAATCCTATACCAAGGGAACACCAAAGGCCGTTTATGGGGAAGTAATGGTGCCTGGTGCTACACAAACTATTATATTTTATGCGCATTATGATGGACAACCAGTGAGCCCGGAAAAGTGGAATCCAGCAATAAAACCTTATCAGCCAATTTTATTAGATAAATCCATTGAACAATCGGGCAAAGCCGTTACTTTTCCTACCGATGGTCAAGCCTTTGATCCAGAATGGAGAATTTCTTGTAGAAGTAGTTCGGACGATAAGGCTGGAGTAATGACCATCATCAATGCCTATGATGCATTAGTAAAATCTGGTGTAAAGCTTAAAAACAATATTAAATTTTTCTTTGAAGGGGAAGAAGAAATTGGCTCCTTACACCTTGGAGAAATATTGGAGAAAAATAAAGAGATATTAAAGGCAGACTTATGGTTGATTGGGGATGGGCCTGTACACCAATCCGGATTGCCCATGATTGATTTTGGTGTGAGAGGAGATGTGAATGTTGAACTTACGGTGTATGGTCCTAAGCGTCCATTGCACAGCGGTCATTATGGTAATTGGGCACCCAATCCTTGTTTATTAATGTCCAAATTACTTGCTAGCATGAAGGATGAGCAGGGCATGGTAAAGATTAAAGGTTATTATGATGATGTGATTCCATTTACAGCTTCAGAGAAAACTGCATTCAATGCCATCCCTTCTGTGGATGCACAAATGAAAAAGGAATTAGGAATTAATAAGCCCGATGGTGGAGGTAAAACGCTTTTTGAAACTTTTGAATGGCCCTCGCTCAATATCAATGGAATTAAATGTGCAGATGTAGAAAATCGCGCAAGCAATGTAATCACTACCGAATCTAAAGCCTCGCTTGATTTACGTCAGGTACTTGGTACGGACTATTTAAAGCAGGTGGAATTGGTAAGACAGCACATTATTCAAGAAGGATTTTTATTATTAGATCGCGACCCCACAGATGAAGAGCGTTTACAAAATTCAAAAATTGCCAAATTAAAAATGGTGAAAGGAGGATACAATGCACAACGTACACCCTTGGATCTTCCTATTTCACAAAAAGTAATTAAGGCAGTAAGATCGGCCACCAATAAGCAGTTAATATTAGAACCTACTTCTGGTGGCAGTTTACCCCTGTATCTTTTTGAAAAACACCTTAATGCTAAAGTAATTAACTTATGCTTGGTCAATCATGACAACAATCAGCATTCAGAAAATGAAAATGTGCGCTTGCAAAATTTATGGGATTCCATCGCCCAATTGGCAGCTATTATGATGATGGATTAATTACTAATTTAGAAGAACGTTGTAACCTCGCTGATATGAATAAGCAACTTGACAATTAATTGATTCAAATAACAATATAAGTCAACTGTTAAAAGTCCCGATCTGATCATTCAGGTTGGGACTTTTTTTGTAATTTTATTTGATGAATTCCAACTCGTAGCATCCTATGTCAAATATTAGCGTAAAAATTTGTTGCATTAGTAGTATTGAAGAAGCTAGACTAGCTGTTGCTTATGGTGCCAAGGCTATTGGCTTAGTTGGACCTATGCCTAGTGGTCCGGGAATTATTACCGATGAACTAATTCATGCCATTGCCAAAACGGTTCCGCCACCTATAGAGACCTTTTTATTGACTAGCGAAACAAGCGCAGCGGCCATCATTGAGCACCACAAAAAAGTAAATACCACTAACATTCAAATGGTAGATACCTTAACCGATAGGCAATACCAACAAATAAGAGCCGCGCTTCCTTATGTTAAACTAGTTCAAGTGATTCATGTGATAGATGAAAACTCTATTCAAGAAGCTATTGAAATAGCTGAAATGGTAGATGCCATTTTATTGGATAGCGGCAATCCTAATTTATCTACCAAGGTACTTGGAGGCACTGGCAAAACACATAATTGGGATTTAAGTAAAACTATTAGACAGGAAGTAAAGGTTCCTGTGTTTTTAGCAGGGGGCATTCATAAAGACAATGTCAAACAAGCCATTGATTATGTTCAACCCTTTGGTGTTGATTTATGTAGTAGTGTAAGAACCAATAAGCAATTGGATGAAAAGAAGCTGGAAGATTTTTTTAAAGCCTTAATTTAATTATCTTAATTGCTTATGGGAACCATCGCAGTTGGGCATTCGTTTGGATAAACCACAGGTACAATCGTTGATGCCTTTGCCACAAAGAATTTGTTGAGTGTATTTTTCAATTCTGGTGACCCTTGTTTCAGCTTGTTTGGCTGCAGTAAAAAATAGTAAATACGCTCTTTGACGTCCCGGGGTTAGTTCATTAAACGCTTTTTTGAAAGCCCCATTCTTTTTAAATTTCGCTACTAATTCCTCTGGTAATTCTAATTGTATTTCTTTTTTTACTTCAATTTTTAAACCATTTTTTTCTGCATCAATAGCTTCTTTGATATAGGACTTTAGGATAGATTTTATTTTAATAATTTCTTGAACATCCTTAAATCGAATCATTCTCCCAGCCTGACTATTTTCTCCTGGCTTGACAAGTAGTTTTTTTTCATCTTTTAATAAGGACCCTTTAAAAAATAAGAGCGCACAATTGTCTTTAAAGGCTTGTATAATAAATAAATTTTTTTCTTGATAGGCATAGCAGGGCTTTCCCCATTTAAATTCCTCTTCCAATGGAGCACTAAGTAGTATTGCCCTTAAGGCTTCCATCTCAAGTTTCCAATTTTTGGCTTTTTTAAAATAATTGTCTACTATTGGGTTTGTCATAAGTTATTTATTTTTTTCTGCACATACTAAAATTAAAGAGGCAGTTTCGGTTTCGTCTATAATTACAGTAAGATGGTTATTAATTTTTAAATCGCTTAGCTTGGCCTTACCATTGTTGTTTTTTATGATGGTCTTATTGGTGAGTTTAATAATTTGTGCTACACTGTCATTTCTTTTAATGGTAATGGCATCTTTAGTCATAGCCACAATGCGTCCTGTACCGCCTGTGCCGCCGCATAAATCACAACAGGCGCTTGAACTTGACGTGTTATTTTTAAGGTTGTTCTGCAATTTTGTTTGTACACTTGGCTCAATGCCAATGGGAAGTTCAACTTGCTTGTAATAGGAAAGCGTTAACAAACTAGAAATAACAATTAGGCCTCCTAAGACTACAATATTTAATATTGATTTTATGGGCGTATGTATTTTAATATACAATAGATACATCCAATAACCCATTAACACACCCCATCCATTTAATAGTATATCATCTACATCAAAAATCCCAACATGTAGTAGCAATTGCACGCCTTCTATTATTAAGCCGGAGGCGGCTGCTATCATCCATATTTGCTTCCATCTTATTTTTAAAAAAACAAGTGGCAGTAAAAATCCTAAAGGAACTAATGCAGCAATATTGCCAAAAATATTTAATACAGCAATTAAGACACCATTTTTTCCAGTAAAATAGTAAAAGATGGTTTTAAATGGAATTAAATTAGCTGGGCCTTCCTGTGTGCCTCCAAAATTTAATTTGATAGGACCAATGCGGATCATTGCAAGATCCTTCCACACCAAAATTTTAAATAATAGGATAAGGTATAGGGCAAATAAAATATAAGCAACTACTCTTTTTTTCATTGTTTAAATTTTATCCAATCCTTTCAGTATGGCTTTTACCACGGGGCTATTACTGGAATTAGTTGCATCTAGTGTAAAATCTTTTTTTGTCATCAATGCAGGTTGGGCCATGAATTTTGGTTTTGTGCCTAAATGATCTTGGGCTGCATGTACGATAAAAGGATGACATAAATAAACAGTCCCCGCCTTACCAGTTGCATTTATTTCTTCGCAATTATTGATGCTGTCTAAATGGGCAGCGAGTTCCATAAAGGCCAATCCTTTTTCGCCTGCGTGCGATAGAATTTTTGCCACATTCAAATGCGAACCAATTTTCAATTTTGTGGGAGCATCATGCTCCGACACATCTGAAAATAAAAATAGCATCAACAAGCCTCTTGCTTTGGATTGTACATTAATTCGCCATTCTAAATAATTGCTAGCATTTTCATCTGTAAAACTGGCATCTACATGCCAACCGGTATCATTGGCTTTTTCTTGAGACGGGAACCTAATGGGAAAACTACCTATAGATGTTTTTGGTATCCAATTGTCTTCACCCACCAATTTATCAAATGCATAATGGAGAAATTCACTATTTGCCGCTTCAATAAATGGAGCGTCCGTCATTTCACCTATTCTAATCACAGGCTGGGTCCAGGTGGTTTGATCATCAGGATGGCAGTGGGTGGCTTTCCATAAAAGATCAACACATTGCGCTGCCACTGTTGCAGGAAAAGCATTTTCTATTTTAATAAAACCATTGTTAATAAAGCCATCAATTTGATGGATGGATAAGGAATGATTCATACTTGAAGATAAATATTTTAGACTAAAATACTGCGCTTTAATTAAATGAAAAGTGCTTCCTTTGCGTATAAATTGTTGAAATGAATTTAAGATTAGCCAATCCCGAAGATAAAAATACCATTTGGGAAATTTTGCAAGCAGCCATTGAACAAAGAAGAAAGGATGGCAGTGAACAATGGCAAAATGGTTATCCAAACGAACAAACTGTAATTACCGATATTCAAAATGGCCATGGTTATGTACTAGTGGACAACCAAGCCATTATTGCTTATGCGGCCATTATATTTGGGATAGAACCTACCTATACAGATATCCAAGGGCAATGGTTGTCCAATGGCGATTATGCGGTGGTGCACCGGGTAGCTACTGCTGAAGCACTTAAAAGGAAAGGGATGGGTGCCAATTTGTTTTTATTGATTGAAGAACTTTGTGTAGAAAAAAACATTTTTAGTATTAAGGTGGATACGAATTTTGACAATGTACCCATGCTAAGAATTTTGGATAAATTAAATTATACTTATTGCGGAGAAATATTTTTTAGTGGGGCATCACGCAAGGCTTATGAAAAATTGTTAATTCAAACCACTTAATATTTTTATGGATCCCATTCAAATTGTCCAATTAGAGCTTGCTGATCTTGAAGTGCTTCAACAATTGAGCAGACAAACTTTTACAGAAACTTTTGCTATTCATAATTCCGAAGAGGACATGCATAATTACCTCACCAATAATTTAAGTTTGGATACTTTGACCAATGAATTGTCTAATCCTAATTCAAAATTTTATTTTGCCATAGAGGGAGACAAAAAAATTGGCTATTTAAAATTAAATTTAGGGGAGGCGCAATCTGATGTAAAGGATCCCAATTCACTCGAAATTGAACGCATTTATGTGTTGAACACTTATTTTGGAAAAAAAGTTGGTCAGGTATTGTATCAAAAAGCATTGGCTATGGCTAAGGAGCTAAAACTAAAATACATCTGGCTGGGTGTTTGGGAAAAAAATGAACGCGCCCTTCAATTTTATAAAAAAAACGGCTTTATTGAATTTGATCAACACATTTTTAAATTAGGCAATGACGAGCAAACCGATTTGCTCATGCGTCTATTTATTTAATCCAAGATCTAATAAATTTTCTTTCTAATTTCCCCGACTCAGTTAAATTGGCATCCTCCCAAGTGGTTAAATTAAATGTACCTGGCCTGGCGATAGACCATTCCTCTGCTTTATCATTCACCGACCAGGCCAAATGACTAATCATATTGGTCCTGCACCATTCCATCCATAATTCAGCTTCAGGATCGTTCTGTGTATAGCCAATAGGGCCCCATTCTGTCACAAAAATGGGCAAGCCTGTTTTCAAGGCTGCTGTAGCCACATCACGTAAGGCTTGTTTATGATAGACCGTATAAAAGTGCAAAGTATAGGCAATATTGTTGGAGATGGTGATAGGATCTGCTGCTGCTAAATCTACTCTTTGTGACCAGGTAGGTGTGCCTACAATAATTAAATTATCGGGATCTACTTTTCTGATAGCTGTAATTACTTTTTCTGCATAGGGCTTTAAAACTTTAGGCCAAGAAATATCTAAGGGCTCATTAAAAATTTCATAAATCACATTATCGTTCTTGCCATAAAGGGTGGCCATTTCTGTAAAAAAAGTGACGGCTTCATCGGAGTATTTATAAGCACTTTCGGTATGCCAATCTATAATAACATACAAGCCATTGGCTAAAGCGGCATCCACAATGGTTTTGACTTTAGTCACATTGCCTAGTTTATCGGACAAATAACCACCATTATCATCTACGCCCATGGCGGCTCTAACAATACTGGTTCCCCAATCTAAAGCCAACCAAGAAACTACTTGACTTTTGTAATAGTTTTCTCCACCCCAACCATTATTGCTCCAAAAAAAACTATTGCCAGCCAGGGATACCGGATTTTTATTTTTATCTACAATTTTATTGCCTAATGTTTGTAATAGCCCATATTTATCTACCACGGAAATATAATTTCTCGCAGTCAATTGCAATTGATAGCTGTTTTCTTTTTGTGAACTTGTATTTTTAACAACAATCGAAGTAGTATTGTTGGATACATTCACTACATCGCCTGCTTTTATATTAGCCGTGCAATTTTCTGCTAAGTAAATATTTTTTACGGTGGCCTTGGTCACTCCATAGGGCAAAACCCTGCTTAGATTGATATTATTTCCTGAAACCAGGGTATTAAAAATAGATCCATTGTATTCAAAATCGATACTGCTTAAACTCGCCTCCTGATTGCTTATCACGGCTGCAGTTTCTTTTTTTGCACAAGCTGCCAATACGATCATAAGTATTAAACTCAGGCCAATAAAATTTAATCCTTTTTTTAAGTGCATGCAGGCAATGTTTATATACACAATATAATAATAATTCTTATACAAATTTAGCCATCGAAAAACTTCGTAACAGGTCTAATTACTTTTGTATATTCATGTGATGAAATATTTAATGATTGCTTGTTTACTTATTTTGACTTTTAAAGTCCAAAGCCAAAACAAACTAGGATTAAAAATCCTACCCCGCACCATTGTAACTACGGATGGTGAAATTGATGATGTAGATACTTTTATTCGCATGCTCCTCTATTCCAATGAATACAAAGTAGAGGGCTTGGTGTATTCCAGTTCAATGTGGCATTATAAAGGAGATGGCAAGGGGACTTTATTTACTTCTGAAATGGAGATGACTAAAAAAATGTATGGCACCAAAACTAGTTTGAGATGGGCTGGCGTCAATTGGATCCAAGATTTATTGAATGCGTATACCCAAGTACATCCTAATTTAATTTTACACGATAAAAATTATCCTAGCCCTAGCTATTTAAAAAGCTTAGTAAAAGTGGGCAATATTGATTTTGAAGGAGAGATGGATAAAGTAACTGAAGGTGCCGTTTGGATTAAAGACAAATTGATGGACAAAAATCCAGCGCCTATTTATTTACAAGCCTGGGGTGGCACCAATACCATTGCCCGTGCATTAAAATTAATTGAAGATCAATACGCCACAACAGCTCAATGGGAAAAAATCAAGGATCAAATTTCTCGCAAAGCCATCATTTACACGGTGATGGATCAAGACGCCACCTATAAAAAATACATTGGTGTTCATTGGCCTAAGATAGTTGTATTTTACAATGCACATCAGTTTGGCAGCTTTGCTTATCCTTGGAAAAAAACCATACCAAAATCGATGCAATCTTATTTTGAAGGGCCCTATATGTCTTCTAAAATAATTTTGAATCATGGCGCCTTATTGAAAATGTATTATGCTTATGGGGATGGCCAAAAACAAGCAGGGGATGAGGAACATACCCATGGTGATCCAACAAAAATAACCAATACCCAATGGGGATCTTTTGAAAAATATGATTTTATCTCGGAAGGGGATTCGCCCGCTTTTTTACAGTTGGTCGATATTGGTTTAGACAATACCAATCATCCCAACTATGGTGGTTGGGGAGGAAGATTTGTGGCTGCTGCTGACAATCCATTTAGGTATGAAGATGGGCCAAGCGCTGCAGATTTCAATCCTGAATTAAATAAATTAGATATCAATTTTCCTCAAACAAGATGGCTAGTAGCTGTTCAAGAAGATTTTGCAGCAAGAGCCAATTGGTGTGTGCAAAGTTTTAAGGAGGCCAATCATGCGCCAACTATTATGGTGAAAGAAGGTACTAGTATCAATGGGCGTCCTGGTCAATCCATTACATTGCATATAAGAAGTACCGATCCTGATCAAAATTTGGTAAATATCAAAGCATGGCCTTATGCTGAACTTAGCGCAGGTGCAATTGACTTAAGTTTTAAAAACCATCTTTTAAAAGCGCAGATTCCTATCACCGCAAAAAAAGGAGACCTCTACCATATCATTGTAGAAGGCACTGACAATGGGTCTCCAGCCCTAACTAGGTATAGAAGGGTGGTGGTGGCTATTCAATAAAAAATATTGCTTACTTATTATACAGGTGGATGGAAGCGGCTACAATTTTCCATTCACCTTTTATTTTTTCCACCATCTTAATTTCGTGCGAATAAGTTTTGTTTCCTTTTGGGTCAATAGACACTTCGTCATGGCTTACCCATGCATTGTCTCCATGTATGCTAAAATTATAATTGCTATTTTCAAAGGTCCCACTGCCTAGATGAGTGGTATCAGATAATTGTTCAGCAGGGATCACCATAGATTGTCCATTGGGGGTGCTTACAAATACTCTACTATAAGGTTTAATGGCCCAACAACTTGCATGTCCTTTACCATCCCCTGTTCGATAGGTAGTGGATTCCTTGACAAATAGTTTGATGATGGCTGCCTCTTCTTTGTTCTGGCTAAAGGCATGGAAACTGCATAAACTAAGTGCAAGTAGGAATAAAGCTTTCATATGGTATGTGTTTTAATGTATTGTAATTTAAATCATTTTTTTTTGATTTTAAAGATTTAGCTTTGTATTCAATGAAAAAGTTAACAGTCTTATTTACTTGCTTGTTGTTTTTTGGGCTAGGTTTGAATGCGCAAAATGATACCACTAAGGTGGATCCCTTTTTAACCAATGTAACGATCGAAGTAAATAACATCAACGACCCTTTGTTGTTTGCTTCTTCGGTAGATATTTCAATTAAAGCCGCTGTGGGCAGCGAAAAATATGCCACTCAAATCTTGTATGGTACTTTAGACATTGGAGAAGAAAGAACTTTGCAAATGGATGTTTTAAATAAGAAAGTAACCAAGTCTACCATATTTAATTCTAAGGTTTCCTTTTTATTTAATTCTAGGTCCAGCGATGATTTTATTGGGCTATTCAATTTTATTTTTGATTTTTCTGACGGGTCTACCTACAATTATAAGTTTGGAAAACTAACCATTGGCAATGACATGAAATTGTCAAGCATCACTAGAGGCATTTACGTGCACTAATTTTAAAGAAAATTATTTTTACTTAGGCTTATGTGCCAGCAAGGTATAGTACCTGAACAAGTCCTGTTCTAGGGCATCTGCTTGTTTCCCGGATTGTTTGAAATTGTCGTACCTGATTTTAGATAAGATGCGCAAGCGATACATAATTTCTGCTAGCGGGGTCAATTTATTGATGGTCTTTCTTAAATTCTTATAAGAGACAAACATATTTTTGGATACATTCTTGCTTTCAAAATTTACAAAACCTACTTTTGCTGCGTTGGCTTGATGCTCTTCTAAAGTATCAATATCAGGCACTGCCCATGCATTGAAAATATTTTTTAATAAGGTTTCATCTTCGGTATTCAATTGTCTTGAAGAACGAATAGAATCTGCAATCACCAATCTGCCTCCTGGTTTTAATAATCTAAAGGCTTCTTTGTAAAAAAGAGATTTATCTACTGTATGACATTGACTCTCGATGGCCCATACTATTTCAAAACTTTCATCTTCAAACGGAGCGTTTAAATAATTGGCTGTTCTAAATTCTGCGCCATGTATATTTTGTTTTTTTGCCATTTTATAGGCAATCTCTACTTGACTTTCTACTAAGGTGATGCCTATTACTTTTGCTTTTCTATGTTGGGTCAACCATAAGGTGGAATTGCCCAATCCGCATCCTGCATCCAATACCGTTGTGCCCTCTTTAATGTCTGCCCAATCGGCCAGCACTTCATTGATTCTAAAGATAGCTTGCGCATGTTTGGTGGCTTTTTCGTCATAATAACCAAAATGCAATGCTGGAGTTGTTTTTAAATTCCAATTCCATATCAATTGATACTCAAAATGAGTGGAATTGTAATAGGACTGTATTTCTTTGTCGTTTTTCAATTGGGACATAAAGGATGCTGCTTGAGAGGATAAAAGTAAATCATTTCTTTAAAAAACTGGTATATCTGGCTTAAGAGGGGAAGCAGTGTAGTCAATGGTTTATTAGTTGTACCTTTATTGCTACAAATTACTAAAAGAACCTATTTTGAAGTTTATAGATTTGGGCTTAGACCAGCGGATTTTAGATGGCATTGATGCCATGGGTTATGAAACAGCTACACCAGTTCAGCAACAAGTAATGGTGCCTATTTTAGAAGGTAAAGACATTATTGCTGCAGCCCAAACAGGCACGGGTAAAACTGCTGCTTTTTTATTGCCCTTGTTACATCGCTTATTGACTGTCTCACATCAGTCTGGTGACATTAACGCTTTAATCATTGTACCAACTCGTGAGTTGGCCATTCAAATTGCAGAAAGCATCGAAGGCCTTTCCTATTTCACCGATGTGAGTTCCATTGCAGTTTATGGTGGTGGAGATGGAAGTTCATTCGTAGCAGAAAAAAAAGCATTGACCAGTGGGGTGGATATTGTAGTGTGTACACCTGGAAGAATGATTGCACATTTAAATATGGGCTATGTAAAACTGAAAGGTTTAAAATATCTTGTCTTAGATGAAGCGGATAGAATGTTGGACATGGGATTTTCAGATGACATTGCAAAAATTATTACTTTTTTACCCAAGGAGCGTCAGAATCTTTTGTTTTCTGCCACCATGCCTGCTAAAATGAGAGAGCTGGCTAAAAAAATATTACACCAACCAGTTGAAATAAATATTGCCATCTCCAAGCCGCCTGAGCAGATTATCCAAAAAGCATTTATTGTATATGATGCACAAAAAGTGCCCATCATCATTGACATGTTAAGTTCAAAACGCTATTCTAAAGTAATTGTTTTTTGTTCTAAAAAAATTAATGTCAAGCAATTGGCCAATAAGTTAATGCAGGCCAAACTTTCTGTTGCCGAAATTCATTCCGATTTAGATCAAAAAAGCAGAGAGCAGTATTTACAAGATTTTAGAAATCAAAAGACCAATATTTTAGTGGCCACCGATATTTTAAGCAGAGGTATTGACATTGATGACATCGATTTAGTGATTAATTACGATGTACCCAATGACGGGGAAGACTACATTCATCGTATTGGAAGAACCGCTAGGGCGGCCACTTCTGGCACTGCCTTTACCTTGGTGGCGGAAAAAGAACAAAGCAAATTTGCCGAAATTGAAGCTTTATTGGGTGCTCCTGTTTTAAAAGGGAAAGTGCCTGATATGTTTGGGCCTACCCCTAATTATGCGCCTAAACAAGTGGCGTCAAAAAAATTTACTAGAAGAAGATAATTCATTCATTAAAATCTTTAACCATTTTATTATGAAAGCAGCTAATTCAAGAAGAAAATTTATTAGTAGTGTAACTGCTCTTGCAGGCGGCCAATTGTTAATCAATAAGCCTATTGCAAGCCTTGCTTCATTTACTGCACCTTCCAATGAAAATACTACCGTTGGTCAAATCATGGATCAATTTATTAGTGAAGTGCCAGGGAAAATTTTAAAAGAAACTGTTGATACTTTAAAGTCTGGTTCAAAAGATATAGTGGTAAAAGGAATTGTTACTTCGATGTTTGCCACAGTAGAAGTGATTAAAAAATCTATTGACTTAGGTGCTAATTTTATCATAGCACATGAACCTACTTTTTACAATCATCAAGATGCCACTGCCTGGTTAGAAAATGATCCGGTGTATCAATACAAAATGGATTTACTTAAAAAAAATAATATTGCTGTTTGGCGAAACCACGATTATGTGCACCGTTTAAATCCAGATCCGGTAACAGCTACTTTTTTACAAAAATTAGATTGGTTAAAATATACCACTAAGGCAGTGCCTAAAATGGCCACCGTACCAACCACTAAATTGAATGAGGTCATTACAAAAATGAAAACGACATTAGGCGTGGAGCAGGTTAGATTTATTGGCGATTTGAATCAAGATTGCTCCAAGCTTTTATTTATGTTAGGTGCAAGCGGCGCTAGTTCACATATTTTAGGACTTAGACAATTAAAACCTGATGTATTAATATGCGGTGAAATTTCGGAGTGGGAAACTGCTGAATATGTTAGAGATGCAAGGTCCAAAGGAGACAATGTTTCTTTGATTGTCCTTGGGCATATTGCCAGTGAGGAAGCAGGTTCTGAGTTTGTGGCTAGCTGGTTGCATGAAAAATATCCAAGTATTAAAACCACACATGTTCCTGCAGGCAATTCTCTTTCCTTTTTTTAAATAAAGAATAATATCAACTTATGAAAATTTCAGAAAAATTAAAACAGCGTGCGCAAGATTTATGTGAATTATGTACCACAGAAATTCCCACTGAAGCATATGCCGTAAGTCCAAAAAACAACGATGTGATTGAAAATGAAGTGGCAGTATGTGCTACTTGTTTAGCCATTATCGAAGGCAAAGAAGCAGGCAACCACTGGCAATGTTTGGCTGGCAGTATTTGGAATACAGCACCAAGTGTTCAAGCCTTAAGTTATAGATTATTGTACGAATTAAAGGACAACGAATGGGCCAATGAAATTTTAACCTCGGTGGAATTGGAAGAACCTGTGGTCACTTGGGCCCTGAGTGCTTTTATTAAATCACCGATACATGTGGACAGCAATGGAACAGAATTATTAAATGGAGATACTGTAGTCTTAACGCAAGGTTTAAATGTGAAGGGCGCCAATTTCATGGCACCCAAGGGTACCATTGTTAAAAAAATACATTTAGTAGCCGATAACCCCGAACAAATAGAAGGCAAGGTGAATGAGCAGACCATTGTTATTCTTACAAAGTTTGTAAGAAAATCTGGCTAACGCATACTCTATTGGGGCTTGTAAGCTGGCAATTTTTTGAAGCTATGCCTTTAAACTTTTGGTGCTGATTTTTGTCCAAAACCAAAATTCGATCAAAAAATGGCCAATAAATTATGGTTTACTTTTTTTACACTTTTATTTAGCCCTATTCTTGTTGCACAGCCAATACGAAAAGGGATTGCAAAAAAAGATACGACTAGTTTTAAAATTCAGACCAACTATTTGAACAATTATGTTTACAATGGAAGGGCAGACTCTTTAAAAGCACCCTATTTTTATACAACAGCTACTGTAAATTTTGCCAACGGCTTATATGCTAGTTTTAGCCTTAATTATTTACTAAGCCCAGGACAAACAGGCTATGATTTTTCTGAATTAGATTTAGGGTACAATTATGCTGTTGGAGAAAGACTAAGCGGAGAAGTATATGGGTCTAAATATTTTTATTCTAGTCAGTCTAACCTATTAAGCGGTAATATTACAGCTGATCTTGGATTCACGGCGAACTATGACTTTCAATTTGTCAATTTTCATAATTCGTTTGATGTTTTCTTTTCCAATAAAGCAGATCTACAAATAGTACCAGGCTTTGAAAAAGAAATTACAATAGGTTCAAATAAAGTGAATACACTTACTATAACACCTGGTATATATAGTAGTTTTAGTAGTTTAAATTTTTATGAAAGCACTATCAACAGAAGGCTTAACCCTTTAAAAAACGCTAAAATAAAACAACCGGCTCAAGTGGGCAGTTTGCAGAGCACTACCACCATGGATCAGAAAGGGGTTAAGTTTTTAGATCTAGAACTTTCTTTTCCTATTAGCTATGATTTAAATAAGTGGAATATTACACTCACGCCTACTTATGCCATACCCTTCAATAAAATAACCACCACTTCATTAAATATAAGTACTGTTAATGGCTCATCAAAAACAGCAACAGTTAATTCTACGCCCTATTCCGAAACTCATTTAAATAATATTTTCTTTTTTGATTTTGGAATTACTTATAAATTTTAAAAATGAATTTAAATAAAACTTCTAAAATATTATTAATAGCATCTAGCCTATGGTATTTTGGGGAAGGTTTATTTGGTCCACTTTTTGCTCTTTATGCGGAAAAGATTGGTGGCGATTTATTAGATATTACCTGGGCCTGGGCTGCCTACTTAATGGCTACAGGATTTTTTTATGTTTTGGTAGGTAAGTTGGTCAATAAATCTAAATACAAAAAACAAGTAATGATTCTTGGCTACGGGTTAAATGCGCTACTCACCTTTGGCTATATTTTCGTGCATAATACGCAACAGCTTTTTTTGATACAAATAGGCTTAGGTATTGCAGAAGCTTTAAGCGCACCTATTTGGGACTCTTTATTTGCCCATCACTTAGAAGACAATACCAATACTTTTCACTGGAGCATTGCCAATGGTCATCCTCATTTTGTATCAGGTATTGCCATTGCTATTGGCGGTTTGATTGCGAATTATATTTCTTTTGAAGCCTTATTTATAACCATGGGCATTATTCAAACCATTGCCACCATTATTCAGGCGCGAATATTAAAGTAATTCAGGTTTATTTAGCTACCCAAAAATTACACAGCTTTTTATAGGGGCTCCTTACTTAAATAAACTTACAATCAACTACCTCTTGAACCACCAGTTTTAATTGGCTTCTTGGTAGTGCCAGTAGACTTAGTACTTGCTTTTGCGATAAATTTTGAACTACCCCCTTGAAAGGTAGCTTTAGCGCCTGTGGTAGCTTTTTTATCAGCCACCTTCTTGTTAATGTGAAATCCCATAATGGTTTAATTATGGGTTAAAAGTAATTAATTTTTACTGAAATCTCCCTTTTTTCTAACTTACCGCTCACCATAAAGCTGAATAATTTTTGTAACTTCAGAAAGCTTAATTAACCAAAACATAAAATAACCAAATTATGCAAGAAGAACAGAAAACTTCCATTTCGCCCAACAGACTTTTCTCCTTAGATGCCTTAAGAGGGTTTGATATGTTTTGGATTATGGGCGCTGAAGAAATTGTGCATGCCTTATTTAAAGCCACAGGTAATTCTTTTTGGGGTGGCTTTTCCAATCAGTTGACCCATCCAGCATGGAATGGCTTTCATTTTTACGATTTAATTTTTCCACTTTTTTTATTCATAGCTGGAGTAGCCACGCCTTATTCTGTTGGAAGAGAACTAGAATTGGGTAAAACTAAACAACAGGTAATGTTGCGCGTTTTTAAACGAGCCTTTATCCTAGTTTTATTAGGATTAGTAGTCAACAATGGATTAGAACTAAGGCCACTTGCCGATATTCGTTTTGGCAGTGTATTGGGCCGTATTGGCTTGGCCTATATGTTGGCTAATTTTATTTATATCAATACCACCCAACAAAAAACACAGATAGCTTGCTTTGTTATTTTATTAATAGGCTATTATTTATTGCTCAAATTCACAGCAGCACCAGGTTTCCCGGCTGGCGATCTAACACAGGCAGGTAATTTTGCATCTTATTTAGACCGCTCTATTTTGCCAGGCAGATTGTATTTAGGCAATCATGATCCCGAAGGACTTATTTCTACCATCCCTGCCATTGGTACCGGCTTGTTAGGTATATTGGTGGGCAAATATTTGAAAAATAATCCAGCCTCCGGTACGCAAAAATCAATCCAACTTTTATTAATCGGCAGTTTATTTGTAGGCATTGCGCTTTTATGGAATTATGATTTTCCTATCAATAAAAATTTATGGACTAGTTCTTTTGTGATGCTAGTAGGTGGTTTAAGTATGATATTATTATCTTTTTTCTATTTTATTATTGATGTGAAAGGCTATAAGCGCTGGGCTTATTTTTTCAAGATCATTGGTATGAATTCAATATTAATCTACATTTCTGGACATTTTATCGATTGGGAATATACGACCAATGCGTTGTTTCATTGGCTAGGCCAATTAATTGGAGCCCCCTATAATATGGTTGTGATGGTTAGTTTGTATGTAGGCATTGAATGGGCTTTTTTATATTTTATGTTTAAAATGAAAATATTTTTAAAAGTGTAATGGCAGCTTAATTAATTCAAATATTTTTTATGAAAAACAATAGAAGAGATTTTTTAAAGATGGCCAGCATGGGTATAATGGGAGCAAGTTTACCTAAAGCAACCAATGCATTTTTTGAACCAGGCATTTATCCGGCAAAACTTTCTGTGCAATTGTATACCGTGAGAGATGCCTTTGTTAAAGACATTCCCGGAACTTTAAAAAAGATTGCCGATATGGGATTTAAATATGTTGAAACCGCTTTTTGGCCCGAAGGCATTTCCATTGAAAAAGCAAGCCAATACATCAATGATGCTGGCTTATTGGTTTCTTCCTCCCATATTGAAATTCCTATAGGTGCTCAAAAACAAATCATGCTAGATACGGCCAATGCTTTTGGTACCACTAAAATGATTTGGCATGGATGGCCCGAAGACAAACGCTACAGTAGTTTAGCAGGGACCAAGGAATTAATTGCTATTTACAATGAAGCTTCCAAATTTGCTACTGGCAATGGCTTACAATTTGGTTTACACAATCATTGGTGGGAATATAGAAACAAAGTAGGAGGTAAATTGGTGTATGAAATTTTATTAGAGGAACTAGACCCAGCAATTTTTTTAGAGATGGATACCTATTGGGTAAAAGTAGCAGGGCATAATCCAGCATCTATTATTACTAAACTTGGCAAGAGGGCTAAATTTTTACACATCAAAGATGGTCCTGCTTTATACAATGATCAATTAGCCATTGACAATCCAGATCCGATGACTCCGGTGGGTAAGGGTACGCAGAATTTTCCTGCCATTATCAAAGCAGCCAATGGCAATCCAGAATTTTTAGTCATTGAAATGGATAAAACAGCCATCGATGTTTTTGTAGCACTTAAAGAAAGTTTCGATTACATGATCAATAATAAATTAGCCATAGTTGGTTAGGCTAATTGTACTTATTTAATCAATCGTCTTTACATAGTGCACATTGCGCTCGCTTAAATAATTCAGGACAAAATTAAAGCAGGCTTCATCCTTGCCTACGAGTTCTGGAGGGAAAACTCCTTTTTCAGTAAACAAATTATTCACAAGCATATTCAAAGCTGCGGTACAGGTATAGCCTGTAGTCCTGCTCATACTACTTGTTTCAGAAACTGCATCGTATTCGTCATACAAAGAATAAGTTATTGTTTTTCCTTCGCCACTTACCTTAATGGTCATGATGGTAAATTCTGCTTCGGTAGCGCCTAATTTCCATTGATCAAACAATAAGCTAGAAGTAAATTGCATTGGAGAAATGGTCTGCCCTTTATAATTGATTGGCGCTTCATTTAAAAATCCTGCCTTAATCAGTGCTTGCATTAAATCGATATGACCTGGGTACCTTAAAGTTTTTTCTTTCATATTTGGAATATGGCCCATGGTAAATAATATACTTCTCAAACCATCTGTATTAAAGGCTTCCAAGGTGCCTACTGGTTCAAAATCGATCAACTCGGCATCGCTTAAAGCGGGCTTGGTAACGATACATCCATTTTCTACATAGCGTGCAGGGCGGGTATACTCTTCTAATACATCAATGGGAGAGAAGGGCGCCTTGTATTCAAAAGGTTGTGTTCTTTTTTTAGGCAAGCCTCCTACCATACATTCAAAATTTTCAATCTTCATTCTTGCATTGTGGTACCCGATAATAAAATTACTCATTCCTGGAGCTACGCCACAATCTACAATGGCAGTCACGTTGTTTTGTTTTGCCAATGCATCCAATTGCAAAGCGTCTTCAGGAAAAAAAGAAATATCGACTACATTTTTTTTAGCATTGATGACGGCCTCCAAAGTTTTGTAACCCATAAAACCTGGTACAGCCGTAATCACATAATCAAATGGGGCAAGTAGTTGACTGTAATATTTATAATCGCTTAAATCTGATTGTACTGTTTTTACTTCTTTACAGTTCTTATTTAATATTTCTAAAGACTTTTCACTGAGGTCAAAAGAACTTACTTCAAATTTTTTTGAAAGATCGATGGCCATGGCACGACCCACCATGCCTGCGCCTAATACTGCTATTTTCATAGTACCTATTTTTATGTTGAGGCAAGGTAGTGGAATCTCTTTAATTGGCAATAATACCCAACTGAAAATTGCATGATTTGAATTAGTTTTTAATGCTATTGGATAGGACCAGCGTCATATTTTAAGCCGTTCGTTGAAACTAGTTTTGTATCGTATCAAAATACAAGATCATGGGACGCTTACAAAACAAAGTAGTCATCATTACAGGGGCTGCTGGAGGTATGGGTGCTGCAGAAGCAAAATTGTTTGCAGAAGAAGACGCTAAAGTCATCGCCACCGATATTGAATTAGAAAAATTAAATCAATGGGTAGATGAAGCTAAGAAAAACGGCTTAATGATTAACGCCATTAAACACGATGTTACTAGCGAATCGGATTGGAACAAAGTGGTAAAATTGGCGGTGGAGCTTTATGGTAGAATTGATGTATTGATAAACAATGCTGGGATTTATCCAGGCTTTGTAGATTGTGAAAATACAAGCATTGAACTATGGGATAAGGTTTTATCCATTAATCTCACTGGGCCATTTCTGGGCTGTAAAATTTGTATTCCCTATTTAAGAAAAGCAGGTGGAGGGTCTATCGTAAATATTGCTTCTATTGCTGGCTTGGTAGGGGGCAATGGAACTGCCTATAGTGCTTCTAAAGGAGGTCTTCGTTTGTTTTCCATGGACTTAGCGGTGAATTTAGCCAAGGATAATATACGCGTCAATACCATCTGCCCTGGCGGAGTCGCCACACCAATGACCGAAGCATTGTTGAAGGCACCTGGCATGGCCGAGCTAATTAAAACCATGTCTCCACAAGGGCGCATTGCAGAAGCTATTGAAATTGCTTATGGTGCATTGTTTTTAGCATCAGACGAATCCTCTTTTGTTACTGGCCTTGATTTAACAATGGATGGAGGTTCGGTAGCTAGATAACCAATAAAAATTTCCTACATTTAAACATCCATTGTTTAAATGCTAGGCTATGAAAAGATTAGAATCGCTCGATTTTATGCGCGGCTTGATTATGGTGCTATTGGCCTTAGAAAGTACAGGCCTTTACGAACACTTATTTAAAGTCAGTGAAAACAATTTTTTAAATGGGTTCTTTGTTCAATTTTTTCATCATCCTTGGAATGGACTTCATTTTTGGGATTTAATTCAACCAGGTTTTATGTTTATGGCCGGCGTGGCCATGGCTTATTCTTTACATCAACAAAAACAAGCAGGTGCTAGTTGGCAAAAGTTGTTTATTAAAATTTTAAAAAGATGCGGCTGGTTGTTTTTTTGGGGTGTATTGGACTATGCGGTAAGGCCCAAGGGCTTGTCCTTTGAATTATGGGATGTGCTTACTCAGTTGTCTTTTACAACTTTAGTAGCCTTTTTAATTTTTGAATGGAAGATAAATTATCAAATCATTTTTTGTGTCGGGTTATTGCTTTTGACAGAAGCCTTGTATCGTTTTACACATGTAACAGGCTTTGACCAAGCCTTTGTAGACCAACAGAATTTTGGCAATTATATGGACACAGTATTAATGAACAAAATAAATGCAGGGGGATGGGTAGCTATTAATTGTATTCCTACTGCAGTGCACACCATAGCAGGATCCATGGTTGGGAAAATATTTTTAGCAGGTAAGCAGTCTAAGATCAAACAATTGTTTTATGCAGCGGTTGTTTGTTTACTGCTTGGCTATGGCTTAGATTTTGTTGGCGTTACACCCATCATTAAGAAAATAGCTACTAGTTCGTTCACTATTGTTTCCTTGGGCTACTGTTTATTGGGCTTATTGCTTTGTTATTGGTGGATTGACTTATTGAATCACAAAAAATACTTGTTTTTCTTTACCGTGGTGGGCATGAACTCACTTTTTATTTATTTGTTTTTTGAAATAGTCGCAGCCAGATGGTTCAATGAATACATTGCTAACATAAGCAATGGAGTCTTAGCCATGGTTTCTAGTTTTACCCTCCTGAATCAAATAGTTTCCTCCTTGGTTATTTTTAGCTTGGAGTGGGGACTATGTTATTTTTTATACCAAAAGAAAATATTTTTTAAGGTATAATTATTTGATCCCAAAAATTTTAACCTTCAAATTTTTCATTTGTAAATTGATGGGACGCGCATTTGAAAAGAAAGCCAAATCAAAAACTAAACTTTTTGACTTTTTATAATCATTGACCGTAAACATGTCATTGGTTGAAGTAAAGTTCCATTGATTTTCCACATAATCCTTTTTGGTCATTTGAACAATATTGTGGTTAGTCCAGTATAAAAAATTTCTTTTTTTGTTGGAGGTGTCTATCATGGACAACCTAAAAGCGGGCTGGTCTTCTAATCCCGGAGATAGTAAATTAATTTCAGCCGACAGTTCTACATAAATAAATTTATTATTTTTGGGCACATTGATGGCTGGAATAATGCTACTGTCAGAAAGCGTGGTGATGATGTTTTGTGTTCTGGGGTTATAATAATCAAGTAATAATTTTTTCTTACTGTTCTTGTCAATGGTTTGATTCGGGTAAAGTAAATTTCTACTACAAACTAAATTGTTGATCAGCTTAAAATTATTGAGTAAGCGTAGCATATAATTTTTTACGGAATCATTCTCTACTTTAACTTCTAGTAAATTTGGGGTTAGTTGGTACAATTGATTCCCAGACAAATAATAATCTTTATAGATATAGTCGGTTATTTCTCTGCTCCATTCCATAAATGGCATGGATTGTTGATTGCTAAATTGTACAGTCGTGTCAATGACATCTGCCATCCATGGTACTTCTTCTGGCTTATTTTTTAATTGAGGATAATTATTTAAAATTAGCGCACTGATGGTGGGTGCTATATTGTTATGTGAATTGATTGAGTAAAACTTCTTGGGTGCTTTTAACATTGGAGAAAACACGATTAATGGAACATGGTAATCATCAATACCCCCTGTAGAAGGGAAGGAGCCAATGTGGTGATCTCCTGTGATAAAAAAAATAGTGTTTTTATATTCTGGACGTTTCGAATATTTTTCTAAAAATTTTTTAATACAATCATCTGCAAACATATAGGTCACTAAAACCTGCTTAGTTTCTTTTAATGTTTTTTTAATTGCATTTTTGTCTGAAATCAATCTCATTTTCTGATCAAATAATTTACCATAGCTTGCTTGCTGGTCAAACAAATAGGGCATATGAGTGGTGCCTGTATGGTAAATATTTAAATAAGGTGTTTTATGAATGGAGTCCAATACCTCAAAACTCCTATTGAAAAGTGCATCATCAGGATAGCCCATTGTCCAGCCTTCTGATCCAACACCCATCATCTTGTATTTACGCCCATACTTGGTTAAAATCATATCGGTTCCTTGCAAACGCATATAACCACCCATATTGTCAAAGTCTGGATTGAAGCCTATCAAAAATTTAGTATGGTAGCCATTGGAACGCAATACTTTAATCAAGGACAAATGATTGGGCATTTCATTAATTACAGAAAACCCCCTTTCGCCATAAGGTACAGAACCTGTTAAGGCTGGCTGTGCTGCAAAAGTACCTGGCGCTGTACTTAAAAAATTATCCCAAACTAAACTCTTTTTGGAAAGCTTGTCTAAAAATGGCGTAAAGCTACCTGCATATGCTTTGTCTCCACTAAAGTCACGTGACAATCCTTCTACCACTAGCAATACAATATTGGGCGGGTTGTCTTTGTCCAGATTAAAAAAGCTGCCTAATACATCGGGGCTATTGTTTTTATGCAATAAAGGATAGGTTGGATTAGTAAATTCAAATGAATGATTTTCTTGGTAAAATTTTATTGCTTTATTTAGGTCTTCTGGAGTATACTTACTAGCATCAAATTGATTTCTATGCAAAACAAAATGATATACATCTAAAACCAAATAACTAAGTTTATTGCTCGTAAAATAATAGGCCCTCTTTTGTTCAAATTTATTTTCTGATGTGTTTGCATAAGCTATAAAAACGATACTTAATAATGCCAGCAAGCCTGTATAGTTTAAATGTTTTTTTTGCAGTTGGAACCTTTTGCTTATAAGTGTATTTGCAATAAAATATACACACAGGTATGCTACAAAAGGTAAAAAAACCGTAATGCCACTGGTCATCATTTGTTTGGTCGTGGTCCATGATTCTGTAAAACTTCTGGTAATAATTTCGTGGTCAAAGGGAGTATTACGTTCCGAAAAAACTAATACTAATCCTACAGATACAACAATCATACATGCATTGAGTACATGAAATACTACAATCGATAATCGTTGATGAACTAAGGATATTAAAAATAGGGGCAAGACCAATACAATGGAATAGATAAGGCAGAGCCAAATATCATAAGGCATGCCTGCTAATTCGTACCAAAAAGATTTTTTTATAAATGATTTAGAGGCAATAAATAGGTACTCATAAGCTCTTACCATAACTAGGGTGATAGCCAGCGCAAGTGCTGCTTTGAGGTAATTTTCTATAAAGTAATCTAGCCTGTTTTTCATGAATGTATACAAAGATACATTCTTTACTAAAATTCTAAAGCTTATTAATCATATGCCCCAATATATCTTTGAAAGAAAAACCTTCGGTTAACTTTTCTTTGTTTAATTTTTTATTTTCCACCAAGGCCCATAAAATAAATTCTTTCATGAAATAAGCATCCTCTTTTGAAGTATCTGGCGCATATTTTTTCATTAGTGCATCCAGCGGTTTTACCTCGTCTAAGATTTTTTTGTATTGTTTTTCATCAAAGTCCTCATACAATTCAAAACCACCTTCTGCTATAAACCAATCTAGTAAATCTGAATAAGCATTTTTTTCATTTTGCTTTTCTAGTTTACTAATTTTTGGGAATTGAAATTTAAATAAAGTGCTAATGGCCTTTTCTATTAAAAGATTAGCAATCACTTCAGCACCCTCTTGCTCTCCTTCGTATACTAGCTCTACTTTTCCGGTAATGGCGGGTATAATGCCCATAAAATCGGATAAGCGCACAGCCGTTTTCGTTAATCCATTTTTTAAGGCTCTTCTTTCTGCAGCACTGATTAAATTTTCCATAGCAGAAATAGTCATTCTCGCACTCACACCACTTTTGGCGTCAATGTATTCACTGGCTCTTGCTTCAAAACTAATTTGCTCAATAATGTCTTTGGCTAAACTAGGCACATAAACAAGCTCCGATTGTACTGAATTTATTTTAGCTTCTTGTTCTGTGATTTTTTTAGCAACAGCAATATTTTTTGGGTAATGCGTTAAAATTTGTGAGCCAATTCTGTCTTTCAAAGGCGTTACAATACTGCCTCTATTGGTATAATCTTCTGGGTTAGCGGTGAAAATAAATTGAATGTCTAAGTTCATTCTTAATTTAAAACCTCTAATTTGAATATCACCCTCTTGTAATATGTTAAATAAGGCCACTTGTATTCTGGCTTGTAAATCGGGCAATTCATTAATAACAAAGATGCTTCTGTTGGCTCTTGGGATCATGCCAAAATGGATCACACGCTCATCGGCATAAGATAATTTTAAATTGGCAGCCTTTATAGGATCCACATCTCCAATGATGTCTGCAATGGTCACATCGGGGGTGGCTAGTTTTTCAAAGAATCTTTCGTTGCGGTGCAGCCATTCAATAGGAGTGGCGTCACCTTTCTCACTAATTAGATCTTTGGCGAATCTTGAAATAGGGGCCAAGGGGTCGTCGTTAATTTCAGAGCCAGCTACAAAAGGAATATACTCGTCTAATAATTGAATCATTAAGCGAGCCAATTTTGTTTTGGCCTGTCCTCTTAAACCTAATAAATTAATATTGTGTTTAGATAAAATAGCGCGCTCAATTTCTGGAATAACGGTTTCTTCAAAACCATGTATGCCTTCAAATGCAGGAACGCCTTCCTTTATTTTAAGAATTAGATTATCTCTTAATTCGTCTTTAATGCTTTTAGTTTGGTAACCTTGTTTTTTTAAATCACCAAGGGTTTTAATTTTTTCAATTTTCATATAAATATGTTTGTACTAATTATTTAAGCTTCTTTTTTCTATTGGTTTCGTAATCTTCAAATATCATTTCACCTAAACCTTTTAAGCCTGTATAAAAAGCTTTACCCTGATTTGCTTCGGTAAAGGCATTCACAAATTTTTGCAAATAAGGGTCCTGTGCAATCATAAAAGTGGTAATAGGTATATGCAATTTTCTAGCCATCTTGGCTTGATTATAACATTTCTCTACTATGTATTGGTCTAGTCCATTGCTATTCATATAATAATTACCATCGGCTTCTTTAATACAACTTGGCTTGCCATCGGTGATCATAAAAATCTGCTTATTGGTATTTCTCTTTCTTCTTAAAATATCCATGGCCAGCTGCAAACCCGCTACCGTATTGGTATGATAGGGCCCTACTTTTAAATAAGGTAGCTCTTGAATACTAATGGTCCAGGCGTCATCTCCAAATACTAAAATATCAATGGTGTCTTTAGGATAACGTGTGGTGATTAATTCTGCTAATGCCATGGCCACTTTTTTAGCCGGCGTAATTCTATCTTCTCCATACAAAATCATGCTATGACTTATATCAATCATCAGCACGGTGCTCATTTGAGATTTTTGTTCGGTTTGTTCTACTACTAAATCATCTTCTGTTAAATTAAATGCATCAATGCCATGATTAATTTGTGCATTTTTGATACTCTCTGTTAAAGAAATATTTTCAATATTGTCGCCAAAATTAAATTCCTTGAATTCTCCATTTTTTTCATCGCCCTGGCCCAAGGTTTTTGTTTTATGGTTGCCCTTACCCGCAGATTGTAAATTCCCGAAAATATGATTGAGTGCAGTTTGTCTAATGGCTCTTTCTGTTTTAGCCGTTATTTTAGTTTCTCCATCTCCTCCACCATCTTTAATTTCTTGTTTGATATAGCCCTTCTTTTTTAAATCCTCTATAAAATCGTCAATGGTATATTTTTCGTCAGTCAATTTATATTCCACATCTAATTCACGCATCCAACTAATGGCTTCGTCAAAATCGCCGGAGGTATGCACAATGAGTTCCTTGAATATTTCAAACAATTTATCAAAGGGGGATTGATCTGGGGCTTCGTATGTTTTAAACTGAAATCCTTTCATTATTTACGAATTAGGCGGGAGTAAATTTACTTGTAAAAACCGAGTTTTAAGCAATTTGTTTAAGGCTTCGCTAGGGCAGAAGGCGGTATTCAAAAACAAACCAATTCGATTGGCTAAGAAGCCCTATTTTTGGAGCCTAAAATACAAATTATGTCTACAAAAATTACCATCAATAACAACGGGTCTTTGAAAATAGAAGGCGATTTTACTATAGAAGATCGTGCTGGAAATAAATACGATTTAGCAGGTAGAGAAGTGATTGGATTGTGTCGTTGTGGCTTAAGCAAAAACAAGCCTTTCTGCGATGGCGCACACAACGGCAACTTCACACATGAGGCTGCTGCTTTTGCACTTCCTCCAAAGAAAACTGTTTAGTAAATAATTCGAAAATGATTGCCTAGCTCTTCAAACTAGCTAAATCAATTACAAAACGGTATTTCACATCCCCTTTTAACATTCTTGTATAGGCTTCATTGATGCTTTGCATAGGTATAATTTCTATGTCTGAAACAATATTATGCTCGGCGCAATAGTCAAGCATTTCTTGTGTCTCTTGCATGCCTCCTATACAAGAACCTATTACACTTCTTCTGTTAGTGACTAAAGAAAAAGGTTGCACTTTTGGAGATTCTATCGGAAGACCTACTACCATTAACTTTCCGTTGGTAGCTAATAAATTTAAATAAGTGGTAAAATCGTGATTGGCAGAAATCGCATCTAAGATCACATCAAAATAACTATTGTATTTTTTCATAGCATCTGCATCAGTGCTAATTAAAAAATGTGTAGCACCTAATTTTTTGGCATCGGCTTCTTTGGAAGGCGAAGTACTAATTACAGTTACTTCTGCACCAAAAGAAACGGCGAACTTAACACCCATATGGCCTAATCCACCTAATCCTACAACGGCTACCTTCATTCCTTTTTTAACACCTGCAAATACTAAGGGAGAATAAGTAGTAATGCCTGCACACAATAGCGGCGCCACTGCTGCTAAATCTAATTTAGGGGAAATATGAAATGTATAACGTTCGTCAACTACTATTTGAGTGGAATAGCCACCCATGGTAATGCCTGTTCCGTTTCTTTCTTTGGCATTGTAAGTACCTGTCATGCCTTCGGCACAATATTGTTCTAAACTTTCTTGACAATTTTTACAAGTTCTGCAACTATCCACCATCACACCCACACCGGCTAAATCACCAATTTTGAATTTGCTAACACCACTTCCTACGGCACTTACTTTACCTACAATTTCATGACCGGGCACCATTGGATAAACGGAGCCACCCCATTCGTCTTTAGCTTGATGTAGGTCGCTATGGCAAACACCACAATAAAGAATTTCTACTTGAACATCGTTTTCTCCTAAGTTTCTTCTATCAAAGGAATAAGCTTCTAAAGGAGTAGTGGCACTTAATGCTGCGTATGATTTGGTATTGGGCATGATTTTTTATTTTGAGTGCTAAAGTTAAGTAGGTATTTAGTTAGAACCTTAGTATTTATTAATTTTTATCAAAAATCTTGTATTAAATTTAGGCAACTTTATACTTCAATGAATATTCTATGATTCAGCCAGCCACAATGCAGTTTTTACAAGCACTTAAAAAGAACAACAATAAAGCATGGTTCGAGAAAAATCGCCCAAAGTATGAAAATGCTAAACAGGATTATTTACAGTTTGTGTCGGCGGTGCTTGATGGGATGAAATTGAAAGACAAAACCTTAGTCAATTTAGAACCTAAGCAATGTGTTTTTAGAATTAATAGGGATGTTAGATTTAGTAAAAATAAGGATCCCTATAAAACCAATTTTGGTGCTAGTTTTAGCAAAGGCGGTAAAAAAATTGATTGCGCTGGTTATTATTTTCATTTAGAACCCGGTGCCTGCTTTATTGGTGGTGGTTTTTGGATGCCAATGGCGCCTGAACTAAAAAAATTAAGACAAGAAATTGATTATTGCTTTGATGAATTTAAAGGTATTGTCCATGAGAAAAAGTTTAAAACTCATTATGGAGGCTTAACCGAAACAGAAAAATTAGTGCGACCCCCTAAAGGCTATGAGTTAGACAATCCTGCCATTGAGTTTTTGAAATTAAAAAACTTTGTAGCTACAATGGAAATTACCAATGAGGAAGCAATTAATAAAAACCTAGTTAAAAAAGTAGTTACTTGTTTTGATGCCTTATCCCCACTTATTCACTTTGTCAATAAAGCAATTGAAGTTTAGGGAGTTAAAAATGGATTCCCCCATTTTCTATCTACATAAACATTCGTGCCTGCAAGTGTATTCATAAATGCAACAATAGCATCTGTTTCAGTGGCAGTTAAATTAAGTCTCTGACCTGTATTAGCTATTCTTAATCTTGGATCTAGGTTATTATTTCTATTATTTAAAGGAATGTTATTGTAATGACCTAAAACCCCACGCAAACTATTGAAAGCTGCATTGTGCATCATTGGGCTATTGATACTACCATCTTTTTTTGTTAAATCTCTTAAAGAAGGGGCTCTTGTATCATTCACCTCGATGGTGGTGCTACCAAAAAGTCCTATAATGCCATTGTTTCTTGAGTTGGGATCAATATCAAATTCTGGGGCATTATGACAACCATTACATCCTGCACCTCCAGTGACCCTTAAGCCTGCAGCATTAAATACTGGCGGTGTCATATACAAGTTTTTACCTGTATTTTCAACAGCGGTAAAATTTGGAAAGGCATCATTCTCATTTCTAACCAAGGTTCTTCCTGCATCGTATTTTGAATCAAAAGACTGTATACTTCTTACAAATTGAGCTAAGGATTCCTGCATTCTTGCTTCTGTTACTGTGGTATCGCCATACACAAATCTGAATAATTCTTTGTAGTAATTAATTTTTGAAAGCTTGGCCAATAAACTGATCATATTCCCACGTCCATTTAATCCACTAAAACCCATTTCTAAATGATCCTGAATAGGCATGGTAGTTTGCAGTTCCAATGTTAAGGCTCTTTCATTCCAAAAGAATTTTGTTTCTCTTGCAAATCTTGAATTGATTAAGCGCATAGAATGCCTTACAGTTTTGCCGCCTTCTACGCCATCACTAACAGGGGCGATATCACTAAAAGCAGAATTTTGTTTGTGACAACTTCCACAAGAAATTGTATTGTTGGTGCTTAGATTTTTATCATAAAAAAGTACCCTGCCTAAAGTTGCTTTTGAATTGGTGATTGGATTATTTCTTGTATTGTCTTTTAAAATATAAGCAGGTTTAGCTTGATTGGCATAATTCAATAAATTTCTAGGATCAATATTATTACCAAAGCTTAATTTAATGGCGGCATAGGGATCTACCACAACTGCCAAGCTAGCTAATTTATCAGCTGCTGCTATTGCTGTATCTGATGTTGTAAGGTTGCTACTTACTAATGTTGTACTGATGTCTTTTTTGGAGCAACTTGCGAATAGACCAATCATAAGAATTGACAAATAAAAGTGTTGGCTTGTTTTTTTCATCTTACTTAGTTTTGTTTAACATTAATAATAAAAAGTAGCACTAGCTTTAATTGCTGAATTGTAATCAAGCTAAATATGTGCTTAGGACAGCAAACTTTAAACTTGGTTTAATAGAAAATATTTTCTTTAACGTATTTTTAAGAAATAAAGGGGGTGGAGATGGATCTGAGCAACTAATGACTAGTTTTTCTTGCCTTTTAAAGCTGCTTTTTCTTTGTTTTGAGCAATTCGTAGCTTGACGATGGCCTGAATTAGTTTTACGGGTAGAGGTTTGTCTACAGGAAACTGAATAGCCCCTTTGGATGTTTTATAGGGGAGCAGCTCTTTTTTGAAAATTTCAATAGGCTTAGCGGTGGGGAAAAAACCATAATGGTGCTTAAAAGCTGCGAAATACACTAAAATACCTTCTTGTTTAAATGCGGGCATGCCATAGCTAATAACTTCGGTAGCCTTTGGTGCAGCTTTTTGAATAACGACTCTGAATTTTTCAAGGGTTGCCCTTTTTTCAAGTGGTTGACTGGCTATATAATCGTCTATGTTTTCAACTTTTAAATTTTTCATCCTCGCTCTATTTTAAATAATTTATTTTAAAAGGTACTGATCTGCTAATTGGGTAAACTTAACTATTTCCCCTGCTTCCCAATTTTCATCTTTATTTAAATACGATGCCATAATGCCTGCCACCATAGGGGCTATTGCGATAGCAATTTTTGCATCTAAAAAAAGTAATCTAATTCTCCTTGCTAAAATATCTTCAATACCCATGGCCATTTCAAATTTCACAGCATATACTATTTGCGCTTTTATAAACGGATAGTTTGGATGAATGAATTCTTTCAATGATGCATCATTTTTCAAAATCTCTTTCATTCGATTTTCTTTCAATGCCTCATCACCAATTGGCGTATGGGCAGTAGTACATTTTTCTTTATTTAATTTCCCTATAAAGCCTGCATTGTCCACCGCATCTGCTGCCATTTTTCGATAAGTGGTCCATTTGCCTCCAGTAATAGTAATAAGTCCACTAGGGGAAACACTTAAATGATGTTCTCTGGATAGGAGTGCTGTACTTCCTTTTCTTTTTTGTTTGACTAATGGCCTTAGGCCTACATACACACTATTGATATTGGTCCTGGTGATAAGTGTTGTACAATATCTATTCATGTGCTTGATGATAAAATCAATTTCCTCCTCCAATGGTTTCGGTTCAAATGAAATTTCCTCAATAGGTGTATCGGTAGTGCCTAATACCACTTTATCATGCCAGGGCACCGCAAATAAAACGCGGCCATCATCTGTTTTAGGAATCATCAGTGCATCCATGCCAGGAAAAAATTTAGCATCTACGACCAAATGAATTCCTTGGGAAGGGCTGACTAAATCATGTTGTAAATGATCATCCATTTGCACAATGGCATTCGTAAAAACACCTGTAGCATTTACAACCACCTTTGTTTTAAGTGTATATTTTTTTTCTGATACTACATCTATACATGCTACTCCTGTAATTTTATCATTGGTTTTGACAAATCCAATCGCCTTACAATAATTAATTATAGTAGCTCCTTTATTAATAGCAGTTGCCGCTAGCTCAATGGCTAAATGACTATCGTCGAACTGACCATCAAAATATAAAATACCACCACTTAATTTTTCGGTATTGATCGTAGGTAGGTGAGCGATGGTTTCTTTTTTTGATAGTATTTGCGTATCGCCTAAAGATAATTTTCCGGAAAGTAAATCGTAAAATTTTAATCCAATACCATAAAACATTTTTTCCCACCAACTAAATACGGGTACAATAAAAGTTTGTACGGATGTTAAATGGGGTGCATTCTTTAATAGGTAACCTCTTTCTCTTAGCGCTTCTCTGACCAATTTAATATTGCCTTGTTCTAAGTACCTTACCCCACCATGTACTAATTTCGTAGATCTACTAGATGTCCCCTTGGCAAAATCATGACTTTCAATTAATAAGGTTTTGTATCCGCGTGTAGCAGCGTCTAATGCCGAACCTAGGCCAGTAGCGCCACCCCCAATGACAATAATATCCCAAATGGTATCGGTGGCTAGGGCTTCTAATTGTTGGCTTCTGTTCATACTATTTCTTAAGCGCGTGATGTAAATTTACTTATATTTATTAGGATTAATAACGACCTTATTCTAAACCCAAAAATTGGTCTCATGAAAATTGTTTTAAACATTATTTGCTTTTGTTTTTTTGCCCTTCAACTCAATGCACAAATACCACAAGGTAAAATAGCCATTAGCGCTTTGTATATCTATTCACTTGAAACAGGGAAAGCAGAATTGATTCTAAAAGAAAAAAAACATTTTGAAGCACCCAACTGGTCGCGTGACGGTCAATTTTTATTGATTAATGCATCAGGAATATTGGAAAAAATAAGTATTAAAGGAGAAAAATTAGGGGTGCTTCCAACAGGTGATATCACCAATGCGAACAATGACCATGGCTATAGTTTTGATGGCAAAACTTTATTTATATCAAGTAGCCTGCCTGCGATTAAAGAAGGCTCTTCCTTTATTTTCAAAGTAGCAAGTGAAGGTGGCAGCCCTATGCGACTTACTGCGAATACACCATCCTACTGGCATGGTGTATCTCCCGACGGGAAAACCATTGTCTACTGCGCGGAGCGTGGGGGCAATTATGATGTGTATGGTATGAGTAGCGAGGGTGGTGCTGAAACAAGACTCACTGAAACAGAGGGTTTGGACGATGGTCCTGAATATAGCCCTGATGGTAAATTCATTTATATTAATTCTTATAGATCGGGAAAGATGCAAATTTGGAGAATGCATCCTGATGGGTCTAAGCCAGAGCAAGTTACTTTTGATAATTATTCTAATTGGTTTGCGCATATTAGTCCTAATAACAAACAGGCCACTATCATTTCTTATTTAGAAGATCAAGAACAAAAACATCCTTTTGGTAAGCAAGTGAAATTGAGACTGGTGAATTTAGAAGATAAATCCATTAAAGATTTGACCGAACCTTTCTTTGGAGGGCAAGGCACTATCAATGTTCCTTCGTGGTCGCCCGATGGCAAAAAATTTGCCTTTGTTAAATATGAATTAGAAGACAAAAAATAACCTATTAAGAAAACTTAATAGGTTAGGTATAATTTTATGTAAAGAAGTTTAGTTGGAGTTATTCAATTAAACTTCTTTTTTATTAAACTAGTTTCATTCCAATTGGATCCCACAAAATAGGTTTGTTTTGTTGGGCACTCAAATTACATGCAATGGCAGGTGCTGCAGCTCTTAAACCAAAAGAAGCATCTTCGTAAATTTTGCTGCCTGTTCTAATGGCGTTAAAAAATACAATCATATGGTCTAAGCGGTCATCGTAATTTGCTGGTACAGAAAATTTGTTTTCTTTTCCTAAATCATAGCCACCCTCTGTATCATTGCCATATTCAGACTGGTACCATTTTTTAAATTCTTCTTTTTGCTTGTTTGAAAAACTTTCAAATGAATCATAACCACCATAACCAGGTGCAGCGCGTCTTTTCAATGTTTTTACCACTAAGCCATTGCCAAAAGATTCTATCACACCCTCCGTTCCAATTAGCTTTATACCAAAGGGGCCCTTGCCTTCTCCGTCGGTTAAGTTCACTCTGGTCACTACATGAAATGCATTGTGTTTTTCATTAGTTTTATAATCCATCACTGCATTAATAATATCAAAAGAGTCTCTACCATCTTTCCATAATTTTAAATTAGCCACACTCATAATTTTCTCTGGTCCCACAGCCCCTGTCACTGTATGAATGCCCGTTAATAAATGCACAATTAAATCCCCTGCAGCACCAGTTCCATAGGCTCCATAATTACGCCATCTGAAAAAGCGTTTGGCTTCAAAGGGTACTTTAGGGGCATTGCCTAAGAAGGTATCAAAATCAATAGTTTCTGGAGAGGCATCTGTTGGAATAGAATAAGCCCAAGCACCTCTTGCATCGGAACGGTCACAAAAAGATTCTACCATGGTTAATTCTCCAATCGTACCGGCTGCTAATATTTTTTTTGCTTCCAATATACTCACGGAACTTGCCATCTGACTACCCACTTGAAATACTTTGCCTGTTTCTTTCTGCGCATTGATGACACCCCAACCTTGTTCAATTTTTTGCACCATTGGTTTTTCACAATACACATGCTTGCCGGCACGCATGGCATCAATAGATATTTTTTGATGCCAATGATCGGGTGTGCAAATTAAAACCGCATCAATATCTGTACGCGCTAAAAGTTCTCTATAATCTTGCGTGGTAAATAAATGATTGCCCCAGGTTTCCTTGGCTCCCTCCAAACGGCCTTTGTATAAATCACAAACTGCTACTAATTCAACTCCTGGCACTTTTAAAGCAGTAGAGGTATCGTATTGACCAATAATACCAGAACCAATCAAGCCAATGCGAATTTTATCATTGGCCGTGACTTTAATTTTAGAATTTAATACAGCTGCTTGTTGCTGGATACTTGCAGCAGTGGCGGTTTTTCCAACGGCCAATAAGGCCATAGAACCACCAATGTTTTTAATAAAATTTCTACGGTTGTTACTCATTATTTCATGGATTTAATTGTTTAGGAACGCTCTATCATAAATCTATTAATAAAAATTTGAATTTTAAACTATTTCCTACTCCTTTATACGAATGGCTAATGAAACGATAGGCGTTTAACTAACTGGCTTACAAGCTAATGTACCCTAATTAATTAAAAGGTTTAATAAGCATTTGAATTACCTTTGTGCCATTATTGTCATTTATCACCAACCTATGAAATGGAGTCTTATTAAAGTTGCTTTCTTTTTTTCTTTTTTTATTGCTACAGCATTAATTGCACAAGATACCACCCGAGGTCATCAGTCAAATCATCAAAAAAATATTTTTACTTTAGGCTTGTACAAACAACCTGGCTTAGATTCCATGGTAGATTTTGTGGATGGATTATATCGTGTACTTAAGTTGAATAAGAAACGCAGTCAAGAGGAGCATCAAAATAAGACCCTTTTTACTTTTATTCCTGGAGTGGAGTATAGCTTAGCCACTGGTTTTGCAAGTTCCCTTAATGCAGACCTTATTTTACCCGTTAAAAAATTGACCGATAATCACTCAAGTATTTTTTCTGAATTAAAGTATACCCAAAATAAACAAGTAATTGCTCAGTTGGTCTCTAATATCTGGCTAAAAAATAATAACTATAATATTAATACCAATTGGTCTTATTTAAAATATCCTCAAAAAGATTTTGGATTAGGTAGCAGTAGCGATTTAAAATTATTTGATAATTTGGATTATTCATATATTAAACTACATCAATCCATTGTTAAAAAAATTGCACCTAATTTATATTTTGGGCCAGGCTTAAACATCGACTATCATTGGAACATTACAGATACTACTACAATGAACAAGCCCTTGGTTGGTTTTAATGAATATGGGTTTGTTAAGCAATCTACCTCTATAGGCTGGTTGCTTAATTTATTATATGACACTAGGAAACAAGTTTCAAATCCTGTGGCCAATAGTAGCTATTTCAATTTAGTGTTTAGAGATAATCTCAAAATACTAGGAAGCGATCAAAATTGGCAATCTATTTTATTAGATTACAGAAAGTATATTCCTTTTCCAAAGGGCAGTAAAAATATTCTTGCATTTTGGTCTTATAATGTTTTCACCATCAAGGGTAAACAATCTTATCTAGACTTGCCTACAACCGCTTCAGATACTTATAGTAATACCGGTAGAGGGTATATACAAGGAAGATTTAGAGGAGACAAATTTGTTTTTGCGGAATCTGAATACCGTTTTGGCATCACTGAGAACGGATTTTTAGGGGGTGTTCTATTTGCCAATATGCAATCCGTTTCAGAGCGTCAGGACAAACCTTTACAAAGTCTTTTACCTGGTTATGGCGCAGGCATTCGTATAAAATTGAGTAAGCATTCCAATACGAATATAGCGATCGACTATGGCATTGGTCAAGGTGGCTCTAAGGGTATATTTATGAACCTGGGCGAAGTGTTCTAAAATTTGTATTTTTAGTCAATAATAGATTTATTATGAATGCCGATAAATTACCAATGGATTCACGCAGAAAATTTATTAAAAATATTTCCTTTGCCTCTGTCTTTTTTCTTACTGGTGAAATTACCAGTTGCAGTGCTGAGGAAGTGATGCTTTATAAAGATAAAGTGCAGTTACGCTTTATAGTCGCATCGGATGCGCACTATGGGCAACCCAATACACCTTATCAAGAAATGATGGACACTTTAACCCTACAGGTTAATTTATTTCACGAACAAAGCCCCGTAGATTTTTGCGTGATCAATGGAGATCTCATACATAATGAAAAGTTTTTTTTGCCTCAGGTTAAATCAAAACTAACAAGTTTGAACATGCCCTTTTATGTTACGAGAGGCAACCACGATATGGTTAGTGCTGATTTATGGAAACAAGTTTGGGGCTATCCTTTAAATCATGATGTATCAATAAAACAATACGCCATTTTATTAGGAGATACTTCCGATGAAATAGGCACCTATTTATCGCCTGATTTGAAATGGTTGTCCAATAAATTAGAGGAACATAAAAATAAAAAAAATTGTTTCTTATTTATTCATATTCCACAAGCAAAATGGACCGCGAATGCGATTAATACTCCTGCTGTATTTGACCTCATACAAAAGTATCCAAATGTAAAGGCTGTTTTTCATGGCCACGAACATGATCAAGATGGCTTTAAAATGGTTGGGAAAGTACCTTTTATATTTGATGCGCATATTGGTGGTAACTGGGGAACTGCTTATAAAGGATTCAGGG
Source organism: Bacteroidota bacterium (assembly GCA_947451115.1). Taxonomy (GTDB): domain Bacteria; phylum Bacteroidota; class Bacteroidia; order Chitinophagales; family Chitinophagaceae; genus Sediminibacterium. The sequence continues at coordinate 40,417 of CANFXV010000012.1, forward strand.
TGGTGGAAATATTGAATGATAACACCATGATTACTTATATGATGAACCCTACAGAAAAATTAAATGAACTTAGTTTTTAATCATTCGTATATACAATTGCTCTACCTTGGCACGTGCCCAAGGGGTTTTGCGTAAAAACTTTAAACTAGATTGAATACTTGGGTTGCTGTTAAAGCAATTGATAGGGATATGCTGTCCTAAATCCTCCCAACCAAAATATTTCACTAGTTCAGTGACAATAAATTCTAAGGTTTTTCCATGTAAAGGATCGGTAGAAGCTTGTTGCATATGCAATATTAAGTAATTTGCTGCTATGCAGCCACATCGATATTTTGTTGTGTACAAACCAGTGAATATGGTTTCACAGTTTGTAAGTACCCATCAAGTGAATTTATTACATCAATTAAATTTTTCTTTTCCTGAGGGCACGCACGCCATTGGACGTTTGGATCAAAATTCAGAAGGCCTATTGCTACTCACCACCAATAAAAAAATTACAAAACTATTGTTTCAAGGCGCTGTACCACATACTAGAACTTATTTGGTACAAGTAAAAAATAAGGTTACAACGGAGATTGTAAAAAAATTAGCAGCAGGCATTGAAATTAGCGCAACCAATGGGCTTGTTTTTAAAACCACGCCTTGCTTAGTTAACATGCTCGACGAACCCATTGGTTTATCCAAAGTGGACAAACCCTTGCACCCCAATGTGCAAAGTAGTTGGTTGGAAATTACTTTAACGGAAGGTAGATTTCATCAGGTACGCAAGATGGTGGCCGCCGTTAACCATAAATGCATTCGGCTCATCAGAACTTCCATTGAGCAAATTGAAATAGGCACCATGCAACCTGGCGATGTCATTGAATTTGAAGAAGAAAAATTCTTTAGGCTGCTCCATTTGCATGCAAAATAATTTGTATATTTAAGCATACATGGAATGGACAAAGCTTTAACTGCTATTCCAAATTTTTAAACGATGCTTATGAAAAAATTATTTACTTATGCCTTATTGGCTAATTTTTTATTGATGGGTATGGCTTCGATGGCGCAGCAAGCACCCAATAAAATTTTTAAAGACAAACAACTAGTCACCATTAGCAAACAAAGTTTGCAAGATAAAATTAAAGGGGGCTGGGCTGGTCAAACCATTGGGGTCACTTTTGGTGGTCCTTATGAATTTAAGTTTTTAGGTTCGATGATTCAGGATTACCAAAAATTAGAATGGCCCGAAAATGCTTTTCAACATTATTTTGATAAGGAACCAGGTTTGTATGATGACATTTATATGGATTTGAGTTTTGTAGATGTGATTGAAAAATATGGGGTAGAAGCACCTATAGACTCTTTTGCCAATGCCTTTGCCAATGCGGCTTATCCTTTATGGCATGCCAATCAAGTGGGCAGATACAATATTCTTCATGGCATTAAAGCACCTGCATCGGGTTATTGGAAAAACAATCCTCATGCAGATGACATAGACTTTCAAATTGAGGCGGACTTTGCAGGCCTGATGAATCCGGGTATGAGCAGCACTGCCTCTAAACTTTGCAATAAAGTGGGTCATATCATGAATTACGGAGATGGCTGGTATGGAGGCGTGTACATTGCTAATTTATATACCCAAGCCTTTGTTTCCAATGATATTAATTTTGTGGTCACTGCAGCTTTAAAATCAATACCTTCACAAAGTACTTATTATCAATGCATCAGTGATGTCATCAAATGGCATCAACAATTTCCAAAAGATTGGAAACGCACTTGGTTTGAAGTGCAAAAAAAATGGACCAACGATTTGGCCTGTAGCGAAGGCGTATTTAAACCCTTTGACATAAGTTCAAGAGTAAATTCTGCTTATGTGATTATGGGCTTGTTGTATGGCAATGGAGATTTTGGACAAACCATGGAAATTGCCATACGCGCTGGTCAGGATGCGGATTGCAATCCTTCTTCTGCTGCTGGAATTTTAGGTGCCATCATTGGTTATGATAAAATTCCTAATTACTGGAAAAAGAACTTGTATCAAATTGAAAACAGAGATTTTGTATATACCAATATTTCATTGAACAAGATGTATCAATTGGGGTACAAGCATGCTTTACAATCTATTGTAAAAAATGGAGGTTCTGTGCAAGACAATACTGTGTCCATTATTTACCAAGCACCTGTGCCTGTTCCATTGGAGCAGTCTTTTGTTGGGCTTACACCAAGTATAAGAAAATGGTCAGGTTGGGCGAATCTTCCTTTCAAAGACAGTTTTTCTTATGCCTTTAATGGTGATGGTATAGCAGTCACCAATGCTATGTCGGATGAATGGAATGCCAATACTGATTATGAATTTAAAGTAGAAGTTGATTTGGATGGAGAAAAAGAAATTGTTTTACTTCCCTATAATTTCAAAAAAAGAAAGACTGAATTGTTTGCAAAATATCAGTTGAAGGAAGGTCCCCACCAATTAATATTAACTTTACTTAATCCCAGTACCATTGGAAATATATTGATTAGCGATATTGTAGTTTATTCAAATAAAAAAGACAATTAATGGGTCTTTCAAAAATAATTGTAGTAGGCAGTGCCAATACCGATATGGTGGTTAAGGCAAAAACATTACCCTTGCCAGGGGAAACCATTTTAGGGGGTGAGTTTTTTATGAATGCTGGTGGCAAAGGGGCCAATCAAGCAGTGGCAGCAGCTCGCTTGGGGGGAGATGTTTTATTAGTGGCCAAAGTGGGCGATGATATTTTTGGAAAGCAAACCATTGAAGGTCTACAAAAAGAAAAGATCAATACTAGTTTTATTTTTATAGATAAGACTGCACCTTCTGGTACAGCTTTAATCAATGTGAATGCACAAGGAGAGAATTGCATTGTGGTGGCTCCTGGGGCCAATGCTAATTTATTACCAGCTGATATTGCCAAGGTGAAGGGGATGGAAGCTGCACAAATACTTTTGATGCAATTGGAAATTCCAATAGCTTCCATCGAGCAAGTAGCTAAAAATGCCAAGCAAAATCATCAAAAAATGATCATCAATCCTGCGCCTGCACAAAAACTATCTGATGAATTATTGAATGGCTTGTTCCTCCTTACACCTAATGAAACAGAAGCAAGTATTTTAACTGGCATCCATGTAGTGGATGAAGTAACTGCAGTAGAAGCCGCAAATATATTTTTAACCAAAGGCGTACAAAATGTAATTATTACCTTAGGTAAACAAGGTGCTTATTTTCAAAATAATGAGGAACATTTTTTAGTTGCCGCACCCATTGTTCAAGCCCTTGATACCACTGCTGCTGGGGATACTTTTAGTGGAGCCATAGCAGTAGCTATCACCGAAGATAAATCCTGGAAGCAAGCCATTGAGTTTGCAGTAAAAGCTGCTTCTATTGCAGTGACTAGATTGGGTGCACAAGCATCTGTGCCTTATAGAAATGAAATTGACTAATTGCTTATCAACTTAAAATAACCTACTATGTTTATTGTAGAAAATTACTCCTTAGCTATTTTACTTTGTTTTGTGACCATGGTTTGTTGGGGTTCTTGGGCCAATACCACCAAGCTTACTTCACCAAGCTGGCGTTTTGAATTATTGTACTGGGATTATGGTATGGGCATTTTAATAACTACTTTAATTATTGCCTTCACACTTGGTTCAAATGGTGCAGCAGGAAGATCTTTTTTGGCGGACATGCATCAAGCGTCCAAAAGCCATATCTATTCGGCCATACTGGGTGGGATAGTATTTAATTTGGCCAATATATTATTGGTTGCTGCCATTGCCATTGCGGGAATGTCGGTAGCCTTTCCAGTGGGCATTGGTATTGCCTTGGTCTTAGGAGTGATAGTGAACTATATGGATCATCCAGCAGGAAGTCCTTTGTTGATTTTTGGAGGCGTGGCTTTAATTGTATTGGCCATCTTGCTTAATGCAAGGGCTTATCAAAAATTACAATCCAATGCTACAGAAAAAATTTCAAAAAAGGGCTTGATACTTTCTATTCTGAGTGGATGCTTGATGGGCTTGTTTTATAAATATGTAGCCGCTTCGATGGTCAATGATTTTAGTAATCCTGAAGCAGAGAAACTTACCCCATATACAGCACTTGTATTTTTTGGAATAGGAGTAGTGCTCAGTAGTTTCATTTTTAATAGTGTACAAATGAGAAAGCCATTTGTAGGCAGCCCAATTTTATTTGGGGCTTATTTTAAGGGCAGCTTCAAGGATCATTTGGTTGGCATTTTAGGAGGGGCCATTTGGAGCATCGGCATGTCCTTAAATATTATCGCCTCAGGCAAAGCAGGTCCTGCTGTTTCTTATGGTTTAGGCCAAGGGGCTACGGTCATTGCAGCCATCTGGGGTATTTATGTATGGAAAGAATTTGACCAAGCACCTCAAGGCACTAAGCGCCTATTGAATTTTATGTTGTTATTGTATATCGTAGGGTTGAGTTTGCTTATATTGTCTAAATAAATAGACACTATAATTTGAATGAAGCAGAAAATGTCGTAAATTAGGTAAACGCTCCAACGAACCTTAAACTTGATTGCATATGCCTACCGTATACGATCTCTTACATACCAAAAACAGAAAATTAATCACTGTCACCAGTAGTACCTCTATTTTAGATGCGCTTAAAATGATGGCTGATTATAATATTGGCTGTTTGATTGTCTTAGAAGGCGAGCATTATATAGGAATGTTCACGGAGCGAGATTATGCACGTAAAATTGTTTTAGCTGGCCGTAGTTCTGATACCACTACTGTTGATGAGATTATGGTTACGGATATTCCTTTGTTAGATAGTAAGGATAGCATCGAGCTTTGCAGTAAAATTATGACTGAAAAAACTTTGAGGTATCTGCCAGTATTTGAAAATGGAAAACTAATTAATTTAATCAGCCAAAGTGATATTATCAAACATACCATTGATACACAAAAATCCTTAATTGAACATTTACAGGATTATATGAATTTGAAATAGATTATTCGTGTTCGACCATATCATACAAATGATGTATGAGTCCATCTGCTAGCCCAATCTTAGGCACATATATTTCTTCAATATCGGCCCATTTACAAATGGCATTGTAAATACTCAAGGCGGGTACGATTACTTCTGCTCTATCTTCTTTTAAAGTGTATTTGTCCATTCTTTCTTCTACGGTTAAGGGCTCCATTTCCTTGTTCACTTCTTTTAAACTTTCTGCACTGATAAACTTCCCATTCTTATTGCCATTTAATGAAAACAATTTATTGATATTACCTCCAGAACCAATGCCAATCATATTATTATATTTTTTGGACAAGTCTTTCAATGTTTCTTTCATTTCCTCCCAGGTTTCGTCTTTTACCTTTTTTGTCAAAATACGTACGGTACCAATATTGAAGGATCTTTGAAACACTACGTTTGCTTTGTGGTATAATGTAATTTCTGTGCTACCGCCACCTACATCTATATACATGTAACTTTTGTCTTTGTCCAACAATTCTGCAATATGGTTTTCGTATATAATTTCAGCTTCTAGTTCCCCAGTAATGACTTCAATTTCAATGCTGGTTTCAGATTTAATTTCCTTGATAATTTCTTTGGCATTTTCTGCATCGCGCATGGCACTAGTGGCACAGGCCATGTAATGCTCCACTTCATACACTTTCATTAAATTATTAAAAGCCTTAATGGTATTAATGAGCATTTTCTTTTTTTGTCCACCAATATGGCCTTTTTCAAATACATCAAAACCCAAACGTACTGGAATTCTTAAAAGGCATAATTTATTAAATCCAACTTCTTTACCTTTTTTAACTACTTCGCAGATGAGCAATCTAACCGCGTTACTTCCTATATCTATGGCTGCGAGTATCAATTTATTTATTTTTTCCTATTAAATATTCGTAAGTGGCCACCTGTGATTTGTACACTTTCTTTCCAACGGAAGGTACATAATTATTGTTTAAATTTTCGTCTAAAATCCTGGCTTTGTTATTATCTTTTAACTGAATGTTGATAATCTCAATCAATTCTTTTTTAAGATGAACATCTAGAATGGGCGTGGCTACTTCTATACGATGGTCCAAGTTCCTCACCATCCAATCGGCACTAGAAATGAATACTTTTTCATTGCCTTTATTATGAAATATTAAGACTCTCGCATGTTCCAAATATTGGTCTACAATGCTTATAGCATTTAGTTTGTTTTTTGTTTTTTCATTTACTTTTTTAAGCGTTAAAATTCCTCTAATGATTAAATGAACTTCTACGCCTGATTTTAATGCTTTGTATAAATGATCTAGAAGAAGTTGATCGCTTAAAGAATTTAATTTCACAATAATTTTTGCCGGCTTACCCAATTTTGCAAAGGCTATTTCGTTGTTAATTAATTGAACAATTGCATTGCGCATACTAATGGGCGAAATCAATAAATTTCGTGTTTTCCCAATTGGCTTATCCCCCAATTGCCAGCTTTCTAAATAAGTAAATACTTTATTTACTTCCATTAACAATGGCTTTGAAGCGGTAAGCAAACAATGATCCGCATATATTCTGGCGGTTTTTTCATTTAAATTACCAGTACTGATAAAACCATATTGAATGAGTTTTCCAGCTATCCTTTTTTGGATGACACAAATTTTTGCATGCACTTTTACATTGGGAATACCCACTAATACATTAACACCTTCTTCTTCCATAGTGGTTTTCCATTCTAAATTGGCTTCTTCATCAAAACGCGCTTTTAATTCTAAAAATACAGTTACTTTTTTTCCATTCCTAGCTGCATTAATCAAGGCATTGATTACCTTAGAATTACTGGCCAATCGATAAGCTGTAATTTTGATAGAAACCACATCATCGTCCATGGCTGCTTCTCTCAACATATCAATTACCGGATCGAAACTATGGTAAGGGAAATGCAAAAGCACATCTTTTTGTAAAATGACTTCTGAAACCTGATTATTTTTCTTAAAAGCTGGATGGGTAAATGGTTTGGGCCTTTCTTGTTTTTCCACCAACACATCAGGGAAATCCATAAAATGTCTAAAATTATGAATATGACCGCCTGGTATGATACTACTTTTTCTTGTAAGGTGTAATTTTTGAATGAGAAAATCGAGTAATTCGGCATTCATATCTTTGTCATACACAAAACGAACAGGTTTTCCTTTTCTTCTATTTTTAACGCCCTTTGAAATCTTATCTACGAAATTTATTCCCACTTCCTGGTCTAAATCAATTTCTGCATCCTTCGTAATTTTGAATACATGCGCATCAAATTTATTAAATTTAAAATGTGAAAAGATGATGGGCAAATTAAATTTAATAATGTCCTCTAGTAATATTATGGATTTGGTGCCAGGGCTTGAAGGAAGTATAATAAAGCGACCAATGGATTTAGAAGGAATTTCAATTAAGGAAAACTTTTCATGATATGCATCGTTTTTATTTCTCATAACGATGGCCAAGTACAAACTCTTGTCTCTTAAATAAGGAAGTTCAGGTAAATTTTCTACCATCAATGGGATAATATAAGGTCTTACTACATTATCAAAATAATCACGTACAAATAGCTTTTGCTCATTGTTTAATTTTCGATCATTGACAATAAGTACTTTTCTTTTAATTAATTCTCTATTGATATTACCCCAGATGCGGTTAAATTCACTTTGTTGTTTTAAAACTACTTTTTGAATCTCATCCAAGATTACCTGCGGTGAATCAATGATGTCGATATTGATGCTTTTCTTTTTTTCTAAAAATTCTACCATACGTTTTAAGGTAGCCACACGTACTCTAAAGAATTCATCCAAATTATTGGAAAAAATACCTAAAAAACGAATTCTGTCTTTTAAAGCAACCGACGGATCGTTAGCTTCTTGCAATACCCTGGCATTAAAACTTAGCCAGCTGATGTCTCTAGGTATGTAATTGCTTTTCATGGAACTTAAAATTGGTTGTAAAATTATGCAAATTGGCTTAAGTAATATTCTGGTCACAATTTATTAATGTTAAGTTAATAATAGCGACACATTGAAGTTACTTACTTGTGCGTTATTTACACAAAATACTAGCCATGGACAAGCGACCAATGGAAATATGCATCATCAGTGACCTTCATTTGGGTACTTTTGGTTGTCAAGCAAAAGAAGCCTTGAATTACTTAAAGAGCATTAAGCCAAAAACACTTATTTTAAATGGGGATATCATAGACATTTGGCAATTTAACAAGCGTTATTTTCCAGCTAGTCATATGGCAGTAATCAAACAAATCTTTAGTATGGCTAGTAAGGATACTAAAGTGATTTACATTACAGGTAACCATGATGAAGCCTTGCGTAAATATGCCGATTTTGAAATGGGCAATATTCAATTAACTGATAAAATTGTTTTTGAAATTAATGGAGAGAAGAACTGGGTATTCCATGGTGATGTTTTTGATAGAACAACCAAGGGTAGTGCAAAATTTTTAGCAAAATTAGGCGGTTATGGATATGACTTATTAATTCTTATCAATAGTGTAATTAATTGGGTAATGAGATTGTTGGGTAAAGAAAAAATGAGTTTTAGTAAGAACGTGAAAAACGGGGTAAAAAAGGCAGTGTCTTGGATCAACAATTTTGAACAAACTGCAGCAGAATTGGCTATTGAAAACAATTACCAATATGTAATTTGTGGTCACATACATCAACCACAACAGCGTGTAGTGACTACAGAAAAGGGCAGCGTCACTTATTTAAATAGTGGAGATTGGATTGAAAATTTAACTTCTTTGGAATATTATGACAATGCCTGGAAATTATATCATTACGATCCAAAGCAATTCCAAAATGAAATAGTGTCAAAAAATAAAATAATCAATTTAAAGGAAGAATTAAGTGTTATGACTAAGGAAGTAGCTTTCCAGGTTTCCATGTAATGAATTAATCTATGAAAATATTTTACGCCATACAAGGAACCGGGAATGGTCATTTAAGTAGGGCAGAGCAATTGTATCCATACCTAAAAAAATACGGAGATATTGATTTCTTTTTAAGTGGGTCTAATGCGCAACTCAATTCCACCATTCCTATCAAGTACAGAAGTAATGGCGTTAGTCTACATTACAAATCAACAGGGGGCATGGATTATGGCAAAATCTCCAAGTCACTGAGTTTTAATATTTACAAAGAAGCCAAGGCTTTACCCATCGACAAATATGATCTAATTATTAATGATTTTGAATTTATCACCTCTTTAGCGTGTAGATTACAAAAGAAAAAAAGCATTCAATTTGGTCATCAAGCCAGCTTTCAAAGTAAATTAACTCCAAGGGCAAGTAACTTTAATCCAATTGGTAATTTGGTTTTAGATAAATTTGTACAAAGTACGAACTATTTAGGTTTGCATTTTGAGTCCTATGACCAAAATATTTACAATCCTATTATTAAAGATGAAGTAGTGCATGCGACGGCAAGTAATGAGGGACATATATCGGTGTATTTGCCGCAGTATTCTTCTGAATTTTTAATACCCTATCTATTGGAACAACCTAAGTTCCATTTTGAAGTATTTACAAAAGAAGTATCTCAAATAACCAATTTTAAGAACATTAGCTTTTATCCAATTAATAATACTTCTTTCACCAGTAGTTTAATTAGATGCGATGGCATCATTACTGCTGGGGGGTTTGAAACGCCTGCAGAAGCCATGTATTTAAATAAGAAAGTGTTAAGTATTCCTATCTTAAATCATTTTGAACAAGAATGCAATGCGGCAGCCATGAAAAAATTAGGCGTTACTGTAATTAAAAAAATTGACTCAAAATTTCATCAAGTGTTTAAAGATTGGGTAAACGCAGAAAATAAAATTCAGTTCAAGCTAACACATTCAACAGAAGACATTGTAGCTATATTGATGCAAAATATACCTACCAATTCTAATTAATTTTCGACGATACGCTTACAATAAATAAATAAACGATTGCCATTATGTATTTAATACAAAACCAAAACAAAGAAACGGTGGGTTACATTCAAAACATGATGATATTGGATGCGAGTCAAGAGCATGTAATTGGTATATTAATTGGAGATTGTTTTTTTGGAAAAAATAAAAAAGTAGTGGGCAAGATTTTTAATAAAACGGCTTATTTATTGAATGGAGAAATTGTGGGGAAAATAGAATTGGATAAGAATTACAAAAATACAGCCATCAAAAAAAGCCTAATGAATCAAGCCTGGGACATTCTAATGAATATTTCTGAACATACGGGCGCTTGGATTGAAGAAACAAAAAAATGGAGTAAGGCAGATCTTGCCAAGAGTTTAGAAGCATAAAAAATACGAATAATAAAAAAGCCATTGTAGGAAATTGCTACAATGGCTTTTTTATTAAAGGGAGCAATCGTTTTATTTTAGCTCACTTCCGTAAATGATCCTTTCAATTTTACCCGCTAAGTCACCATGTGAATTAGGGCTATGTTGCGTCATAATTAGTACAATTAAATTGTCTTTAGGATCGGCCCAATAAGTGGTACCATAATAACCACCCCAAGCAAAAGAGCCTTTATTTCTTGCATTCAAATTGGCTGATTTCTCGGAAGTCAAGGAGAAGCCTAAACCAAAATCATCTACCCCATTGTATTTAAAATCTAATTGAGGGCTCACCATGATGGCAGCTGTACGTGGCGATAGAATTTGTTTGCCATTGTATTTTCCACCATTCAAAAGCATTTGCAAAAATATCGCATAGTCATAGGCTGTACTAGACAAACCCGCACCTCCTGAGAAATATGTTTTTGGTACTAATGGGTAATTAGGATTTAAATTTCTAAAAGTGGGCCCCCATTCTATTATTTCATTGGCTTCATTTTCGGTATACACCGTTGGTAAACGGTCGCCCTTGGCCGCAGGCACATTGAAATAAGTATCCTTCATACCCAATGGGTCAAAAATATTTTTTTGAAAATAATTTTCTAAGCTAGTACCACTTACAATTTCAACAATGCATCCTAATAAGTCTGTATTTAATCCATAAGTAAATTTTTCACCAGGTTGATGTACTAAAGGCAAAGTACCAAGCTTGGTCATTTTTTCTAATAAAGTCCCATTGCTTTTACCTAAGCCAGAAGCTACATCTGCTTTTGCATAAATGGCAATCATATTTTTAGAACCAATACCCGCATAATCAATACCAGAAGAATGCGTCATAATATCACGAATGGTAATTTCTCTTTTTGCTGCAACCGTAGTATAAGTGGTATCATTAGCATTAAAATGGTCCAATACTTTTGGATTTTTAAAAGTTGGAATAAAATCAGATACATTTTGGTCCAAATTAATTTTACCTTGATCTACCAATTGCAATGCGGCTAAACTAGTGATGGCCTTGGTTTGACTCATGATGCGGTAAATGGCATTGGCAGGCATTGGTTTTTTACTAGCTGCATTGGCATAGCCCAAGCCTTTGTAATACACTACCTTATTGTCTTTCACTACAATGACACTGGTGCCAGTCAGCCAATGATTGCTCACATATTTATTTACCTCGGCATCAATTTGCGCTAATTTTGTATCATCGAATTTCGGACTTTTTATTACTTCACTAGATAGTACTTGACTTTGTCCAATGGTTGAAAAAACCAAAAGCAGGGCAAGTGAGAAGATCCAATGAGTTGCATTTTTTTTGATTTGTAACATAGTTGATGGTTTAAATTTTTAAATGTATTTTTTATAATTTTATGGGTTTGTTATTTTTTCATTTTTGACCACTTTACCACCCATCATCACAAATTTTACTCTTTGTAATTCAGAGATATCTTTTAATGGATCTCCTTTTACTGCAATGATGTCAGCGAATTTGCCAATTTCAATAGAACCAATTTCTTTGTCTTTATTTAACAATTGTGCATTCACGATTGTACCAGCTTGAATGGCTTGCATTGGGCTCATTCCAATTTTAATTAATTCACCAAATTCACGCGCCGAATAATTGGCTGGCCAACCAATAAAGTCGGTACCCAGGCCAATCTTCAGTCCCTTTTTTACACCCAAGCGTAATTTTTCATACATACCTTCTCTAGAATCTTTGGCCAGTGCAATGGCCTTGGCTAAGGCTTTGCTGTCTGCTAGCTTTTCTTTGAAATACAAATCAATGGTTAAGGTGGGTATTAAATAAGTACCATGTTGCACCATTAAATCAATGGCTTCCTCATCCATATACGAGCCATGTTCAATACTTCTAACCCCTGCCTTCACAGCTTGCTTAATACCCTCAGTAGCATGTGCATGGGCCATTACAGGAACATCTCTACGGCCAGCTTCCTCTACTGCCATTTTTAATTCCTCTGGACTAAAATGAACATTTTGTGGATTATCGCCTGTGGTCATAAAGGCACCTGTTACTAAAATTTTTATCCAATCACTTCCATTTTTTATTTCGGTGCGAATGGCTTTTCTTATTTCTTCTGGGCCATCTACAATTAATCCGTCGGGAATAATTTTTTGTTCGTAAGAAATAAAGTTGATATCACCACCTCCACCAGTCACAGATAAATAATGACCAGCCCCATAAATATGCGGCCCCAGAAAAAGTCCTTTATTAATCGCATTTCTTATTTCTAAATTAGCGAAGCCAACATCCTCATCACCTGCAACACGAAGGGCAGTCCAACCCTCGGAAAGTAAGTCCTGCACTGCTTTTAAACCCGTCAAGGTTTTGGCTGCAGAACTAGCGCGTAAATGTCCTACTTGATAATCATCTGAACTATTGTCTGGATGCACATGCGCATCAATCAGCCCAGGTAAAAGGGTATAATCACCTAAATCTATAATCACAAAGCCATTGCCATATTTACTTAGATGTAAATTTTCTTTGTTGTCTATGGCAATGATTTTATTATCACTAATTACAACGGCTGGATTTGCAATTATTTTTCCTGTTCCATCAATTAAATTTTTTGCGAGCAGCACCGTCTTTTGGCTCAATGCATGAATGCTTAGTACAAGAAATGCGCAAATACTTACTATGGGTTTCATTGTTTAAATTTTACTCCCCTCAATTTAGATAAAAAAATAGCTAACTTTTCATTTCTCCTACTAAGTTTATTATATTTAAAGAACCATTGTATCCAACCAAATCAAAAATATACTAAGATGTCAAGTACTTTTTTATCTACTGCACAGATTGAAGCTTACCATAGAGATGGATACCTGATTGTGAAAAATTTTTGCACTCAGGCAGAAGTAGACAAATTATATACCACGGCCCTACAAGATGATGCGATGGCGAAAAATGCCTTGGACTTAAATGATCAAACCGGAAAAAAAACAAGGCTATCCTTGTGGTTCACGCCAGGCAATGATGTTTTTGGTTATTTAACTAGAAGCGAAAGAATGGTGGCGGGGGTAGGACAATTATTAAATAGTGGAGCTCCGGTTTGCCATTTTCATTCTAAATTGATGCAAAAAGAACCCAAGGTGGGTGGCGCTTGGGAATGGCATCAGGATTATGGGTATTGGTACAAAAATCAGTTCATGTTTCCTGATCAGTTGATTAGTGTGATGGTAGCTTTAACCCCAGCCAATAAAGAAAATGGTTGTATTCAGGTGATTAAAGGTTCTCATAAAATGGGCAGGGTCAACCATGGTTTTGCAGGGGAACAAGTAGGTGCCGACCAAATAATGGTTGATAATGCATTGAAAACCATGGACTTAGTCTATGTTGAAATCGAAGCTGGAGATGCCCTTTTCTTTCATAGCAATATTTTACATCGTTCGGAGGCCAATTTGTCCAATAGTCCAAGGTGGTCCATCATTTCCTGTTATAGTGCGCAAACTAATTTAGCCTATAACGAAACCTCCAATTCCTGGCATACACCAATTGAGACCGTGCCCAATGAAGCAATCATGGACTGGACTTCTAGCTCACTAGCCGCCGCCGATTTTTTAAAGAAAGAAAATGATCCTGCGCTTAAACCAACTCAGTGGGAAAAATAATACCAATGGTATAAGAATTCGTATTAATTGCACATACTAATAATTTATTTCTTAGTTTTAGAGACAGTAAAAATCGCATTCAAAAACTTGTACTGTTTTTAAAAAGTATTCTAACATTATGTATTTATTAGGAATTGATATAGGCACTTCTTTTATTAAGTTGTCTTTGGTGGATGCGGCAACGCAAAAAAACATAACTACAGTTCAATTTCCAGATACGGAAAATGCCATTGTTTCCAAACAACTAGGTTGGGCCGAACAATCACCTAATACCTGGTGGGAGCAGGTACAAAAAGGCGCTTTAAAATTACATGCTGCCGCTAAAAAAATTGATCCTTCTTATGAGCCTCAATCCATTGCTGCCATTGGTATTGCTTATCAAATGCATGGACTAGTCTTGGTAGATAAAAATCAACATGTTTTAAGAGACAGTATCATTTGGTGTGATAGTCGTGCGGTGGACTATGGCCATAAAGCATTTGATGCTATCGGGCATGAAAAAGCTTTAGCACATTTATTGAATTCTCCTGGAAATTTTACTGCCTCAAAATTGGCTTGGGTAAAAGAAAATGAACCAGCCGTATATGCGCAAATAGATAAAATAATGTTGCCTGGTGATTTTATTGCCATGAAATTGACAGGAGAAATAACCACAACAATCGCTGCTTTGTCAGAAGGCATTTTTTGGGATTTTAAAAACAAAGAAATTTCGAAATCGGTGCTAGACTATTTTGGATTTGACGCTTCTTTTTTTCCAAAAATTCAAGAAGTATTTAGTCACCATGGGGCTTTGCAAGCATCTGTGGCCAGCGCTTTATCCTTAAAGGCAGGAATTCCAGTTACTTATAAAGCAGGAGACCAACCCAACAATGCCCTTTCTTTAAACGTATTGGCACCGGGCGAAGTAGCAGCCACTGCAGGCACTTCTGGTGTTATTTATGGCGTGGGGGATACCTTATCCTATGACCTAAAATCTCGTGTCAATAGTTTTGCGCATGTGAATCATACTGCCGAGACCAATAGAATTGGGATGTTATTGTGTATTAATGGAACAGGTATTTTAAATAGCTGGGTGAAAAAAATGGTGGGTGTGAATTACGATTACAATCAAATGAATCAGGCCGCCTCAAGCATTGAAGCTGGTAGTGAAGGTTTAAAAATATTTCCATTTGGCAACGGAGCAGAACGCATTTTTGAAAATAAAATTTTAGGTGCACAGTTCGCGGGCATCGATTTAAACAAACATACAGCAGCACATATTTTTAATGCTGCACAAGAAGGCATTGCCTTTACCTTTAGATATGGCTTAGACATTATGCGTGAAAATAATTTGCAACCAAGCATTATTAGAGCTGGTCATGCAAATTTGTTTTTGAGTAAAATGTTCAGCCAGGCCTTTGTGAATGCAACTGGGGTGCCAGTGGCCCTCTATCATTCAGACGGAAGTGTGGGCGCGGCCATTGGCGCAGGCATTGGATCGGGAATTTACAAAAATGCTACCGAAGCTTTTTCCGATTTCAAGCCCATTCAAATCATCGAGCCAACTAAGGTAGCGCAGTATGATGCACTTTATGCAGATTGGAAAAATCAATTAGAAAAACATTTGCTAAATAATTAATAAAAACTATAAAAATAAATTGTATGTCAGTAGTACTAGGTAAAAAAGAATTTTTTAAAGGCATTGGCGCCGTAAAATTTGAAGGATTGAACAGTGATAATCCATTGAGCTATCGTTGGTATGACGAAAATAAAATAGTCGCAGGCAAGTCCATGAAAGAATGGTTGCGTTTTGCAGTAGCTTATTGGCATAGTTTTGTTGGAAATGGGGCTGATCCTTTTGGAGAGCCTACTTTAATTTATCCTTGGAATGAACATAGTGATGCAGTAGAACGTGCCAAGGACAAAGCCGATGCTGCTTTTGAATTTATCACCAAATTAGGTTTGCCTTATTATTGTTTTCATGATGTAGATGTTGTGGATCATACGAATGATGTAAAAGAAAACGATAGACGCATGCAAGCATTGACTGCCTATTTGAAAGAGAAGCAGGATGCCAGCGGCGTAAAATTATTATGGGGCACTGCTAATGTGTTCAGCAATAAGCGTTACATGAATGGTGCATCTACCAATCCTGATTTTCATGTATTGACCCATGCTGCTGCACAAGTAAAAGGAGCCTTAGATGCAACCATTGCATTGGGCGGAGAGAACTATGTTTTTTGGGGAGGACGCGAAGGCTACATGACCTTGTTGAATACAAATATGAAAAGAGAGAAAGAGCATTTGGCTAAATTTTTACATACCGCAAAGGACTATGCAAGAAAAAATGGTTTCAAAGGAACTTTCTTTATCGAACCAAAGCCATGCGAACCCACTAAGCATCAATATGATTATGACAGTGAAACAGTGATTGGATTTTTAAGACAATACGATTTACTGAATGATTTCAAATTAAACATCGAAGTGAATCATGCTACTTTAGCGGGTCATACTTTCCAACATGAATTACAAGTGGCTGTAGATGCTGGTATGCTAGGAAGCATTGATGCCAATAGAGGCGATACGCAGAATGGATGGGATACAGATCAGTTTCCTACGAATATCAATGAATTGGTAGAATCTATGTTGATCATTGTAGAAGCGGGTGGATTTCAAGGGGGCGGAATTAATTTTGATGCCAAGCGCAGAAGAAATTCAACAGATCCTATAGACTTATTCCATGCACATATTGGAGGTATTGATACTTTTGCGCGTGCACTGATTACGGCAGATGCGGTTTTACAAAAATCCGAGTACAAGAAAATTCGCACCAATAGATATGCTTCTTATGATGCTGGTAAAGGAAAAGAATTTGAAGAAGGAAAATTAAGCTTGGAAGATTTAAAAGCCTATGCAATAGAAAAAGGAGAACCAGTAGCAATAAGTGGACAACAAGAGCATCTTGAAAATATCATCAACAGACATATTTAGTGAACTCATCGCCAGACAATAAACTAGGCTTATGGACAAGTACCTCATTGGTAGTCGGTAATATGATTGGGGCAGGTGTTTTTATGATGCCTGCTACCTTGGCTGGATTTGGAGGCATTAGTTTAATTGGATGGGTATGTTCTGCCATTGGTGCATTTTTTATAGCCAAAGTTTTTGCGCATCTAAGTAAATTATTGCCTGCAGCAGATGGAGGACCATTTGCTTATTCTCAAAAAGGCTTGGGTGATTTTGCAGGATTCTTAGTAGCATGGGGTTATTTGGTTTCAGTTTGGTGTACCAATGCAGCCATTACGGTTTCTTTTGTAAGTGCCCTAAGTACTTTTATTCCAGCCTTGGCAAGCAATACCAGCTTAGCTATTGTTACAGGGCTAGCCACGATTTGGTTTTTAACTTGGATTAATTCCTTAGGTATCGTCACTTCTGGTAGAGTGCAATTGATTACGACAATTTTAAAAATTGTGCCCATTATTTTAATTGGATTGGTAGGTTTATTTTATATCCATTGGGAAAATTTTCTTCCATTTAATTCAAGTGGAACTTCTACGATTGCAGCCATCACAGCCACCACTACTTTAACCTTTTTTGCTTTTTTGGGTATTGAATGTGCCACCATTCCATCGGGCAGTGTGGCCAATTCTGCAGCTACGGTGGCCAAGGCCACTACCTTGGGGACATTAATTGCCACCGTGGTATATATATTAAGTACCGTAAGTATCATGGGTATGATTCCAGCCGCGCAATTAAAAAATAGTGTAACCCCTTTTGCAGATGCAGCAGTTTTAATCTGGGGCCATGGGGCGGAATACTGGGTGAGTGCAGGAGTAGCTATCGCTGCCTTTGGTGCATTGAATGGATACATTTTAATTCAAGGACAGTTGCCCTATGCAGTGGCCAAGGATAAATTGTTTCCACAATTATTTACACGAAAAAATAAAAATGGCGTACCTGTATTAGGGGTAGTTATTTCAAGTGTATTTGTTTCTTTGTTTATGTGTATGAATTACACCAAGGGCTTGGTGGAGCAGTTTAAGTTTTTAATTTTAATGACTACTTCTACCATTTTAATTCCTTATTTTTTTTGTACGGCCTCTTATATTATTTTGAGGTTTAAACTGCCATTTAAATCTAATCAATATTCCATAGCAGCATTATTGCTTGCTACCATGACCTTTGTTTTTTGTTTGTGGATCATGTTAGGTCTTGGACAGGAAACTGTTTTCTGGGGATTTTTCTTAACCATGAGTGCTGTACCTATCTATGTTTTTGCAGTAGCCAAAAGAGATAAAAATTTATAATTTTACACCCACTATAATTTAAACCCTATGCGTGCGCATTCTGAATCAGGCAAACTAAGTTCATTGTTTATTAAAAAAGCAGCCGCTGCATTTATGGATGATGCCCATGTCTCCAAACATTGGGAAGCCTTGAACTATTTAGGTAAACCAGCAATTGATAAAGCACTTGCTGAATATGAAGCGTTTGAAAAAATTTTAAAAGAGCATGGTGCGGAAATTTTTTATTTTCCTGAAGATGATGCTGTGAATATGGATTCCATTTATTGCAGAGATGCCTCTATTGCTACCAGTAAAGGCATGATTATTTGTACGATGGGTAAGGAAGGACGTAAAAACGAACCAATTGCACAAAAAAAGGCTTTTGAAGACAATGGTATACCGGTGCTTGGGGTGATTACAGCACCAGGAACAATTGAAGGTGGTGATGTAGCTTGGTTAGATGAAAAGACTTTGGCAGTGGGCCATACGTATAGAACCAATGAAGAAGGCATTCGACAAATAACTGCCTTATTAAAGCCATTAGGTGTGGATGTGATTACTGTGCCAATGCCACATTATAGAGGACCTTCCGATGTATTTCATTTGATGTCGGTATTAAGTCCTGTTGCAGCTAATTTAGCTGTAGTATATTCTCCATTAATTCCAATAGTATTTAGAAATGAATTAATCGCTCGTGGCTACGAACTAGTAGAAGTACCCGAATCGGAATTCGATAGCATGGGTTGTAATGTACTTGCCTTAGCGCCTCGCACTTGTTTAATGGTGAAAGGCAATCCAATTACTAAATCCCGATTAGAAGCAGCCGGTTGCAAAGTAATTGAATATGAAGGTGCAGAAATTAGTGTGAAAGGCGGGGGTGGCCCTACTTGTTTGACCAGGCCTATTTCAAGAGCTTAACTTTTTCTGCAGTGGCTGATAAAATTTCATCCAGCTCTTTCCTGCTTAAGTATTTTCCCATATTCACCACTGCGTCAATTTTTTTGGTGTTATTTATATCCATTAATGGATTTGCATTGAGTAACAATAAGTCTGCATTTTTACCAATTGTAACGGAACCATAGGCTTTGGATTGATTGAAAAAAGCAGGCCCATTGACTATCGAACAAATCAATGCTTGTTGCGGACTTAGTCCGTATTTGACCATGATGGCCAATTCATCATGCATGCCTAATCCAGGATAATTAAAAGAGTTTAAATAACCAGCATCTGTTCCAGCTAAAATGGTCACGCCACTTTTATAAAGTAAGGGAAGTAAGCGAGCACCTGCTTCAAAATTTTTATGTCTAAATTCAATGGCTGCTGCATTGTCCTTAGCCGCTCTGTCTATTCTCCAGTTGTAAGTTCTTTTTAAGGCAGGTCCTAAATACCTTAAGTAGTCGTCCTGCATATGACTAGTTTGGTCTAAATAAGTAGTTATAAAGGATCCATTGATGGTCGGAACAACGGCAGTGCCATTGGCAGCTAGTTGTTTAAATTTTACCATCGCTATAGCACTATCAAAACTATTTAAGTAAAGTTCATTGGCTTCTTTGCTACTAATTTTATTGGCTGCTCTTAATTTAGTAATGCTGTCTTCAAATTTAGAAGCGGATCTTTGTAAATAACCAATATGCTCAATCGCAGACAAGCCATTTTTTGAAAAAACGTCCACATTCATGGTGGCGGGTACATGTCCAGTTACTTTCCAACCTCTTTTTCTTGCCGCAATAATACTTTTTAAAAATAAAGCTGGCGCTAAGGTATTATCGGTTATTTTAATAAAATCTACTTTTAATTTTTGCAAGGAATCCAATGCATCCGATAGTTCCAACTCAGTTCCAATTTCCAAATCCCCTGGCCAGATGGAATTAATCCCTTCTAATTTTGGGCCAGAGGTAAAAATAGTTGGCCCTAGTAAAGTTCCATTGGCGATTTGATTTTTCCAGTCTAAAACTTCCAAGCTGATGTCTCCAGCGCAGTCTCTTACATGACCAATTCCCATAGCGATGAACAAGGGAAGCAATATTTTATTTTCTTCTTTTAAGGTATCTCCGCCAAAATGAACATGCATATCCCAAAGAGAGGGTAGCATGTATTTATCAGTGGCGTCAATGGTATTAGCAGCAATATATTGTTTGTTGATGGAGCTATTGCCAATGGCCGTAATTCTATTTTTCTGAATGGCAATGGTTTGATGGGCAATAATTTTGTTGTGTACAACATCTACAATATTGACATTACGAATAACTAAGTCCACTTTTTTAACTTGCGCATGGATGCTTAGCGTAATCAATAGCAATACACTCAAAAAGGATAATAATTTCATTGTATAATTTTGATCTTTTATTTTCTCCAATCCCAAAGTACGATGTCCCAACCAATACCACCATAATTTAAGGTATCTATAATTTGAAATCCAGTTTTTAAATGCGCTTTGATAGATCTTGGATTTTCTTGCGCTACATCGGTAATTAAATATTGATATTCTTTGCTTAAACTTTGTTGATAATAAGTATACATTTTTTGGACTAACCCAATACCTCTATAAGCTTTGCCAACACAGAGTTGGCCTACTAAAATGTAATTGATGTTTTTTAAACAAGCATCTTTATAATTCAAAGCATCAATGGAATCAAATAAACTGTCTAGTAATGGGTGTTGGCCATAACTCTCTTTAGTAGTGACAATTACATAGCCAGCAATTTTATCACCATCCTTAGCAATAATGGAAGGCTGAAACTGATGCATTTGTTGCAAGGTTTCCATGGTATATTCTGCAGTCAAAAATCCTTCTTTACCAGCTTCTTCTTCGCCAATTAATACCCTTAAATTTTCTCTTTGTAACAAACGAATTGCTTCTAAGTCTTTTTCATTGCTAACGCGTACAATTTCTACCATGGTATTATTTTTATTCAATATACTACAATCAATTATAAA